>JAKAKL010000113.1 GCA_021824565.1 Bacteroidota bacterium | reverse complement strand
TTGCGCTCATTCTCTTCCGTTCTTCCGGCTTCGCGTTTATTTCTGTCATTTTTTACTCCTGTATATTTTGTTTCTTAAACATAATTAAATTTAACAAAAGTCCATTTCCAACTTAAGCATTACAAAAGCTCATGCTGTATAGAATATACCATTGCACTTCCAGGTCCATACACCTGGTCATATACTCCCTGAGAACCAGGTAGAAAACTGGCTATTTCATGAAATGGATCTTGAGAATTATTCCAGAGCGTATTTAGATCAGGATTTACTAAATCTACTGCTCCATCATATAAATTAGTAAATAAAGGGTGATAGCCCTGAAGATTATTATAATACTCGTAATGCAATTCAACGCTGTCGATGGTAGCACCGGAGGGTATTACAGAGTCAGGGATACTCCATTCATAGAATGATCTATAATAGTAAGTACTACCTCCAA
The DNA here is from genome assembly GCA_021824565.1 of Bacteroidota bacterium. Lineage (GTDB taxonomy): Bacteria > Bacteroidota > Ignavibacteria > Ignavibacteriales > Ignavibacteriaceae > FEN-1297. The sequence continues at coordinate 31,604 of JAKAKL010000113.1, read as the reverse complement.
GAGACTGTGTACCGACGTTAAGATCGGTACCGTTATTAAGCCCCGGTGATGTAGGATTAGTTGATGATGTTTTGATAAGTTGTCTTTGATATGTTGACGTTGTGAGGCTGTATGTTCCAGACTGCTGGGCAAAAATAGCTGCCGGTATAAGCGCTATAATAGTACAAGTCACAACTAAAATAATTATATTTTTCATTTTAATACTCCAATTAAATTTTTTGCAAATTTTATTTTATATTAACTGGTACGGAAATTCCTTTGTTTAGACAGCAAACAAAAAAGCATACTAATGCGATGCAAAGCTTCGCATTAAACACTGGCTTCAATTTGTTTGCATAATGCCGTTCCCTGTGGGCAAACACGGGGGACGGTTTTTCTTTCTTCGGGCGGCGCTCTTTTCATATTTGTTTTTCCTTTCTTATTGCCTTTTTATCATTGTAATTACTGCACGGGCATCATTAACCCCAACAGCGATAATTAAATTTCCTTTTATTGCCACCCTCGAATAACTGCCGTTAGGAAGGCTTGTTTTATCTGTGAAGCTTTGCCACCTTACTCCGTTGAAATGAAGAAAATCACCAAAAGACCCGGCAACAAATATATCGTTAAGCCCGGTGCCTCTTATACTCGCTGTTCCATACCTTGTAATATCATGTGGTCCATTATTCCATTGACTATCTGAAAGAGAATGCTTTTCAAATATGCCGTCTCCTGCAATATAATAACGTGTGTTAGGTACAAACCATACGCTGAATAATTCGGGAAGAACAGGATAACCAGGAGAATTGAAATTAGATGAAATCTCCGTTGCAGTATTTCCTTGAATACTAAATACACCGTTGCCTGGAGGATAATTTTGCGAACAGACAGCAAGAATTTGCTGCTTGCCAGTAGCAGGATCAGCTACTCCATATATATCGAGAAATTGCAGATTTGTTCCGCTCTCTATCTGCTGCCACAAGCCGTTTTGGTAATGTGCAATACTGCCACCATTACCTACTACATAAAAATCATTACTTGATGTCCCCCATATTTTATTTATAGCTCCGGTTAGCAAAGGATTTACTCGGCAGTCTAGCTTTACCGAATCGTCATTTACCCAGCCGACACTTCCGCCATTTGTTACAACAATACTATTATCTGAAAAAATATATATTGATCTTAATGGAGGATATTTTACTGCACTGCAATTTCCATAATAAAAAATCCTCTTTAAATTCCATTTACTACCATCCCATTGAACTGCATTATAAGCATTAGGGTCTGGCGCTCCATCGGCACTATCAAGATACACAGCGCCTACAGCCCAGATGTCATTATCATTTATTATTGCTATATCATTTAAGTAGCTGCTTCCGGCATTTGAGGCGCCAAAAGTAAATGTTTGGAAAGAAAAATTATTACTTGTAGTATCCATTGTTTTAGCAGTAACTGTTTGGCTTGTTTCTGTGGGATAAGCTTTTCCGTATGTTGCTTGGTATATATAGGTTTGGTTTGGAAAAAGAGTACTATCATAAACAGTAGTATCGCTGCTTGTAAGATTAAAACTAAATATACTGTTTCCGTTTCTCTTAATTACAACGTTAGTGGGAAGAGGAGCGTTGTTAACGGTAAGTTTAATCCACGCTTCGGTGCAGCTAATATCTGAGACAGAAAGGCTAAGCCTGTAGCTCTTAGGTGCAGTAGGGCTTTTGCAGCTAAACTGTAAGAAAGTTATTATTACTACTAAAAATAAAATATAAAAGTTCTTCATCTAAAACACTTTCAATAATTTCTTAGAAACTAAGCAGAATCTTTTTATTCAGCCTCCGTAGGAACGTTCTGATATTTGCACAATGCCGGTATCTTAAGCCCGCCAGCTTTTGATGCCGGTTTTTAATTTGTTGTAGGTTCTCTTATATGACATTGCAGCATTATTTAATTATTTCTCCTTCCAAGTATTATCACTGCCTGAACTTTATTGCCTGCTACCGCTCCGACTGCACAGACAGTGTTACCCTTAACGCTAAATCCGTATAAGTTACCATTAAATGTTTGCAGCTCCTTTCCTAAATAGTCATACCAATGCACCCCGTTATAATGCGCTAAGTCGCCATATGACCCACAAAAAAATATATCGTTTACGTCGTTGCCTCTTATAGAGTATGAATAATATGTTGTAATAAGAGGCAGTATTGTTATCCATCCTGTATTATTAAAAAAATTATAACTTTTATAAGTACCGTTACCAGTTACATAGGCAAGATTAGAATTCTTAAACCAGACCGAACTAAAATAATAAGGAGGCAGACCCTGGTTAGAGATAAGATGAGCAGAACCATCTTTAATTTGAATTAACACATTTTGGTTTAACGAAAGTACATTAGAGGCAATACAAAGAATTTGCTCTTTGCCGGTTATTGGATCATTAGCGCCCCAAATATCTTGAATGTTTAATGTAGTACCGCTCTGTATCTGTTGCCAGCTTTTCCCGTCATTTTTAACAATTGTTCCTAAAGAACCTACACCATAAATATTTTGATCAGAATTGCCCCATAACCTATCTACAGTTTCACTTCCTCCGTTGAAATAGGTATATCTTTCAAGTGAAAAACTAAATTTCTTTCCATCCCAGTGAAAAATACTGCCGCCGGCAAACCATATATCATTTTCAGAAAAATATAATATTCCTCTTAGCTCAGGCGTTAATGGATTACCACTTGAATCAATAGCTGTAAGATGAAAAGGATTCCATTTAATTCCGTCCCAATGCATTACATTGAACATGCCGATTGAATCCTGAAGATTAAATTTACCTACAACCCAGATAGAAGTATCGCTAACAACCGCAACATCGTTAAAGTAATTATTTAATCCATCACCAAGTACAATTGTCTGCCAGGTAAAATTATTGCTTGTAGTATCCATTGTTTTAGCAGTAACTGTTTGGCTTGTTTCTGTGGGATAGGCTTTCCCGTATGCTGCCTGATATGTATAGGTTTGGTTTGGTAAAAGAGTACTGTCGTAAACAGTAGTATCGCTGCTTGTAAGATTAAAGCTGAATAAATTATTTCCGTTTCTCTTTATTACAACATTAGCCGGCAAAGGAGCGTTGTTAACGGTAAGTTTAATCCACGCTTCTGTGCAGCTAACATCAGAGACAGAAAGACTAAGCCTGTAGCTCTTGGGCGCAGTTGGGCTTTTACAGCTTTCAAAAGATAAAAGGAAAAAGAGGTTTAAGATTAAGAGTAAGTTTAAGATCAAGTTTAAGAATTTATTCAATGATAGATTACTAAGAGTAATAAGTTTCATGTTAGTACCGTATGAATAAGGAGAGTTAATAAAAAGTTTTCCACCTTGTTACGGGAATGAATCAGACCTGTGCGATAAATAGATTTGCTTCTCTTGTCATTAAGCCTATAAACGAATTGACAAGGTAGCAAAATTATTAAACAAAAAACGAACCCTTTCAAAAGCATTGTTATTCTCCCTGATACTTATTTAAGCGTTACTTTAACCTTCCGGATTAAAACAGGATTTATAACAATTATAGAATGGGGGGGGGTGATTGAATTAAAAAATAAATGACCAAAAATATTCTTAACGTAATACATAAACGCTCCCTAAAATATTCTTGTATAAATAATACTGAACTAAAGTAGGGAAATCGTTTGCCACTGTCAAGAAGAAAATAAAATTGGAGCAAAGAATTAATGTTAGCGTAACACGGCTAAAAGAAATATATACAATAAGAGCCGCACAATGCGGCTCTTTCTTTTAAATAATCTTAATAATAAAAATGGAATTGCAGAAGAGCGGAATCCTGCTTTGGAGCAGGCTGCCCCGGCGACTGCTGGAACTGGAATCTGTATTGAGGAATTATTTCAACAAAGCTGTAAGGATAAAAACTAAATCCTAAAACTAATCTCGAAACATTGTTATTTGATACGCTCGTGTTCGGGACAAACCTATCATACCTCGCTACCGCTTCCAGACCTTTTGTAAGTACATAGGAAGCCTCAAGCATTTGCGCGCTTGATTTCGTGCCTGTCAAAATATAATCGTTAGCAATATCATATTCGCCGATAAGGGTAAAGTCGTCAATACCAAACCCTAAAAATCCGCCGTACATATTTACTTTATGCTCGGAAGGAACTTGTGTGTAAATTAACGGGCCCTGGAAGTTTGTAAACGATCCTCCAAACATTAACGCAAGCTTGTTTGCTATTACCGGGTTAAATCTGATTGAAGCAGTGTAAGCAGGATCGCTTTGAAAATTAAGCGACACCGGACTGCCAACGCTTGCGGTAAAGACTCCGAAATCAGAAATGTTGTAGCCGACTTCCACGCCGGTTACGCTGTACCTTGGATCAAAAATTAATCCCTGGCGCTGGTTAGTTGCAAACAAATAGCCGAGGTCGCCGCCGCGTGTATAAGCAGTATGATCATCAAGAAGAACGCCGTAGTCCGGCACAAAGGCGCCGGCTTTTATGTAGCTGTCATTCGGAAGAATATGGGCTGCGGCAAATCCAACCCAGGTTGAATTTACGAAATCATAATTCGAGTAAACGTCTATCTTATCAAGAATTTTCGTACTCAAATAAAAAGAGCCTTGCATTTTCTGGAATGCAGTCTTCCCAAGCTCCTGTGAATAAATGTATTGAGTACGGTAATCAAAGCCGATGCGAATGTTCTTTCCGATATCGTCTCCCATAGTTAAATCTTTGTCTCTTTCAGTCGGCGAAACAAGAGGAAGAACCCTTAGACCGTAATGCCAGCCGCCGTGAGTACGCATGCCGCCGCCGTCTGGATCAACATGGCAGTCTGCACATTGTGCGCCCATTCTTAACGCAAACCGCGGAAGTGCAAAATTTTGATTCGCCGCTAAAAAAAGAATTGAAATAACTAACCAGAGTTTTGAATTTCTCATTATTTTTCTCATAGTGTTAATGGATGGTTGAATGTTTTAAGTTAAAATAAATTTATTTGTCATAATTTTCAAAACATCTTTTTATCCTGTGTTATAAAACATTTATAAGTAATAATACACATGACAAGTTTTTTCTTTAACATTGATTCCAAAGGCTTTCTTACTTACTTTTAAGCCCTAATTATTTGGGATTATGAAAAAAATTTTAATATTAGGATCAAGCGGATCCATTGGCGTAAATACATTAAATGTAATTAGAAATTTCCCTGACAGATTTGAAGTTGCAGCTCTTACCGTAAACACTCGAATTGATTTGCTGGAAAAACAAATTGAAGAATTTCATCCGAAATATGTTGTGGTAAAAGACGAAGCGGCAGGCATAAAGCTAAGAGATAAAGTTGGAAATAAATGTGTAGTTCTTACCGGAGCTTCAAGCTTAATAGACGCTGCGGCAGGTTTGGATTATGATATTTTTGTCGGGGCGATGGTTGGATTTTACGGGCTTGCTCCGGCGCTCGAAGCAATTAAGCGCGGCAAAATAATCGCACTTGCAAATAAAGAAACTCTTGTTGTTGCAGGCGAGCTTGTAACAAATCTCTGTAATGTTTTTAGCTCAAAATTAATCCCGATAGATTCCGAACACAGCGCAATATATCAATGCCTTGAAGGCGAAAGTACGGAATCAATTGAGAAATTAATTATAACAGCTTCCGGAGGACCTTTTCATAAAAAAGAGAAAAAATATTTTGAAGATGTAACTGTTGAAGAAGCGCTGAATCATCCAAACTGGAAGATGGGAAATAAAATTACGATTGACTCTGCAACTTTGATGAACAAGGGACTCGAAGTAATAGAAGCTCGGTGGCTTTTTGGGATTAGGAAAAATAAAATTGATGTGGTAATACACCCGCAGTCGATTATACATTCGATGGTGCAGTTTATTGACGGCTCAATTAAAGCGCAGCTTGGATTGCCAGATATGAAGCTGCCGATTCAATATGCATTAACTTATCCCGAACGTCTTCAAAATAATTTTGAAAGAACTGATCTTCCAAAGATCGGCAGCTTTTCTTTTTTCGAGCCTGATCTCGAAAAATTTGAATGCCTTGGTCTTGCATACAAAGTTCTCGAGGAAGGCGGAACAGCGCCGTGTATTTTGAATGCTGCAAATGAAGTCGCTGTTGAAAAGTTTTTAAGCAGAAAAATTAAGTTCACATCAATACCTGTTTATATAAACAAAGCTTTGGATAAAATAGAAAATCATAAATCCCCAAACATTGAAACTATATTCGACTGCGACCGTCAAACAAGAGAATATGTTTCAACACTTAATTAAAAAGGAGTTTTCCCTTTAATGGATTACGTTATTTATTTTGCTATAACAATCGGTATTTTGGTTTTTATACATGAGTTTGGTCATTTTGCTGCCGCTAAATTATTAGGAATGCGCGCCGACGTTTTTGCGATAGGATTCGGAAAGCGATTATTCGGCTGGAATAAAATTAATGGATTTACTTTCGGAGATCTTCCAGAAAAATTTGACGGTCAAGGAAACACTGATTACAGGCTAAGCTTGCTTCCGCTAGGAGGATATGTAAAGATTGCTGGAATGGTTGATGAAAGTTTTGATACAGAATTTGCAAACCAGGAACCGAAGCCTTATGAGTTTAGAGTTCAGCCTACATGGAAAAAGATAATTGTTATTACCGCCGGTGTTATAATGAATTTGATTCTTGCATTGATGGTATTTTGGTGGTCAAATTTCTTCCGGGGACGCGAGATTACAAAAACTACTTCTGTGGGATTTGTTGTTCCTAAAAGTAAAGCAGACTCACTTGGGTTTGAAGCGCGGGACAAAATTTTATCTATCAATGGAAGCTCGGTTGAAAACTGGGACGACGTAAGAACTGATGTACTTGTAAAATATATCGGACAAAATTTAAGCTTCAAGATAAACAGAAACGGTGCTAATCATATTATTAATGTGGGGAGATCTGAATTAGGGTCTGAAGACAAACAATTTTTCCTGATACCTGACGGCGTTAAACCCGGTGTCGTTCAAGTGCTGCCAAATTCGCCGGCTAGCAAGGGCGGATTAAAAGAAGGAGATATTTTTCTTTCAATAAATAAAAGCCCAATTTATTCTAGCCAGGAAGTAACTCAAATAATTTCGAGTCATAAAAATATTCCGATACCGGTAGTTGTAGAAAGAGGAAAAGATACTCTTAACCTGTCGGTTATTCCCGGCTCGAACGGAATGATTGGGATCGGGCTTGGAGATATATTTACCGGTCCGGTTGAAATAAAAACATACGGCTTCTTTTCGTCGTTTTATTACGCCGGCGGAGATATAATAAGTTACGCAGATCTAACTGTTCAAATGATCGGGAAAGTATTCAGCGGTAAAGTTGCGTTCGGAAAAGTTTTCGGCGGTCCAATTAAGATTGCTGAGTTTGCAGTTAAGTCTGCCGATAACGGACTTCTAAGCTTCATTTATTTTCTTGCGTTCTTAAGCTTGAGCCTTGCTTTGATAAATATATTTCCTTTCCCTGCATTGGACGGCGGGCATCTTGTCATGATCATTGTTGAAGGAATAATGAAAAAAGAAATTCCGATCAAAGTAAAAGTTGCAATTCAAAATGCAGGATTTGTTATTCTCCTTCTGCTGATGGCTTTTATAATTTATAATGATATTATGAATCTCTAAATTTATTTTAGTATAAATATTAAACTAAACCTCAAAGATTTACATAGTCTTTTGAGGTTTTTTTATTATTTAAAGCTTTACGAATGTTTTGTTTTTTTATTTAAATTTTACAATTGAATTCCACTACACTAAACTTTATTTTTGTATCGGGAATTAGGTTATTTATTTTAATAAAAACGGAGTAACAATGTTAAATAAAATTCAAGAGTTATTAGGAAGCGAAGCCGAATCACTTTTAAGTTATAAAGCTAAATTTCCAAAAGAACAACTTCATCTGCCTGGTCCGGATTTCGTCGACAGAATATTTGCCCAGAGCGACAGAAATATTAATGTTTTAAAAAACCTGCAATGGATTTTCATGAGCGGCAGATTAGCCGGCAGCGGTTATGTCTCTATCTTACCTGTTGATCAAGGAATTGAACACACAGCAGGAGCGTCCTTTGCGCCAAATCCACAGTATTTTGATCCTGAAAATATAGTTAAGCTTGCCATCGAAGGCGGCTGCAATGCTGTTGCTTCAACTTTAGGCGTGCTTGGAATGTGCTCAAGAAAATATGCACACAAAATACCTTTCCTTGTAAAGCTAAATCATAACGAACTTCTAACTTATCCGAACAAGTATGATCAAATAATGTTTGCAAATGTCGAGCAGGCTTATGAAATGGGCGCAGCAGCAGTCGGAGCCACTATTTATTTCGGTTCCGAAGAAAGCAACAGACAAATAATCGAAGTAAGCGAATCCTTCCACCGCGCTCACGAGTTAGGATTGGCAACTGTTCTTTGGTGCTACTTAAGAAATGAAGCTTTCAAAACAAAAGAAAAAGATTATCATGTTGCAGCTGATTTAACCGGACAGGCTAATCATCTCGGCGTTACTATTGAAGCTGACATAATTAAACAAAAGCTTCCCGAATGCAATGGAGGCTTCGATGCATTAAAATTCGGAAAGACAAGCAAAAAAGTTTATTCGGAATTATCAAGCGAAAATCCAATCGATCTTACACGCTACCAGGTAATAAGCAATTATATGGGAAGAGCAGGATTGATAAACAGCGGCGGAGCTTCGGGAGAAAATGATTTTGCTGAAGCTGCTAAGACTGCCGTTATAAATAAAAGAGCCGGCGGTATGGGTTTAATTTCAGGCAGAAAGGCTTTTCAACGTCCAATGACTGAAGGTGTTAAACTCTTAAATATTATTCAAGACGTTTATTTAGAAAAAGCTATTACTGTTGCCTAAATTTATTTTTCGTAGACGGAGTGGACAACTCCGTCTACATTCCTATCCAAAATATTTCAACTCGTTACTTCAGCAAAATTTTTCGGAAGAATTGTTAAAGCTTTACCACAGGTTTTAAAAATTGATTTGATCGAAATTTTCTATTCCATTTTCATATCGCGGGTCATAAGATCTGTTGTCGCTTTTACGGGATCTTTGTCTTCAAATAAAATTTTATATACTTCATCAACAATCGGAGTTTCGACATCATTCTTCCTTGCCAGATGAGAAGCAGATCTGCTCGTTTCAACTCCTTCGGCAACCATTGTCATAGATTTCAAAACTTCTTTTAATTTTTTCCCCGCGCCGATTTGCTCGCCAACAAATCGATTGCGGCTGTGCCGGCTCATGCAAGTTACGATCAAATCTCCCATTCCTGATAAGCCGGAAAAAGTCTCCGGGCAGGCTCCCATCGCAACACCAAGCCTTGCTATCTCTGCAACTCCGCGTGTCATAATCGCTGCTTTTGTATTATCGCCGAACTTTGCGCCGTCTATAATCCCTGCGCCTATTGCAATAACATTTTTTAATGAACCTCCGAGTTCAACACCGAGAATATCAGTAGAAGAATAAACTCTAAAATATGAAGTCATAAAAGTTGACTGAATCGATTTTGAAGTATCATGGTCTTTCGACGAAGCAACTACTGCTGTGGGAATTCTTCTGCTGACCTCTTCAGCATGGCTCGGACCGGATAGAACTCCGATCTGATTTTCATCTATTAGGGGAACTTCATCTTTTAACATTTGCGACATTGTCATCAAAGTTTTTGTTTCTATCCCTTTTGCGACGTTAACTATTAGAGAATTTTTTATATCAGAAAATTTAATTTCCTTCACAACACTTCTTAAAAATTGTGATGGAACAGCAAGCACAATCATATTTTGATTGCACGTTGATTCCTCAATGTCGTGAGTAATTAAAATTTCATCCGGGATAGTAATGCCAGGAAGGTAATCAATATTTTCTTTTTTTTTATTAAGAAGCTTAGCGTAGCTCCGTTTATATTCCCAAAGGGTGACGTTATGTCCGTTATAATGAAGCAGGATCGCAAGGGTTGTGCCCCAGCCTCCAGCGCCTAAAACAGATATTTTCATTAATTAATTTAAGAATTTTTCTTTTTGGAAAAGCTTACTTTGCTTTCACTGCCGTTTAAAAGACGTACAACATTTTTTCTGTGCGTAAATATTACAAGCAACGATACTCCAATTACAAACGGCAGCAATGTATCATAACCTGGGATATGAACGTCAAAAACATTTTCTCTTATAACTAAGGTCAAAGGAACAGAGATTGCACCCAAAATTGATCCGAGAGAAACATATCTTGAAACGCTTACAACAAGAATAAAAACTCCGACTGCAACCAATATATCGACTGTTGAGATCATCAAAAGCATGCCGAGCGCTGTAGCAATTCCTTTGCCGCCTCTAAAGCCGGCAAACACAGTCCATATATGCCCGATTACAGCAGATAAACCGGCAATAATTTGAATCAATGTGAAATCATCAAAAGGAGTAGAGTTTGTAAAAGGCATAGAACCGTAATGCAGCCTTGCAACTATAACCACTGCTAAAACTCCTTTAAATGCATCAAGTATTATTACAAGCAGACCAATTTTCCAGCCGAGAACACGCATTACGTTTGTGCCTCCGGCATTACCGCTGCCGTAATCTCTAATGTCAACGCCTTTTATCGCTTTGGTTACTATTATGCTTGTAGGAATAGAACCTATTAGATAAGAAAGTATTATTATTGTTGCTAACAAAAACATATAAATTAACAAATTTAAGTCCGGCTAAAGTAATTATTATGAACTAAATATTCAATGGTATAGAATACACTGAACATTATCGTACTTATAGCGTAAATGTTTAACCGGTTATTCTTTTTAATAATTCCATGTCAGACTTTGTAGTAATCTTAAAATTTATTATTGAGCCTTCCACAATATTTACCTTGATTCCCATTCTAGTTACAAGAATTGATTCATCCGTACCATAAAAATTTTGCGAGTATGCTACGTCCATAGCTTTTTTGATTTCTTTATGACGGAATATTTGCGGTGTCTGGACATAAAAAATTTCATCGCGATTAATATAACTATGAACGTAACTATCGCCCTTAATCAAAGTATCTTTAGCTTTAACGCAAACTAAGGCGTTGCCTTTTTTTTGTGCGGTTGTAATAGCAGTCTTTAGAATTTCAAGTGATAACAATGGACGTGCGGCATCATGGACAGCTATTAGATCGCTTGGATTTGCTTTAATCGACAGCAGCGCATTATAAACTGAGTCCTGTCTTTCCTTGCCGCCTTCTACTAAAGATGTAATTTTTTTTAAGTGATATTTAATTTTTATTTTTTTTAGGAGATTAAAATAAAACGGATCAGCGGCAATAATTATTTCGTCAACAAGTTTACACTTTTGAAAAACATCAAGCGTATATGCTATCAATTCTTTCCCTTTAATTTTCAAATATTGTTTAGGAGCGGAAAATCCGCTCCTAACACCTTTCCCTGCCGCCGGAATAATAACATAAGTTTTCATAAAATAAGCATTGAGTCGCCGTAGCTTAAAAATCTGAAATTTTCCTTAAGTGCTTTTTTGTAAGCTTTCATTACAAACTCTGTTCCTCCGAAAGCTCCAACGAGCATTAGCAGTGTTGATTCGGGAACATGAAAATTAGTAATCAGCTTTTTAGTAACTTTAAAATCGTATGGAGGATAAATAAACTTATCTGTCCAGCCTCTATTAGATTTCACAAATCCTTCGGCTGTAGTGCTTGTTTCAAGTGCTCTGCAGGCACTTGTTCCAACTACGAAAACATTATGCTTTGCGTTAATAGCTTTATTAATTAATTCGGCTGACTTTGGTGTAATCTCAAAATATTCTGAATCCATTTTATGCTTTGTTAAATCTTCAACCTCTACAGGCCTAAAAGTACCGAGACCAATATGAAGAATTACCGGCACAATTTGAATTCCCTTCTTTTCAATTTTAGCCAGAAGCTTTTGAGTAAAGTGAAGCCCCGCTGTTGGAGCCGCAACTGCGCCGTCTACACGCGCATAAACTGTCTGGTAATCTTCCTTATCTGATGGCTCCGGTTCCCTTTTTATATACGGCGGAAGAGGTGTTAATCCGATTTTTTCAACCGCTCTAAAAACATTTCCAGGCTGATTAAAGCGCACTGTTCTGCCACGCGAAGTTGTGTTGTCAATTACTTCGCACCAGAGCTTATCGTTAAAATAAATTTTGTTCCCTATTCTCACCTTTCGCGCAGGATCAACAATAACATCCCAGATGCATTCATCTGCATTAAGTTCGCGAAGAAGAAAGACTTCTATCTTCGCATTTGTTTTTTCCTTCTTCCCATAAAGTCTTGCCTGAAACACTTTTGTTTCATTGACAACCATAACGTCACCTTTTTCCATGTAGTCAACCACATCGGTAAAAACTTTTGTTTGCATTTCCTGCGTCTCTCTGTCTAAAACCATCATCTTGGATTTATCACGAGGAGAAACCGGATATTTTGCAATTTGTGTCTTTGGCAGATTGTATTTGAAGTCTGACAATTTCATTCTTCATAACCTTCGTTTTGTTAAAAATTAATTCATGGAGGAAGAAATTATCTTCCTCCATTATGAATTTGTTATTAATTATTTCTTCTTTGAAGATGCTTTCTTCTTAGATGAATTCTTGCTCGATTTTTTTGCGCTCTCTTTTACTACAGCACGCGCAGCAGCTAATCTTGCAATAGGAACTCTGAATGGAGAGCAGCTTACGTAGTTCAATCCGGTTCTATGACAGAATTCTACCGAAGCCGGTTCACCGCCGTGTTCGCCGCAGATACCTACTTTAAGATCGGGACGAGTTGAGCGACCTCTTTCTGTTCCCATCTTAACGAGCTGTCCAACACCTTCCTGATCAAGAACTTCAAAAGGATCGCTAGGCAGTATTTCATCCTGAACGTATAGAGGAAGAAACTTACCAGCATCATCTCTTGACAAGCCGAAAGTTGTCTGAGTAAGATCGTTTGTCCCGAAGCTGAAGAACTCAGCGCCCTTCGCGATTTGATCTGCAGTTACGGCAGCTCGCGGAAGCTCAATCATTGTTCCTACCATGTAAGAAATTTTCTTACCTTTTTCCTGCATAACTTCTTCTGCAACTCTTCTTACAATTGCTTCCTGAAGTTTGAACTCTTTAAGGTCGCCGACAAGCGGGATCATAATTTCAGGTTTTACCTTAATTCCCTTTGCAGCCACATCGCATGCAGCCTCTATAATTGCGCGGGCTTGCATCTCTGTAATTTCAGGATAAAGGATTCCAAGGCGGCATCCTCTGAAGCCCAGCATCGGGTTAAACTCATGCAGGTTGTCGATCTTCTGTTTTAATTTTTCGACAGGAATATTTAAAGCATTTGCAAGTTCTTCCTGTTCTCTTTCTGAATGAGGCAAAAATTCATGAAGCGGCGGATCAAGTGTCCTGATTGTAGCAGGGAGTCCTTTCATAACCTCAAAAATTCCAGCAAAGTCAGATCGCTGAAGCGGCAGCAGCTCTGCAAGAGCAGCTTTTCTTTGTTCAAGAGTATCCGACACGATCATTTTTCTAACTGACATAATTCTGTCTCCGCCAAAGAACATATGTTCAGTACGGCAAAGACCGATTCCTTCGGCGCCAAATGCAATTGCATTTGAAGCTTGATCCGGCTGATCTGCATTAGTTCTGATATTCAATCTTCTCAGCTTATCCGCCCAGCCCATCAGACTTGAATAAGTTTGATAAATAGGAGAATCTTTTGGATCAAGTGTTTTGTTAATTAGAACTTGAATAACCTCAGAAGGTTTTGTTTCAATCTTTCCGGAAATTACTTCTCCGGTGGTTCCATCTATCGAAATATAATCTCCTTCATGAAGAAGAATATCTTTTCCTTCAACGCCGACGCTTCTATCTTTATAATTAATTTTTAATGATCCGCATCCGGCTACGCAAACTTTTCCCATTTGGCGCGCAACCAATGCCGCATGAGAAGTCATACCGCCGCGCGCTGTTAAAATACCTTCAGCAGCATTCATTCCTTTTATATCTTCCGGTGAAGTTTCAATCCTAACAAGGACAACTTTTTCACCTTTAGCTGCCATCTCCTCTGCATCTTGAGCGCTTAAAGCAATTTTACCTGAAGCAGCACCAGGACCTGCATTCAATCCTTTTGCAAGAAGTCTTCCTTCATCAATTGCTTTTCGCTTTTGTTCAATGTCGAAAATAGGGCGTAAAAGCTGGTTCAACTGATTTGGCTCAATACGATTAATTGCTTCTTCTTTTTCTATCAGTCTTTCTTTAACCATATCGACAGCCATCTTAACAGCAGCAAATCCGGTTCTCTTTCCAACTCTGCATTGAAGCATCCATAATTTGCCTTGCTGAATTGTGAACTCGATGTCCATCATATCCTTATAATGTCTTTCAAGAGTCTTTCTTATGTCATCAAGCTGCTTATAAATTCTCGGATCGTCTTCTTTCAATTTTGAAATTGGAAGAGGAGTTCTAATTCCAGCAACAACATCTTCGCCTTGAGCGTTGAATAAATATTCTCCGTAGAAAACATTATCACCAGCAGCCGGATCACGGGTAAACGCAACGCCGGTACCGGAATCTTCGCCCATATTTCCAAAGACCATTGACTGAACATTAACGGCAGTTCCCCAGTCTGCCGGAATAGCATTTAGTTTTCTATAAACTATCGCTCTTTCGTTCATCCAAGAACCGAATACCGCTCCGATTGCACCCCATAATTGTTCCATCGGATCGCTCGGGAAATTATAACCGGTTCTTTCCTTAATTGCATCTTTGAATTCGCTTACCAATTCTTTTAAGTGATCAGCAGACAATTCGGTATCGAGTTTAAATCCATTAGCATGTTTTTTCCTTTCAAGAATAACTTCAAACGGATCTTCATCATGTTTGTCAACAGGTTTTAATCCTAATACAACATCTCCGTACATTTGAACGAATCTTCGGTAAGAGTCATAAGCGAACCTGGGATTGTTCGTTTTTTTAATAACCCCTTGAACTGTAACGTCATTCAAGCCTAAGTTGAGGATTGTATCCATCATACCTGGCATTGAAGCTCTCGCTCCGCTTCTAACAGATACGAGCAGAGGATTTTCAGCGTCGCCGAATTTGGCGCCCATAGCCGATTCAACTTTTTTAAGAGACGAAAGAACCTGATCCTTCAACTCTTTCGGGTATTTCTTTTTGTTGCCGTAATAATAAGTACAAACTTCGGTTGTAATTGTGAATCCGGCAGGTACCGGTAAACCTATGTTTACCATCTCTGCCAGGTTAGCACCTTTACCGCCGAGGAGATTTTTCATCTCCGCTTTTCCATCAGCTTTCTTATTGCCGAAGAAATAAACATATTTTTGTAGCTTTGCCATTTTATTTTTCCTTTATATAGTTTGGGTATTTGAAAAATATTGTTAATTAATTTTATCTAATAAAAAATTCTTAAAAGTAATTTCGTCGTCCAATCTTATTTTAATTTTTAAGTAGAAAATATCTATGTCGTCCAGTTCTTTGGAAAATTTAGCGAGCTTAACGGCATCTTTTTCTGTTGTAACCACCGAGTGCGAATTGGTGTCGTAAAATTCTTTTCTAATTCTCTGAACTTCTTTTAATGCATAATTTTTATGATCTCTAAAAATAATTTGATTTTGCGTATCAATTTTAGTTTGCTCCAGAGCGTTGATAAATGAAAACGGGTTTGCAATTCCAGAAACGACTAAACTTTTTTGTCCTTCAAAATCTTCTATTTTGTAGAAGGTTTGCTTTTTTATATCAACCAAGCCAACCGCTTCGTAATATGCGGTGAAAACCATTTTATCATGAAAATATTTATTTAAGGCTGCCGGCATTTCTTTTCTCTCAGAAAATTTTCTGTTAATTATAACAGCGTCCGCTCTTTCAACCGATCTGAAAGGCTCGCGCATCAAGCCTGTCGGCAGAAGGCTTTGGTTTAGTATTCTTTTGTCCAACAAAAATTTTTGCTCAAAAAGAAGAAGATTTGCGTCGCGATAAATCCATCTATGCTGATAAGCATCGTCAAGTACAATTGTATCAATGCCGGTCCTCAGAATTAATTTTCTTGCTCCTTCAACTCGGTTCTCGGAAACAGCCGCAGGAAGATTTGTTTCTTTCACAGTATGATAAATTTCGTCGCCGCATAAATCAACCGTTGTTAATACTTTGTTACTGTCGGATACAAGAACAAAGCCATGCGACTTTCTTCCGTACCCTCTGCTGAGCACTCCTGTCTTTTTCCCATTATCGTTTAGCAGGTTAGCCAAATAAATTACCATAGGAGTTTTGCCGGAGCCGCCGACCGTAAGATTACCGACAGAAATAATTTTTGCGTTTACTTTTTGATACTTAAAAATATTTTTATCAAAGAACAAGTTTCTAACTCTAATCACAAAAGCATAAACCGGTATTAATGGAAGCAATATGATTCGTAAAAACTTCATTTACTCTTGTCTACACTTTTAAAACTTTCAGTTGAACAAATTAGCTTTAAAGCTTAGTTCATTCAATTTTATTTCACAATTTTTTATCGCCTGTGAAATTTCATCATGATTTAATTTTTCATCAACATACATCGGTTCCGAAAACAAAACATTCGCCGGCGAAAAAAGTTTTGGAATTTCAAAGCTGTCCCAGCTTTTTAAATTCCTTTTACGTTTAACGCCAACTGCAGCGAGCACTACCGGCAGCCCGCTTCGTTTAGCGATAATAACTGCGCCGGCTTTAAATTGATGCGGCGGTCCTTTTGGTCCATCTGGTGTTATCGCAATCGAGGATTTATTTTTTGCATAATCGACCATAATTCCGAGTGCAACCTCGCCGCCTTTGCTGCTTGAGCCGCGAACGACATCGTAATTCCAGCGCTTCAATATTCTTGCAAGCAAATCGCCGTCCTTGCTTTGACTTGTTAAAGCGACAAAATTTTTATTTTTGAATAAATACCACGGAAGCAGCATGCTGCCATGCCAGAACGCAAGAACAAAATTTTTATTTTGCCGCTCCAATTCGTCAATTATATTTTTATTAGTGTAATTGAACTTCAAACTTTTACAAAGAACATTTACCGCATAATAAAGAAAATGGTTGCCGATAAATCTTAAAAAATCCTGCCGTATTTTTTTAAGCTTCATTCAGCGCTTTATAAATTATTTTTGCGGCTCTTTCCGATGCTCCGATTTCTCCTAAATGCGATCTAACAGCCGACATTTTACTTTTAATTGAAAAATAAAGACTGTCATCGGATAAAATTTTTTTTAACTCTAATGAAATTTTATCGTTTGCAACTTCATTTTGAATTAATTCAACAGCAATATTTTCTCCAGCTACTATATTTGCCAGTCCTATATTATCAACTTTAATCAGTTTCTTTCCAATATAATATGTTAAGAAACTTGTTTTATAAACAATAACCATCGGCAGACCAAGCAGCGCTGCTTCGAGCGTTGATGTTCCGGATTTTATTATACCTATCTTAGAATTTTTAAGCAGATCATAGGTATATCCTTTAACAATTCTAAAATCATCTGATCCCGAAATTTTTCTAAATAAATTTTCATTTATATTCGGCGAACAGGCAATTACAATCTGCAAACCAAATTCTTTGGCAATACTTTCCGCAGCTTTCATACATTCCGGGAAAATTTTTTCAACTTCATGCTGACGGCTTCCCGGCAGAATAAGTAAAATTTCTTTCCCGCGATCAAAATTAAATTTTTCACAAAGTTCTTCTTTAGTTAAGAAATTATAGCTGCTGATTCTTTCAAGCAACGGATGACCGACGAACTCAACTTCAACTCCGCTCTCTTTGTAAAAATCTTTTTCAAAAGGGAAAACCACAAGCATCTTACTAACAAGATTCCTAATTTTTTTTATCCTGCCTGCGCCCCACGCCCATATTTGGGGCGATATATAATAAATAATTTTTATACCGAGCTTTTTCAATTTCTTGGCAATACTTAGATTAAAGCCTGGATAATCAATTAAGACAACCGTCCGGATCATTTTTTCTTTTATAATTTCAATTAATTCTTTTTGAACTCTTCTGATAAATGGAAGATGCCTTATCACTTCAGCGAAGCCAAGAAAAGCCATGCTGTTTATATGATAAGCTATCTGCATTCCAGCGGCTTTCATTTTATCACCGCCGATTCCAAAGATATTAATTCCCTCATCCAATCTTTTTAATTCCTTAATAAGAGCCGCACCGTGCATGTCACCGGAAATTTCTCCAGCTATGATCATAATATTTTTATAATCCGAGTTCAAAGTAAAATTACATTCTTCTAAAAAACCAGATTAAAAAAATTGTCAGCGAAACAACAGCAAATGCCTGCAGTGTTCTCTTCTCTGATTTCAATCCTTCTTTCAAATTAAACGGCGGCTGTTCGACTTTCGCAGCTTTGTATCTTGTAAGGCGCGGAAAAATTCTCGGAACATTTTTAAGATAATTTTGATAACTTTCTCCGTATGCTTTCTGCAAATAATTTTCTTCTTCTTTGATTATAAAATGATACTGAACGAAAAAGAAAACCAGCGCGACAATTTGAAGGTAAGGAAAAATTGAAAAGGACATTAAGCCAAGCCCGAAATACATCAAAATATTTCCGACATAAAGTGGATTTCTGACGTGTGAAAAAGGACCGCTGATAATTAAATATGTGCCGCCCACGCTGCCCGTTGTGCGTGTTTCGCTGCCTGCCCAGCTTACGCCCCAAAGTCTTATCGATTCTCCGATTAGCGCAACTATGAAGCCTGCTATCAAACTCCAAATATTTGCATCTTCATAAAGAAACATTAATATTAAAAACGGGATAGGAGTATAACTCCGGTATTTAAAAAATTTTGATGCTATAGATGAATTTGTCATTTGATATTATTTAGTCGTTATTAAAAATTCTTATTCGATAATTTTCAAAATATTATTCGGTTAAATAAACTTCTCTTCTTTTCAATTCTGCCTGGTGTCTTTTCTTTAATCTTTTTTTTGATCGAAGCTGATCGATCTTCAAAACGACATCATCAAAATTACTAAAAGGGAAATATGTAATCCTTTCACGCTCGCAATATCTCAGAAGATCATTCTTGGCAAATATAAAGTCGCAGAACTGCGAAGTATATTTATCTGAATTGCCGTCACCGATAAAAACCGTAAAGTCATCGTCGCTGCTGTGGTTGATTATATGATTTCTCTTGCAGTTAGCAGAGCTTGAACAACTATTATCAAGATAAGGAAACTCGGGAATTAGATTGCGATCTTTTATCAGCAGCTTATTTGAATAAACTTGCAAATGAGTCAGCTTTTCCCTTCCAAAAATTCTGTTGATATAAAAATCAAAACCATCGCTAAGTACGTACATCTCAATTTTATTTTTTGCACAATAATTTTCAAGATTTTTAAAAGTATGATCAACTTCTATCTTATCAACAAATTGATTTAAGGTTTCTTCATCAATGCTATCAACAGAGCGGCAGAGCATCAGCCAGCACTCTCTCGCAGTAATTTCATCATTGAGCAGAAGAGAGATTATTGAATCAACTTTTCCCTTATCGCCGAAATGACGGAAAATAGCTTCACCGACATCTTCTTTTGAAATTGTGCCGTCGAAATCAACGAATATTTTAAAAACTTTTTCTGACATTGCTAATTAGTAATTACCATTTTTTTTACTTCAACATAGTCTTCGCATTTGAAGCGATAAAAATAAATTCCAGGTTTTAATCCTTGAGCTGAAAACATTATATGATTTTCCCCCGACGGGTATCGCTTATCATCAATTTGACTAATCATATTTACATGGCTGTCGTAAAACTCAATTGTGACTCTATCGGCAGAAGGCAAATAAAAACTTATGTCGGTAGAATCAGAAAATGGATTCGGATTATTCTGCATTACCATTATATCGGAATTCTCTCCAAAATAATTTACACGGGCAATATCGGAGGGTTGAATATCTCCGGCTGCGTCTGTTTGTTCAACACGATAATACAGCGTTCCCGAAGTATCCGGCTGATCCATATAACTATAGTTCTTAATGCTTGTGTCGACTGACGATCTAAAAGTATAAACCGTCTTCCAGTATATACCCGATGTGTCCGATTCTACAGCTCTTTGAATATCATACACATCAGCGCTTCTTTCATTCGATACGCTCCATGAAATTTCTACAGAATCATTTTCAACCTGTGCCGACAGCCTTGACATTTGAGAGATTAAACTTCCGGAACTAAATATTTTCTGTGCATAAATCTTATTGAATCCATTTCTACGATTTTTGAAAATTATAATTGCACCGCCGTCGCTTGACAATAGACTCAAATAACTTTTAGGCGTATTATAATTTACTGCAGCTTCTAACCCGGACGGATTCCAGATTAGATTTCCATTTTTGTCAATACGCTGCGCATAAATATCTGCGTATGTTGAATCAGTTCTGCTGTCAACCCACGCAAGTATTACGCCGCCTGCTCCGTCGCTTATTATATGCTGACCGAATTGCTGACTTTTAACCGCTACTGCTTTAACGCCTCCTCTATTCCACATTATTCTGCCGCGCCTATCAAATTTCTGCACAACAATTTCTTTTTGTCTTTTATAATCATTCGTCCAGCTTAACACAATTGCCGAATCAGTATATACAGCCTGCGGATTAACGTCGTTGCCTTTTAGATTTGCCGCAAGTCTTCCTCCCGGATACCAGAGTACTTTACCTTTTTCATTTATTAACTGATGGTAAATCACTCTGTCTGAACTTTGTATCTGCCACGCAACATATAAATCGCCCCAGCCGGTTTTTGCAACAGTAAAGTTAAGCACATTATGAATTCTATTCGATATCTCTATCGGTTTCCTTCCCCAATTTTCTTTTCCTTCTGCATTAACATGCTGACCAAATAGGATTACTTTTTCGTCAACAACTTCGAGCCAAAATAAATATGCGCCTCCTTCATCGTCAGGAATTACTTCAGTCATGCTTTTTTTGATTCTCGATTTATTAAGAGACACTTCATCTTTATCAAACTCTTCTTCTCCGGCAGGAGAAATTTTTTTCAATACAACTTTATAATTTCCCGTAATCTCCGGCTCCTTATCAACGTATGCTATAAACGTATTCCCGGAATTATCCGTGCGTACAGAATAATCATATACTTCATCACTTGAAGACTCTACAACTTTGCCTTCATCAGTCCATAAAAGAGAGCCGTTATAGTTCACTCGCTGAGCCATTAATATCCCGGATTTCGATCTTGTAAAATCTTTCCATACTACTACTGCGCTGTTTGAAAATATTGATGCGCAAATAGGATTATCTTCGGGACCTGACAGCGCCGTTATTTTTTTTCCGTCTGCTTTGAAGCTTATTCTACCGCTTCCGTCAACGTGTATAAAATAAATTTCATTCTGAAAACGGTATTTATTATCCTGCCAAAAAACAAAAGCTCCGCCGTTATTATCGTCAACGGCTGAAATATCTACCGGGTCAACTGTCTCGGTTGCTAATTCGTTATTCACCGAGGGATTACTTACCCACTGAGCAAAATCAAGTTGTGAAGAACAAATAAACTGTAATAAAAATAAAAGTATCAATTGTTTCTTAAGCCCATTGTTTAAATATTTACGGGCGTCTTTAAGAAACAAAATTCAAGTCCTCATTAAATCTAACACTTACTAATTTTGAAATTCCTTCTTCCTGCATCGTTACTCCATACAGCGTGCTTGCAGCTTCCATCGTGCGTTTATTATGCGTTACCACGATAAACTGAGTATCCTTGCTGAAGTCATGAATTATTTTTGTGAACCTGTCGATGTTTGCATCGTCAAGCGGAGCATCTATTTCATCAAGTATACAGAACGGGCTTGGCTTTACTAAATAAATCGCAAACAGTAACGCTATCGCCGTTAAAGTTTTTTCACCACCTGAAAGCAGTTCAATAGATGTCGGACGCTTTCCCTTCGGCTTAGCAATAATTTCTATTTTACCCTCGAGAGGATCGGCGTTCTCTTCAAGACGAAGATCGGCTTCATCGCCCGGGTTGAACAATCCTCTGAAAATATTTATGAAATTCGTTCTGATCTTTTCAAACGTATCCATGAAAAGAGTCTGAGCATTTACATTAATCTCCTCTATCGTCTTAACAATATCTTTTTCAGATTCAATTAAATCATTTCTCTGCTTGTTCAAAAACTCAAACCTGCTTCTCTCTTCTTCATATTCCGAATAAGCAAGAAGATTAATCGGACCAAGATTTTTTATTTGCTGCTTTAGTGCATGGACATCATCGCTGCGCTGTTTGAAATCGAAAGTATCGTTATCCTGAAATTCTTTCAGCTCGATTGTAAGAGAATAATTTTCCTGCATGTTTTCCTGAAGCGCTGATATTTTCATTCCAAGTTCATTAAGTTTCATTTCTGAAGAATGCACAGTTTCGGAAACGTTATCTCGCTCTTTTCTCAATGAGCGCTGCTGGTTTTCGATTTTAGTAATCTGTTCTTGAACTGCTTTGTACTCCGCATCGATCTTTTTCTCTTCTTCTATCAAAGCATGCTTGCCAAGTTCGAGTTTTCCCAATTCACTTCTTTTATCAGAAATATTTATAACAAGAGCCTCCGCTTCCTCCCCCGAAGAAGTAATATCATACTCGCGCTTTGATACTGATTTCTTAATATTCTCTATTGATTCGTTAGCGCGGTGGATCGCGTTCTCTGAGTTTTTCTTTTCACCAAGCAGCCGTTCAAGTTCAAGATTCAGTTTGTTCTGCTCGGATACAACCGCGTTATATTCAAGCTCGAACTTCTTAAAGTCTTCTTCGAGAAGATGCTGGTTATCATCTGCCTTTTTCTTTTCTTCTATTTGGTTTGAAAGAGCATTTTGAAGTTCATTATATTCGTTATCAAGCTTATTTGATTCGGAAACTAAATCCTGAATCTCATGCCTGGTTTTTTCGATCTCGTCATTCGCTTTTTGCTTTTCAAATTCAAATTGGGCTATTTGCTTTTCAACATTAGCAAGATCATTTACCAGAAGCCTTCCGCGCTCTGACAATACCTTAAGATCTATTTCGGAAATTTTTCCTTCCGTAGATTGGATTTTTTGTCTAAGAATATTCAGCTCTTCTTCGCGCAGCGGATATTCGTCTTTAAGTTTTTCGAGAAGCTGCTTCCTGCCGAAGAGAGAATCGTCCAGGCGCGGCGCAGAACCCGCTTCTATTATTCCCGTTCTATCGAGATAATCTCCGTTCAACGCAGCAAAGTTGAAATCGCTGAACTTGCTTGATAAGCTGAAAGCGGTGTCTAGTGTGTCAACAACAGCAGTCTTGCTCAATATTTTATCGAAATAAAATTTCCATTTCGCGTCAGCTTGAATAAAATCTTTCGCCCAGCCTTTAAAGCCGTTTTCCTTAGAAAGCTTTTTCGCCTTTCTCCGGGAAATAGATTCCGAAATTTTTTCTAATAAGCTTTTGCTGCCGTCAAATACATTGACAATGGAGAACGTCGCTTTACCGATTTCATTGTTCTTTAAATATTCTATTCCACTTTTTAAATCTTCAAGGCTTTCTATAAGAATATTGTTCAAATTATTTTTCAGCGAGGCTTCAATTGCAAAGCGGTATTCTTCGGGCGAGTTGCCGGTATGCGCAAGCAATACTTTTTCTCCTCTTGCCCAATCGCCGTTCGCTATCAAAGCCTTGGCGCCTTTGGATACGCCTTCAAGTGTATCGATAAGATTTTGTATAAAGTTAATTTTATCCTTTATACTGTTTATTGCGCTCTTAATTTCAAGCTCTTTAGCCCGGAGGCTGTTTAATTCTTTTTCAAGCGTCTCCTTCTCCCTTTGCTTCTGCAGATAAATCTCCTCCGCTTCCGCAAGCTTATCTTCCGTTTCCTTTTTTTCCTGGCTCAATTCTTCAAGATAGCCGACGGTTTTTGCGATATTGCCCGTAAGCGACTGAATTTTATCGTTCAGCTTGCTTATAGAAGAGTTTTTCGACTGCAAAGATTTTTCAATGTTAGAAAGCTCATTTTCTTTCCCGGTAATCTCTTTAAATTTATCAAGAAGAATATCCGCCTGCGTTTTCAAGAAATTTCTTTTCTCATCAAGCTCTTCTTTGAGCCTGTTTAACTTTTCCTTAACAGAATATCTTTCAGCTTCTTTTGACTCGATTTTATCTTCAAAATCTTTTAATGATAATGCGCCGTCTGAAATTATTTTCTCGGTTGCAGCAAGCTGCCGGCTTAGCTCCTCAAGTTCTTGTTTGAAACGCTCGATGTTCTTTTCAAGAGAGTTTTTTCTTTCCACCGAAACGGAAATATTATTCTGAACATTATAAATTTTTTCGGTCTCTGCATTTAGCTCGGAGCGTTTTATTTTTAATTGATACTCTATCTCCGAAAGCTGCTGCTTAATTACTTTTATTTCATCATCGAGTTTTGCAAGCTCGGATTCAAGATTAATCTTAGCCTGAAAATTTTGTTCCTTTATTTCTCGCGCTTCCTTCTTCTGCTGATTATAAAATGCCAACTCTCTCTCTGCAAGCTCAATTTCAAGTTCGCGTAAAGTTGAAGAAACTTTATTGTACTTGTCGGCTCTCTTTGCCTGCCGTTCTAACGAGTTTACTTTCTTTTCGACTTCGGAAACAATGTCGTTCACACGCGTAAGATCAGCTTTAACTTCATCTAACTTTTTCAATGCGAGCCTGCGGCGAAGCTTGTATTTATTTACGCCTGCGGCTTCTTCAAACATAACGCGCCGCTCGTCGGTTTTATTATTTAAAATAGTTTCCACCATCTTAAGCTCGATAACGGAATAAGCGTTGGCTCCGATGCCGGTATCCATGAAAAGATTTGTTATGTCTTTAAGTCGGCAGATATTTTTGTTTAGAAGATATTCGCTCTCGCCTGATCTGAAAATTCTTCTTGTAATCGTAACAGCGGAATATTCGGTGGGCAGAATGCCTTTATTATTTTCAATTGACAAAGAAACCTCAGCCATTCCCATCGGTTTCTTATTTGACGTGCCGTTGAAAATAACATTTTCCATTTTATCGCTTCGCAGAGTTCCGCTGCGCTGCTCGCCGAGACACCAGCGTATCGCGTCAACAATATTTGTTTTGCCGCAGCCGTTAGGTCCAACGATTGACGTTACGCCTTCGTTAAAATTTACGACCGTTTTCTGCGCAAAAGATTTGAAACCGAGTATTTCAAGCTTTGATAAATACAAATGTCTTTATCCTAAAATGTTGAATTGTTTTAAAGTGAGCTGGATGTAATCAAACGCCGAATTTTTTACCTGGTAATAGATCAGCATGCCGCCGAATAAAACAAGAAGAATAAGTATACTGTAAAAATATACGCTGCCTGAATTGACGTCGAATATTACGTATATGCCTTTCATTAGACGGTAAAATATCCATAGCATAAATAAAATTAATCCAATATAAATATATATGTTCGCTATATCCGCATTGAGAAGTCGAAATAATACAATTCCTACCGGAATAAGAAGCACAATCGGAAGAAATGACCAGATTACCGCAAAGTATGCGCTTGATAAAAATACTCTGTTCCTAACAAAAAAGGAAGCGGCTTTTACTATTATTGTTATAGCAACAAGAACCATAATAGATACAATTGTAAGCCATACAAGCGATTGAATCGGATGCCATGCGAGATAGCTCGCCGTAGCCATCATACCGCTGCTTCCGAAAGATAAAATTAATTTCTCTATAAAAATATTTTCACGCAGATAAAAAAGCATATTGCTGAGTATGAGCGCAGACGTTATTGAAACTATTACAGCAAGGAAAGTAGATTGAGGACCGGACATAATTCTCATGTCTCTTACATCTGCAAAAAAATTATATGGTCGCAGCAGAGCGCGGGAAGCGTCCTCTCTGAATTTACGTCCTGAGTTCACTAATATTCCTAAAGCGATGGCAAGCAGAAGTCCGGCGAGAATAAATATCATCGGCGAATGATCTTTCTTATTCCCGATTGGAATTGTTACTTTGTCGGTATTGTGAAAAACAGAGTAAACAACTTTATAGCCGAGTCTGTCGGTGCTTCTATCTTCGCTGCAGATTCCAAGCTGATATAAATTATCCTTGCTGTACCCGGCGCTTAGAGAAGCATAATCGCCGCGGTAATCAAACATAGAGTTTATAAAAAATCCGGCAAGCGGATTGTTGGCTGTATAATCGAGCAAATCCTGAAAGTATTTTGCCTGTGCTTCAAATGAAAAATCATTTACATAGCCGTCAGTGTTCCCGGCATTTACAAGGTAAGTAGCTTCGCTGATAAAAACTTTACCGGCACCTAAGTCATCCTGAGCCGCTTTAACACGATCTATAATACCGCTTACCGGAGCATTTAAGAATTCTAATCCATACAAATCTAAATTATCAATGGGAGAAATCTTGTCTTTGCTAAAAGAGGCATACGTTAGAAAATTAGTCTCGCTTTTTATAATACCTGCGAGCTTGCTGATAAACGGATTTACTAAAGACGGCTGTGAAATATATGAATCGCCCAAACCGACCGCAGCGATAGCAGAATATTTTCTGTATGCGTTGAGAAAGTTAGTTAAATAATTTTCACTGCGCGAGGTAAAGTTCTTGCTGTCTATAATTTCAGATGGAATGCCGTTTAACGGAAGCTCTACGAAAGCTAGCAAGCCGTATTTTTCACAAAGGGACAAATAATAAGGATGCGGAATTCCTTTTTCAAAACGCACGCAGTTAAAACCAAGTTCCTTTATCATCTTGATGTCCTGGTCCATCTGCTGATAGCTTTCAAGATTGCCGTAATTTTGGAATGAAGGGATATAAGTAACGCCGTTTAAAGAAAACTGTCTGCCGTTTAGATTTAAAGATTCGTTTGTCGATGTTAATGAATAAAACGAAACGTTCCGAACTTCGCGGTCTATTAAACTTGTGCCGCGCCAAAGCTCGACATAAGCAAAATAAGATTGCGGGCTTGAAGGAGACCAAACATCCGGAGCAGTTATTTCAAATGATTCGTTAACATCTTTATTCCTGTTCTGGCTTAGCTGGAAAGTATTATCCGGCGCATACTGAACGCTGCCGCCGCTTTGCGGTACAAACTTTACTTTCAATGTAAATTCCGGAGAAGAATTTAAAGTGTCCCTGTTAAAATCACGGTTTTCTATCCGCGCATATAAATCTATTTTAGCTTTGTTAGCCGTAGGGCTGTAGTTGTAAGAAATATTAAAATTATTAATCGAAACATCCGGCGTTTGAATTATAAATACATCTCTTAATATACCGCCGTAATTCTTGGGGAAAAGAAATCTCTGTTTCACCGGGATTGTATTTTCCGAATCAAGTTTATAATACAGTTTTACCGAGAGTAAATTATTCTCATCTTCCTTTAGTATATCCTTTGGAAGATTTATTTCAAAAGGAAATTCGCCGCCTGTCTGTCTGTAAATAATTACGCCGTTAACCGATATATCCGCCGAATAATTTAATCCTAAGAAAGAAAGCTTTAAGCGATGGTTTTCAACTTGATTTTTTGTTAAATAAAAATGCTTTTCAAAAATTAAGCTGCCGTTTCCCTGGAAAATTGATGGGACTGTTATTTCCACAGCCTGGTCTTCTTTTTTGGCTGAAGGAAAAACCTTCCAGGTGCCGTCAAGGGAAATAACTTTTCTTGTCTGTGTGGTGCCGAAAAATGTAGAATCTGAAAAATTTGCTTTATACTGCGGTAATTCTTTGAAGATTATTTGTCCATTGTTTGGGCAGGTAAAAATTGTCAGCAAGAAAAAAAACGAAAGAAAAAATGATCTGGAAAGACCCATCCGAATAGTTCGTCCTAAGATTTTAAAAAAAGTTGTCAAATATACAAAATAAAGGAGGGGAAATCAACGGAAATTTTAGGGCAGCTTAGCAATTTATGGCTTTAACTGCCCGCATAATTTGTTAATAAATAATATTTTAAGCCGCTTCAATTATTCCGATGAAAGATTCTGCTTTCAGACATGCGCCTCCAACGAGCGCGCCGTCAATATCTTTCTGAGAAAGAAGCTCTTTTGCATTATCCGGCTTTACGCTTCCGCCGTATTGAATTATCATTTTTTCAGCGGATGCCGGGGAAAATAAACCGGAAATCAAACTTCTAATAAAACTATGAACTTCCTGTGCTTGAGCCGGAGTTGCTGTTTTCCCTGTCCCTATTGCCCAAACCGGTTCGTATGCTATAATTATTGTATCAAGGTCTTTTTCACTAAGACCGCTTAAGCCTTCATTGACCTGTCTTTTTATTATATCATTTGTAACGCCGATCTCTCTTTCTTCAAGTGTTTCGCCTACACAAAAGATCGGCTTCAATCCGCTGCTCAAAGCTTTCTTAATTTTTTTATTAATCTGCTCATCTTTTTCGCCAAAGATTGTTCTTCTTTCTGAATGACCAAGAATAACGTATTCGCAGCCGGCGCTTTTTAACATAGAAGCTGAAACTTCGCCTGTAAAAGCTCCGCTTTCTTCATAATACATATTTTGAGCACCTAATTTTATTTGACTACCCTTTATCAATGAAGCAGCCAGGCTTAATGATGTAAACGGCGGACATATAATTACGTCGCAATTATTTTTTCCCGTGCTTAGTCCGCTTATTAATTTAGAAATTAGATTTTCCGATTCCGGAAGATTGTTATTCATCTTCCAGTTTCCAGCTATGACTTTTCTACGCATTTTTTTCTCTACTCTGAATTATAATAATATTTTGGAATTACATTTTAAAGCTAATAAAGATAGAACTTTCCTTCAATCATTTTCAGCAGTTTCAAAAAATAATATTAAGCTTCTTTATATTATTTCAGTAATATCAACTTCTTTGTCTGCGTAAAATTCCCCGCCTGCAGTTTATAGAAATATATTCCGCTGGATAACGTGCTTCCATTAAATTTAATTATATAGCTGCCTGCATTTTTCTCTTCGTTAACTAATACGCTTACTTCTTTGCCAAGCATATCATATACTTTCAGCGTTACATAACTCCTTTGCGGAATACTATAGCTTATCGTTGTAGATGGATTAAACGGGTTTGGATAATTCTGCCCGAGTGAAAAACGAGTTGGAGTTTGATTGAGCGATTCTTTTACATCAACAACTAACTCCGATAGTGGGCGTCGCCAAATACCATGATAACCAAAAGAATATGGAGCAGAAAGTGGCGCACCGAAACCTGCATAAATATAAGGGATTCCATTTCTATCATTTTTTTCGACCAGGTTTATAATAGCACCATCCAAAGGTAACCCGTCACTCACATCAGACCATGTTACACCAAAATTAGTTGATAAGAATATATAATTATTTCTTCCGGGTATACCTTGATATAAAGGGAAAGTACAAACCAAGAATTTGTAACTTCCATTTCCATCCGGAACTATACCTACAGAACTAATTCCAGAATTTGAAATTACACTGCTCAATGCGCCGTTGTTAACAGCATTCCAAGTTGTACCACTATCGGTTGATAAATATACACCGTTATTAGGGGTGCCTGCAAGTAGATATTTACCCTTCGCGGCAAATGACCAAACCAGATACCCTGGCGAATTAGTCCTTGCCCAAGTTAGACCTCCATCTGTAGAAAAATTTATTCCGCCATTAAGCGCATAAGTAATTGAGTCATCCACAACGTATGTGTAAGCTTGAAATGATTCTTTCGGAGTTTGCCATGTTGAACCATTATCGGTCGATAGCATATTTGGCGTTGATTCACCTGATTCAAAAATGTTATATCCTCCAATTCTGTTTGGTGCTGATGCCATGCTCAGTGTACCGTCATAATCTAAAATGTTAGTATTAATACCATTCAGGGAGTTCCAACTCGATCCATTGTTAGTCGATTCATAAAATTTCACAATCGTGCTTAGGTTAAATAGATTAATCAATTTGCCATAGCAGGCAACATAAAAATTTACACCACCAGATTTATTTGGCATAGTTGTAAAAGCCCCCCCGTATGGACTCACAAATCCACTTGCCAATCCCGAAGTATCGATATCAAACCAGGTTGCTCCATCATTTGTAGAACGGAGCAAGAAATTTGGGTAATATGAAGTAATAAGATCAGTACCTCCTGAACTATTGGGAACAGTAGTGAGAAAATGAATATCCGCATCTGACATACCAATATTTGTTGTTAACCACGTTGCCCCATTGTCCGTAGAACGAAGTAATTTCTGCCCGCCGGCAAATATATTAAATCCCCCCGCACCATTTGGTACAGCGCTAACAGACGAAGACCAGGATATAGGGCAGCTCCATGTTACGCCGTTATCTGTTGAGCGAACCAATGCACTAACACTAACAGAACCAGATTTGGCATTTATGCCGGCGAAGAGTATTGTTCCGCCTTTTCCATCCGGGATTGCAGCTATGCTCGTTATACTCGTGCCGCCAATAAACTGATTTGGCAGGTGAAAGCCGTTTAATGTGATTGTGTCTGGGTTCCAGCTTGCACCATTGTTAGAAGAATGATATAATCCTAAAATTGTTCCAGCATAAATATCTGAATCCTTTACCGCAATGCAGTTAACATCGCCTGCTAGTAAACTATCCCAGCTTTTACCATTATCTGTCGAGCGATAGACGCCTCCTATAGTTTCCACTACACTCCCCACTTGTGTGTAGATTCCTGATCCTGCGTAAAGACTGTAGCCGCCTGCACCGTTCGGATATGAATTTAGCGACCACACTGCGATGCTGTCAGAACCAATAGAGTTCCAGGTTAAGCCGTTGTTCGTAGAAGAAAATAAGTGGTGTCTACTACCAAAGCCTGCGCCTGCAAAAATGTTGCAGTCATTTGTTGAGTTAGGATACGCTGCAAGCGATGTAACGAATATTGTATCTAACCCTGCATCGCTCCAGTTTGTACCGCCATCAGTAGAAATGAAAACCCCTCCATTCACTTTATACGCTAAACCAGAACCACTTATAACGCCTGTACCTGCAAAAATATTATAGCCGCCGGTTCCATTCTGACTGACAGCAAGTGCATGGATCGACATACAGGTAATACCCTTGCTCGCGGATGTCCATGTGAGACCATTATCTGTTGATTTTATAACACCGTTCGTTGTACCGGCAAATATATTTGTTCCTCCCGATCCATCCGGACAAGATGCAAAACATGTAACCGTGCCTCCTGCTCCATTTGCCGGCTGCCATTGCGCTTTTGCTGAAAACATTGTGAAAAGTAAAAACATGGATAGTATAAGCGAGCGTTTCATTTTAATAACTCCTCTTGGTTAAGATGATATTGCCTAAGAATCAAATAGCTATTGTAACTTCCTAATTATTATTTTTTATACTATTTAAAATATCCCATGTGATAGATTTAAGCAATAATTTTTCCCAACTTTTAAAAGATTTTATAACAAAAGTAATGTCAATGCTTCTACTATAAAGACAAATTATGTCTCTGAACCACAGAGACATTATAGTAAACAAAATTATATACCTAGTTTATATTATTTCAGTAATATCAACTTCTTTGTCTGCGTAAAATTCCCCGCCTGCAGTTTATAGAAATATATTCCGCTGGATAACGTGCTTCCATTAAATTTAATTCTATAGCTGCCTGCGTTTTTCTCTTCGTTAACTAATACG
>JAKAKL010000041.1 GCA_021824565.1 Bacteroidota bacterium | reverse complement strand
TTTTGTAAATGGATTAATGGAAATATAATTCCATTGCAGAGCTTTATTAAATGCAGCTTTTAGAGTGCGGTAATATTGATGGGCTCCGCGCTGGGTTCTTCCAAAAGTGGAAGTGATAAATTTATCAATTATGAGTGTTGTAATATCTTCAATATTTTTATTGCCGCAAAAGAAAATAAATTGACTGAAAGAAAGGTTAATTGATACTAAGTATTTCTTAGATTTGATCGGGTTAATATACTCAACGTATTCCGTTTGGAAATCTTTGAGGGATAATTTATTTTTGGAACCGTTATCTATTTGAATTACTTTATCTGTGGACGATAAAGAATACTGAAATTTTTGTAACTCTTGCTCTGCTTCTTCAAGGGTTCTTTTTTTTGTTGACCTGGTTGTCCTTTTACCACCAACGAAATAGACTATTTGGTAAAAGCTTGATCTTGGAATTTTTGCTACATACATGGTTATTACTCCTTGTATGTAGTGTATGTATTCTGTATGTACTTTTCCAAAGTACATTGAAAATAAGCGAAAAATAAAAGAATCCCGATGACTCTGGATCAGAAGACTCCAGGTTCGAGCCCTGGCGGGGCAGCAAAAAAAGCTTGAATATGAAAAGTATTCGAGCTTTTTTTATTTAGGCCACCGCAAGAATCCCGATGATCTTTGATTTTTAAAGTAGGGACTGAGTAGGGACTTTTTCAGTTTATCCTTATTCCTACCGAACAATAAAAATATGAATTCATCCTTTAGAAAGTTCAGGGAGACCATACCACTAAAACTTAAAGACAAATTCATTAAACAAATTGTTGCTTCGAATTGGTTTTGAACTTTTTTCATGCTCAAGTTAAGAATTTACTTTCTGATCTTCAACGATTTTGGTAATCCATCCCTTTGGGACAAGAATTATTTTGTTAGGGCTGTAGGTTACTTTAAATTCTTTACCTATGCCAAAGCCGGCTTTAACCAGTTGGTAATTCTTTGAGCCAAAGGCTCATCAGCCTTCGGCTGAGATTTTAATTTGCGGGACTTTTTCCCGAAGGGATGGATTCCCAGAAAAGTCCCGCTTTGTCGGATGGCTGCTCTCGTACACTTTCCCCGATTGAATCGGGATTTCACTTCGTTCAACATTTTATACCGTCCGGGTCTGATTCTTCAAACTTCTTTCCGCATATTCTGCACTGCTTTGTTTGAGCAATAACGATATTATGAAATGAATTTACAGAATGAGTTTGTGAAATAATTCTGAGATTCTTTTTACAGTCGTGCGGCGGAATCCAGTTTAACTTTTTACAGTCTTCCAATAGTTTTTTTATATCATCCATAGTTACTCCAAATTGTTAGGGCAGCAAAGCTGCCCTTTGATTTATAATAGTTCCGAATAATTAAACTGCCCAAGCAGAAAGTTTACATCCGACCAGTTTTTATGAATACCAGCCAAATGATGAAGGACAGCCTGAGCTAAAAGGAAATAGCCTTTTTTTACAAGCTGCCTATGAATAACCATGAGAGCCATTTTTTGTTTGATTACCATGTTAACCTCGATTTTTAGTTATTAGAAGTTTGGGCGCTTTGCCCCACAATAAAAAAAAACGCAGCAAAACAACTTAGTCGATGTTTTAACCGGCGGGGGGCGGGAAAGTAAAGGCGAAAAAAACGCCGGATACCAAAACAAAGCGAAGCGGAGCTGAGCGCATAAGAAAGACATGGTATTTTGTTTTTGCCTTTACGCCGCACCACGGCGATTTATTTTTACTTAGTTGTTTTGATGCGTTTCTTTGTCTTTCTTTTTTAATGTCTTACGAATCATCGAGCCAAAACCTTTCTGTGTTCATGTGATTTTGTATTAAGCATCTTGCTGCGGTCTGTTCGTTTTCGAGAGATGTAAGCAGCAAGTTGCGTTATCTTCTGCGCTACGAGAAAACATTTTGCGATTGAACTGAACGGAAGGAACGAAAGCGGAATGAAGCGATATTAGCGAAGCGGAGCTGAAGGGAATGTAGTGAAGAGAAAGAGCAAATTATTTTTGAGCCTGAACCTTTCAAGGTGCGGCGTGTGTTTTTCCCCGACTGAGTCGGGATGGATGACCAGATTCTGGCGAATTTATTGGGCGATAAATGTGACAGTTAAAAACCGTGCCGCACACCTGTCTCGCATTGGCGAGCCAAGGCAGGTAAGATTTTCGGATTATCTATATCCAGTAGTTATGGAACGATAGAGACATAGCTACATTCATGATACGCTGATACAATGATTAGATGAGAGCCTTGCTGAGTGAGTGAGATGTTTGACGGCGACAGCCGTTAAGGAAATGGAACGAAGGAAGTAGGGCTGAGGATATGAAAGAAAAACTACATGCAGAGACTTATTGATTATAAAAAAATGTGTTGAAGCTTTTGGATATGTGGAGCGTATTCAAGCACGAAGTGCGTAAGAAAGTGGAACATACCAAAAGCTGAAAGGATTTGCGATTGGCAGTTATGGAGCGACAACGACATAGCTGCACTAATGAACGCTAAATGTTAAGTACACTGTGAGCTGTGTTGAGCGAACGTAGAGAATGGAACGGAGTTAAGTTTATGCTTTGCACGGCGTGTTAAAAGCAAAAGCGACGGAGTGGAATGAACGGAATGAGCGAAAATAGAGCGGAGGTTCAATAGAATAACAATCGTTATGTACTGACTGAAAATGTATTGCATTGAAGGTTTTCGAACTGAGCGAAGTGTTTGACGGCGAAGCCGTCAAATAAACGAAGCGAAGGAAATATTTGTTTTAAGAGAGATGGACCGGACAATAAAAAAGTCCCGATAGTTATCGGGACTTTTGAGGGAAGAAAAAAATGGCAGTGTTTATGCACTGGCTTTAGGTGAAGTAGATGAGTACTGAACTATTTTACCATCAGCGGTTTTGGAAGCAACACTAAGAAGCAAAATATTCTTGGTATATTTTGCAGCGATGAGCTTCTGCTTAGCATCGAAGTCGATCTGGAGATCGTATGCCTGAGTGAAATCGAAGTTTGCGACTTCTTTGTTGAGCGAAATGATCTGGTAAGCAGGATCATCCGGATTGGTTGGATCTATGAAGCAAACAACTGCGTTAGCAGAGAGGTTGACTTCTGCTTCAGAAAAAACAGATTCGGTATCGAGAGCTAGTAAGGAAGCAGTAATTTTATCTGCAGCAACTGCTGCAACATTAACCGGGAGACTGAAACCGCCTGGGGTAAGTATATTATCCGTGGTTGGTTTATCAGTACCGGAGTACTGGAAGTTGCTTTTGAAGATTGTGTTGAACACGGTCATACCGGATTCTTTAACGGTCTTCCAGATCGCAGCAAGAGAAGCAAGAGCCAGAATCGACTTTGCAAGAGCAACAGTGACAGAGAACTTTTGCCGAACAGCGGTAACAGGAGGATCATTGTTGACGTTGAAGTTGGAAGGGCGAGCTGCTAAGATGGTTTTGCCATCTACGGTACGAGCCGATAGGTTGCCAAGTCTACCGCGCATATTACCGATTACGTTTCCATTTAGAATTGCCATTGTGCACCTAATAAATTAGTTAATGAATACGGCTGCAATAATATATGCCGATGCTGGTGAATTCACTGTAGTATTTAGAAAGCACATTTCGACAGGCTCAATGAGCTTGCATTGAGAAATTCAGTAACGTGGAATGAGGCTTGGCAGAGGCTTGTTAGAGGCGGAGTAGAGGGGATTAGGAATGATGAATAATTGGAATGAAGAATGACGAATAATTTGTTAGAATTTAATTGCCGGGAAAGAGATGGGCTTTTTATTCCGCTTGCGGAATAAAATATTATTAATTGCATATTCGGAGAGAAAGTATTTTTGTGAAAGTTCGTAAACTGCATTTCCTAAATGAAGTTTGCTACGCAAAGTTCTGTATTCATTTTTGATGATGAGATTGCGTAATGCAATTTCATCAATCAAGCCGTAGGATTGGATTTGAATGAACAAAGGATTTGTGAGTAAGTCTTCAATACTAATAAGGAATGGATTCCCGCTTCCGCGGGAATGACAAACAATATTGGAATTACGTTTAGTCATTGGACCAAATTCCTAAATGATTTCTTCTTGCGGTACGACGAAGGTTGTAGAATAAATCGTAGTACTTCTTACCCTTTGGATAATGACTGATGCGGCAAAGACCGGCTTTGAGAAGCTCTGCTTGAATCCAGAGTGAATCTTTGCCGGTTATATCAGTCAACCAAACGTATGCAAGCAGCCTTCCGAAAATGTCATAAGTGTTTTCGTCCCGCCTTCGCTTTGCTTCGGACGGTCAGGCAAACGTTAGTTTGACTTGCTTGCCTTCGATTAATGATTTAACGAAATGAGCTGCTGAATCGGCAAAAGGTTCTGCTGGCTTACCGAGTCTTGCGATTTCCGGAGTGTTGATACCAAGCATTCTAACATGCTGGGAATCGGATAAAACGAATGTATCGCCGTCGATGACTCTTGCCACTTTGGATTTAATTGAATAACCGTAAGGCAGATGCTGCGGTAATGTTTGGCAGTTGCCGGTGTTGAAAAGTAATAAAAGAAGTGCAACCAGAAAAATTAGTTTTAATTTTTTCATAACGAATCTTTTTTGAGGGAAAGATATTTTGAGGAAATGAATAGTGCAACGATTTATCGTAATGCTTTCTTTGCGGTTGTTTATAATTAAAACAATAGAACACGGATGACGCTGATGCTTCGACAAGCACAGCAACTTTACGCGGATACTGCGACAAGCTCAGTACAAGTTTGTACGGATTAAAAAATTGAATTTGTATTTGAGATAAGGATGATAACAAAAAGATAGAAATTGTTTTTTGAGATTTTGTGCTTTGGGTTTTAAGAAAAGAAAATGTTTTGGGTGAAAAGGAAAGGTGGTGTTTGAGTTTTCTAAGGCGGCGGCAGGCGAAGCGGGAATAAGTGTATTTGCATTCCACTTAAAAGTTAAAATAAAAAGCAAATACTCTTATGGAGCTGAGCGGAGTCATCGACCCGCCGCCTCTTTCTGCAAATGTAAGGGAGCGGAATGCGGGCAGAGACCTCACCCCTTGCCCCTCTCCTTTTAAAGGCGAGGGGAAAACCCGCATGTAGCGACCGCTGATGAGGTGATAAGGTATCGTGCCGAGTTTACATAAGACCACATTATAGGACGGTCGACAGAAAGAGAAGGAAAGGTAAAGATGACTTGCCTGTACTATAATGTGCCTTATGTAAATCTGGCTGATAATGTTGCCCCAGTGAAATATGTTAAATAATAGGGTAAGAAAAATTTAGATGAATTTGATAAATCAAATCCCTACATAAATAATACATTTATTTCACGGGGCAGGATGAGGTGAGTTCATCTCATGTAAAGTTTGTATGTAAATATGAGATTTATGTTTTATTGTTTTTAGACTTTGTGAAGTGGAGTGAGGGCGGATTTTTTGTCAGAGAAACGAAGCAAGAGAAAAAGAGGTAATTTAATTTTCCACCTTCTTTTTAGCTTGCGGAGTGCAGCAGCGAAAAATATGCCCGACTTGCCTACCGGCAGGCAGGACGGAACGTGGTGTTATTTTTTAATATTTCTGCTCTCCAACATTTTTCTTGTGTGTTTAACTTCTTCAATAAGAATTTTTTCATCCGGTAAGTTTAGTTTGTATTCTGCTGCAAGAATTTTATTCTGCAGTCCTTCTAAAGCATACTTTGCTACCGTAGAGTCTTTTTCAGCACAAAGTATTAATCCAACCGGAGGATTTTCATCTTGGTTGGTCCAATGAGCTTTTGCATAATTTAAATACATGTGCATTTGCCGGCATCTGCATGTGTGAATTTCCCAATTTTCAAATCAATAACAACAAGGCATTTGAGTTTCCGGTGAAAGAAAAGCAAATCGACCCTATACCAGGTGCCTCCTATTCTTAATCTTTTTGCCGACCAATAAATGCAAAGTCTCCGCCCAGTTCGAGTAAGAAATTTTCCAAATGTTTTATTAATGCTTCTTCCAATTCGCTTTCGGAGTATTCATCTTTGTGACCAAGGAATTCAAGAACAAAAGGATCTTTGATTTCTTCTTTAGCACTAACAATGTCTTCGGTTATCGGTTTTTGGTTTTTCTTAAGCATTGCTGATTTGTTTTTAGAGAGCAGTGTTCGTTCATAAAATTGTGTTGAGATTTGTCTATCTAATTGGCGAACAGACCAACCGCTGCGGAGTGCTTCGGATTCATAAAAATTTCTTGCTTCTGAATCTTTAACAGATAATAGGCGAACATAATGAGACCATGGCAAAGGAAATAATTTTGACTGATCGGATAATAAAGATTGTGCAGACGATGTTTGCGAATTGTTTTCAACA
>JAKAKL010000130.1 GCA_021824565.1 Bacteroidota bacterium | reverse complement strand
CTCAGGCATACGATCTTCAGATCGACTTCGATGCTAAGCAGAAGCTCATCGCTGCAAAATACACCAAGAATATTTTGCTTCTCAGTGTTGCTTCCAAAACCGCTGACGGTAAAGTAGTTCAGTACTCATCTACTTCACCCAAAGCCAGCGCATAGTTGTTGCATTATTTCCTCCTTCCAAAAAGCTTCCTCTTTCGAGGAAGCTTTTTTATTGTCCACTCCGGTTAACTTAAAACATATCTTAACTTCGCTTCGTTTATTTGACGGCTTCGCCGTTAAATACTATGCTCAGTGCAAAACCCTTAAACGCAATATATTTTCATTCAGTACTAAGCATTTGATATTCTTTCAAACCTCCGCCATATTTTCGTTCGTTCCGCTTTATTTCGTTACGCAAGCTTTTACTATCGTAAAAACTATGCTTCACTTCATAACACTACTCTCACTCAATAAGGCTCTTACATATCTTACACTTGCGTCCTTTAGTGCAGCTATGTCGTTGACTCTCCATAACTGCCGGAGTACATCACTTTGTATTGGCAGTCTTGTCATTGCCTCCGCCCTGCTTCCTTCGCTCCATTTTCTTGACGGCTGCCGCCGTCAACCATTCCGCTCAGTCAGCAAGGCTCTCATATAATCTTAGTATTTGCGTCCCTAGAATGTAGCTATGTCTCTGACATTCCATAACTACTATTTATAGATAATTAGAAAATCTTATGTGCGGCACGGTTTTTAACTGTCACATTTTTTGCTTCTACTTTCCGCAAATAAAAAAGAAGATAGAAAAATAAATTGCTTCTTTTTTCCTTGCTTCATTCCCTTAACAAAAAATCCGCCAGAATCAAAAACATGCGCCGCACTTTGAAAGGTTCAGACTCCTAAACAATTTGCTCTTTCATTTCGCTTTACTCTCTTCAGTTATACTACGCTGTTGAAAGCCACAGCTTCATTACTCTTGTGTTCGTTACGCTCTAATCAATCACAAAATGCTTTTTCGTAGAGCAGAAGACAACGCAACTTGCCACTTATATCTGCCGCTTCCGGCCAGACAAGCAGCAAGATGCTTAAAACAAAAGGGAACAATGAATAGGAATGAAACGCATCAAAACAACTAAGTAAAAATAAATCGTTGGTGTGCGGCGTAAAGGCAAAAACAAAATACCATGTTGTTCTTATGCGCTCCACTCCGTTTCGCTGAATTTTGGTATCCGGCGTTTTTTTTCGCCTTTACTTTCCCGCCCCCCGCCGGTTAAAACATCGACTAAGTTGTTTTGCTGCGTGTTTTTTTTATTGCGGGCAAATCGCCCAAACTATAAACAACTAAAAATCGAGGTTCACATGGTAATTAAACAAAAAATGGCTCTGATGCTTATACATAGGCTGCTTGTTAAAAAAGGTTACTTCCTTTTAGCTCAGGCAGTCTTGCAACATTTAGCCGGTATTCAAAAACACTGGTCGGATGTAAACTTTCTGCTTAGGCAGTTTAACTTTTCAAACTTAATATAATTCATAGGGCAGCTTCTCTGCCCTTATAATTTGGAGTAATACTATGGAAAAAATAAAAACCTTATTCGATCAGTGCGAAGAATCTAAATGGATTCCTCCGCACGACTGCGAAAAGAATCTTAAAATAATTTCTCAAACTCATTCTGTAAATTCATTTCATAATATCGTTATTGCTCAAACAAAGCAGTGCAGAATATGCGGAAAGAAGTTTGAAGAATCAGACCCGGACGGTATAAAATGAAGGTATATGAAAGCAGCCATCAAACTAAGCGGGATTATTCAAAAGTCCCGCAAATTAAAATCAAGAATTACAAGCTTGTAAAATCCGGCTTTGACATTGGCAAGGTGTTTAAGGTAATCTACAGCCCAAATAAAATTGTTCTTGAAATCATTGAAGATCAGAAAGTAAATTCTTAACTTGAGTATGAAAAAAGTTCAAAGCCTAACAACAACAACAAAATTTTTAATGAATCCATCTTTAAGTTTTAGTGGTAAAGCATCCCGCAACTTTCTTAATGTTGAATTCATGTTATTATTGTTCGGTAGGAAAACGGATTATCTGAAAAAGTCCCTACCCAGTCCCTACTTTAAAGCAAAAGATCATCGGGATTCTTGGAAGGCTATAAAACAAAAAAGCCCGATTTTTATTCAAAATCGAGCTTTTGAAGTGGGCCCGGAAGGACTTGAACCTCCGACCCGCTGATTATGAGTCAGCTGCTCTAACCAACTGAGCTACGAGCCCTAAAATTTTTGTGCCCAAAAATAATACTTCCGCTTCCCTTTTGCAAAACTATATTACATTAATGTCAGTTTAGTTATAATATTTATAAACGTACTGAATGATTTCCGTCTTAGCGCCGCTTGAATCGTATCTTTCTTCGCCGACTAAATTATTCTTGTCATCATATTGATATTTAATTTCCTCATCAAGATTATTATTTCCATCATAGCTTTTCGAAGAGATTTTTTTCCCATCACCATTATAATAATTCACAATTTTATATTCCAGCTTGCCGCTTTTATCGTACCATAAATCGTCAATTAGATTTTCCGACGAATCATATTTATATAAATAATACTTCTCCAATTCGCCGTCTACGCCGTACCTGACCGACTTTATTTTGTTGCCGTATTTATTATAATCGTAAGTATATTTCTTATCTTCTTGACCTTCGGCGTTGTATCTAATAGTTGTAATGCGTTGACCGGAGCCATTGTATTCGTAAGTATATTTAGTATCCTCTTTGCCGCTTTTATCATAAAAATCCATCTCAGTTAAATACCCGCTGCTGTCATATTTCTGTTCAGAATATCTTTGCCCGCTGCTTAACTGATCTCTTGAGATATAAATAAATCTTATTCTGTCTATGGATTTAATTCTCGAAGATTTTATATAGTTTCTTTCAACCAGGTCGTTGTTTTTAACAACGTTCTTTGACTTAACCGCTTCCTTTTTTACAACAGTTTTTTCTTCACCTGAAATTCTTTTAATTGAAGAACATCCGCTAACTATAATAATAACAACGCCGATAATTAAAATTTTAATATCTTGAACACACATTTTCATTTCTTTGCCGGCTTATAAATTACTTCTTATTTTTTTCTACTCCGTGCACGAAAAATTTAATCTTAGAAACTTTACCGGTAGAATCATACTGCTGCCAATAGCCTTCTTTGCTCCCGTGTACAAAGTTTCCCTGCTCGCTTATTTTACCGTCTTGATAATACCAGCGCCAGGTGCCTTCAGCTAAATTATCCACGAAATACCCTTCGCTTTCAATTTTATTTTGTGGATAGTAATATTGCCACAAGCCTTGATTTATGCTGTTAACAAGCTGCCCTACTATTTGAGGCTGCCCACCTTCATATAATATTTTAAAACTCCCGGTACGCATTCCTTTATTTAAAGTATAGACCATTATTCTGCTTAAACCTCTTACGGTGTCTACTCCCGAAAACGGTACGCTGCTTCCTTCTTTATAAAATAAACCGTCTTTAAGAATTAATCTTTTAGAAGAATCGCTTTTGCCGCATCCTGAAATTAAAAATGCAAAATTTAGAAGAAGAAATATAATTGCTGAATTAATTTTCATTTTCTCTATTCCAATTTTGAGTAGGCACTTAAAAGTTTTTCCTTTGTGTGAATAAGATCCTGCGATATTATTTTTACTTCTCCAAGAACAGGCATAAAGTTAGTGTCGCCGTTCCATCTTGGCACAATATGAAAATGAATA
Organism: Bacteroidota bacterium; assembly: GCA_021824565.1. Classification (GTDB taxonomy): domain Bacteria; phylum Bacteroidota; class Ignavibacteria; order Ignavibacteriales; family Ignavibacteriaceae; genus FEN-1297. The sequence goes on along the minus strand of JAKAKL010000130.1, from coordinate 28,750 downwards.
TGTTCTTCAACTCCCGCACCGCTTACTTTCCCTATGTTAGCGCCGATATTAAATCCTTCCGGGTTCATAACCTCGCTTAAAGCCCTCTGAGCTTTCTGAAGATTCAGCATAATCTCATTATTCTCTTCAGTAGTTAAAAGCGATAGATCATTTAAATGCCTGTTAGGTACCACCATCAAATGACCGTTATTATAAGGATAAAGATTCATTATAGTAAATGTCAATCTTCCTTTGTGAATTAGAAAATTATTCAGTTCATTTACATCATGACTTAAAGCTTCGCAAAGAAAGCAGCCTTTGCTTGAATGCTTCTCTTTTATCGAGTCAATATATTGTGAACGCCACGGAGACCAAAGTTTTTCCATTTTTACTCATAAAAAAAGAGCGGCTTTCCGCCGCTCTCGTTGTTAATGTCCTTCTTCTCTGGACTTTTTATATTCATCTACAATTTTCACTTCAATTTCTTTGGGAACTTCTTCGTAATACGCAAACTGAATACGATGTCCGCCTCTGCCTTGCGTAAGGCTGCGGAGATTTGAAGCGTATTTATGAAGCTCCGCAAGCGGAACATAAGCTTTTATCTTTTGGAAATGACCGTCAGAATCCATTCCAAAAATTTTTCCTCTCCGGCTTGAAATGTCACCCATAACATCACCCATATATTCTTCAGGCACAGTTACTTCAATAATGTATATCGGCTCAAGAAGACAAGGCTTAGCTTCTAGAAAACCTTTTTTGAAACATTGAGAAGCAGCAAGTTTAAACGACATTTCATCCGAGTCAACGTCGTGATAAGTTCCGTCAAATAAGGTAACCTGAACATCAACTACTTGATTGCCTGATAGAACTCCCTTCTGCATTGTCTCGACAATTCCTTTTTCAACAGCAGGTATAAATCTTCCAGGGACCACACCTCCAACTATTGCATTTACAAACTCAAAACCCTTTCCTCTCGGTAACGGTTCCATTTTAAAATGCACATGACCGTACTGCCCTCTACCGCCAGATTGTTTTTTATGCTTGTATTCAGCATCTTCAACTTTGCCTTTGATAGTTTCGCGGTAAGGAATGCGCGGTTCTACAAGATCAACTTCAACATCGTATCTTTCTTTCAAGCGCTTTACAGCGAGATTCAATTGAAGCTCACCCTGTCCCGAAATAATTGTTTGTGAGATTTCCGGATCAAACTTTACGCTGAACGAAGGATCTTCTTCGTGCAAGGTATGCAGCCCGGACGCAATTTTATCTTCATCGCCTTTAGCTTTAGCCATGATAGCGCTGCGCATTACAGCTTCGGGAAATTCTATCGGCTTAATTACTACGGAAAGATTTTTTGAAGTTAGAGTGTTGTTTGTGTGAGTATCTTTTAATTTAACAACAGCTCCCAAATCTCCGGCAAATAATTTGGATACATCCGTTCTGTTATGACCGTTCAAAATAGAAAGCTGGCTCAGTCTTTCGGATTTGTTGTTGGTTTGATTTACCATATCCATTCCAGCAGCAACCGATCCAGAATAAACTTTAAACAATGATAGCTCGCCGACGTGCTGCTCAGAAATTGTTTTAAATATAAAAAGAGCCGCTTCTCCTTTAGCTTCGGGCTTAAGCAAAATTTTATTGGTGCTGTCTTTTAGTACAACTTCTTCACCGTTTCTATCTGCAGGCGTAGGAAAATATTTCGCAGCAAAATCCATAAAATTATTAATGCCAACGCCCTTCTGTGCGGAAACCGCGAAGACCGGCGAAAGATTTCTTTTTATTAATGCAAGCGTAATACCTTTATCTAATTCTTCCTGAGAAAGATTTCCTTCATCAAAATATTTGTTCATCAGTTCTTCGGTAGTTTCAGCAACTTTTTCGACTAATTCAGTCCGGTATTTTTCGGCGGTTGAAATTAGTTCAGCCGGAATTTCCTTTTCGATAACTTTCCGACTGCCGGCTGGGCTGTATTGATAAGCTTTCATTGTTATTACGTCAACTACGGTGTCGAAGTTCAAGCCTTCGTTTACCGGAAAGGTTACCACGATAGCGCCGGATGATAATCTGTCTTTAGCCTGCAATTCAGTTCTTGCAAATGCGGAATGTTCGTTATCGATTTTATTAATGATTATGGCTGATGGTAAGCCGAATTCATCTACAAATCTGCCTGTAGTTTCAGAACCGACTTCAACACCTTCGGCAGATTTCAGAAGCATAACGGCAGTATCGCAAACACGCATCGCCGTTTTAACGTCCCCGAGAAAATCAGCATAACCGGGAGTATCTAGTAAATTTATTTTTGAATTGTTCCATTCGAAGTGCAGCAGTGAAGTTGAGATTGAGATTTGTTTTTCTATTTCATTTGGGTTGTAGTCTGAAGTTGTATTTCCTTCAGCAACTGTGCCGATTCTGTTGATAGCGCCGGCAGTGTAGAGCAAAATTTCGGATAAAGTAGTTTTACCACTTCCTCCGTGTCCGATCAAAGCAATGTTCTTGATCGATTCAGCACCGTATTCTTTCAAGGGATTTCCTCCTTAGATTCAAAGGTGAGACAAAAATTAATGATTTTATTTTTTTTTGAAGGCGCTCCAAAAAGCGTTAACACCGTTAGAGATTGCCGATATATTTTTTATCAAATCAAAAATCGAGGATTCAAATCCTCCTCTTATTTTCTCTTCGAGATCTAAAATTGTATCTACACGATCTTTAACTTCCGTAACAATATTTTTTCCTATATAAACTTGTTCCTTTATTTCTTCCGAAATGTAATTTAACTTTTCGCTTAAAACAGTAGTGGATGAAATTAAAGGTTTTATCTGGGATGAAATATCTTTTAGACTATCTTCAATTCCTTTAACAGACTTTGTAACTCGATTTAAATAAATAATTAAAGCAATACATAGTGCACTCGCAGAGAGCAGCAATAGTACATTAAATACTGAGACTATTTCCATAATATTTTCAAAATTACGTTAAGATTCTTTAGTGCTCTTGTATGCATCAACGCCGGCTTTCAATGCGGTCTTCAACCGTTCAGTTTCGGCTGTAATCGTTTCTTTGCCGGTTGAAATTACGGTGTTTGCTTTCGCCTTAGCATCGCCAAAAACTTTTTCAGCATCTTTAAGCAATTCTTCAGATTTTACCTTTGCATCAGAAATTAGTTTTTCCGATTTTTTCTTGCCTTCGTTTATCAAGTCTTTAGCCTTGTCTCTTGCATCGGCAAGATACTTATCAGCATCGTCAAGTATTCCGTCGGTCTTTAATTTAATATCGCTGCGCAATTCTTTTCCGCTTTTAGGAGCATACAGTAAAGCGAGAATAGCGCCTATCGCTCCTCCGGCTAAAAATCCAATTAAGAAACCTTTGCCGGAACCATTATCCTTAGACATAAAGATCTCCTTTTCTATGTTAAATTTTTGTTGATGAATATAACAACCGCACTCTTGAAAATCAAGGAAGAGCGGCTTTACACTTCATATAATTTAGTTATTTTTTAGAATTTTTGATCTAAATTGCTTCTACTGTTATTTTCCCGTATCTATTTTGATAAAACGTTACGCTTACAATTCCAACTAGTACTGCAAACCAAAGCGTAACGGCTCTAATCAAAAAAGTTGACGCCACAGCTAAATCTTTTGAAAAGTTATTCTGAACGAGCAGAAATGTTAGCGAACCTTCGGTAATTCCGAGCCCGCCCGGAAGCATTGAAAGCGCACCGACAATGGTTGCAAATCCATAGCTGAATGCCGCCCACACAAAACTAATTTTCATATTAAAATTAATAAGGATTAGGTAATAAGCAAAACACTCGAACGACCATGAAACAATTCCGAGAATTGTCATATAAAATAAAGGAAGCGGCTGTAATAACATATACGATGTTTCATAAGCATTGTGAATACTTTGAAGGTGCTTGCGAAAAAAATTAATTTTTTCAAGAATATTTATCACCGGCAGCGCTAATTTTCTGCTGCTTAGGACAATAGAAATAATTATGAAAAATAATCCAACTCCAAGTATTATTTCCCTCCCAAAATTAAATAGATAAGCGCCGACTAATGTTATTAGGACGAGAGAAATAAAATCCGTAATTCGTTCGATAAAGATTATCGGAAATGTTTTGCTGATCGGCGTCCCGGAAATTTCTTTTACTAAATAGGATTTGAGCAGCTCGCCCATTTTACCCGGTGTAACGCTCATTATTAAATTCGACATGAAGATTGAGAATGAGTCAATCCTTTTCAAATTAATGTTTAGCAAATGAAGATAGTAATCCCATTTTAAAAATCTTACGAAGTAATTAAGAAAAGCCAGCAGCAGTAAAAGTGGAATTAAGTACCAATTAAAAGATTGGAATGTAATCAGCAGGCTGTTAAAGTTTGCGTAAAACGAGAAGCCGAGGTACAGAATCCCTGCTGCGGCTAGTGAGAATAAAATTTTCTTTTTTAACTTCTTAATCAATTACAGCACCCTTAATAAAGCTTCATAAACTTTTGTGAGAGGCAAGCCGACGACATTGTAATAGTCGCCATTAATTTTTTTTACAAAGACCGCTCCGAAATCATCCTGAATTCCATAAGCGCCGGCTTTATCCATCGGGCTGCCTGTTAAAACATAATTTTTAATCTCATCGTTAGTTAAATTACGAAAAGTTACTTTTGTTAGCTCACAATCTGTAATTATTTTTTTTGTTGAAGAGTTGTAAACAGAAAACCCGGTATAAACTGCGTGCGTTTGTCCGCTTAAACTTTTAAGAATTTTTACTGCATCTTTTTTGTTTTCAGGTTTGCCGATTATTTTTTTATCAATTACAACTATGGTATCTGCAGTAATGATTATTCCATTTTTAATATGAAGCATTGCTTTATTTAATTTTGCTGCGGCTAGACGTTTAACAGCTTTAATCGGGCTTTCTCCGGGAAAAACTTTTTCATCGATCTCAGCATTAATTATTTTAAACTTTAAGTTCAGCTGTTCCAATAATTTTTTCCGTCGTGGTGATTTTGATGCAAGATAAATCGGGAGGTTAGATTTAATCATTAATTTTTCCAATTTGTGTTCCGGGAAAGTAGAAAGACAATATCTGCATATAGTTTTTTCCTTGAGTTGATTGGTAGATAGCGCCCCACTGGCATAAGCCCACGCCATGACCATTGCCGACCCCATTGATAATTACATCACTGCCATTAAAATTAATTTCAAACATCGTGCTTCGCAAAATTTCTCTGTTATCCGAAGTCCGTATAACGCTTCGTATTTTGTTGCCGGTTATAGTAATATTTTTCGTGTCTCCCTCAATTGATTTAAGGCTTACTAAAAGATTTTCAACTCTGCCCGATGAGTTCCGGCTTTCAACTGAAACATTTTGTAAAGTATAATTCCCATTATTTAAATATCCGGAAGCCCGCAGCCGGTTTATAAATTTCTCAGAAGAATAATTTTCAGTCCATTTAAAATTTGGTGCAATCGCGCAGTTTGGCGGATCGCCATCCTGAACGCCTTTAAGATAAGGTTCATCATTGCCCGGGAAAACATCTTTAACATCCGCCGTATGACCGCCGCACGAAGCATGATAAAAAACTGTCGCTGGTCTTCCGTCATACGTAAGAATCATATTTTTTGTTTCATCAACAGCGCGGTTTGAAATTTCAGTTTCTCTATTAATGCCGTCATAAACTTGATCGCGGGTATCCAGGTAAACATCAAAAGAGTTTAAAGAATTCAATTTGGTAACAGCGTAAGTTCTTGCGCAAATGGCAAATGCTTTTAAAGCTTCAAAGTACTCGTCGCCTTTACCTATAGGCATCTCTGCCGGGAGTACACCTTTTAAATAATCTTCTAATGAAACCTGATTAATAACGTTTATATTATTTTCACTCAAAACCACTTTTAATATCCCGGCATATTTTTTCCCGTTATATTCAAGGCTGTTACTATTTTTTGCAGGTTTAAGCAAAAAGAATTTACCGGCAAAGTTTCTGCTGCGAATATTTAAAGCTAAACCATTTCCTTCTTTATAAAAATCCAAACGGTTACCGGCATCAACTTCAGCGACAGGAGAATTTTCATCGTACAATATAATCGGTGCACGGACCACATAGGAAATATTTTCATTCTCGTTTTTCAGCAACACCCGAATTAAGTTAGCGTTTTCTGTAAAATTCTTCTCTGATCTAACATAATTATTTTTATTCGTATATCTGTTTGCAGCACACCCGGATATAAAAAATATAAATAAAATTAGTCCTGATATGTTGACAATATATCTTTTCATATTGGAGAGATTATATTTGAAAAGGAAAAATTAAGAATGATGAGTTTAGGTGTTCTTTGTAAAAGCACGTCAAACTGCTGAAGTTACCTGAACATTGCTTTTATGCTGCCCCACGTTCTTTTAACAGCAGATATACTGTGGGATATAGGTTTGTTATCAAGATAGGTAACGGTGCCGTCGTTATCTTCTATCTTCAGACGGTAAAAGAAAAATACATCGTTGGTTTTATAAGCCGCCTTGTCAACATAAGAATAGTATGAGTTGCTTCCTTGAGGTAAAATAGTTGCTATGTCAGAATACTGCGTACTTGCCTGAGCGGTGCTTCTCTGAATAACATAATCTTTAAGGTTGGTTTCTTGACCGGAGTTCCATTCAATTTTTATATTATCACCCTCGTTGCTTACATTAAAATTATATACGTATGCTCCTGCAAAAACAGTAGCAATTAACAAAAGAAATACAAAAATCTTATTTAATGTAATTTTCATGGGTAAAATATATTACCATACTGAAAAAATGTCAAGGTTAAAGTGAAAAAATATTTTTCTTAAACAATCTAATAGAACAGCCGTCTATTCAATTGCTATTGAGAATCTCCTCAAAATCCTGTTTAACAAAAAAATAAAAATTTAATTTATTTCCGTGGAGCTAAGGAGGATCGAACTCCTGACCTCATCGTTGCGAACGATGCGCTCTCCCAGCTGAGCTATAGCCCCAAAAATATTTTGTCTATATCGAAAGTTATGTTTTTATAGATTATTTTTCAACATCGTTTAAAAATAAAAAGGCTTGCAAGAAATTCCTGCAAGCCTAATTTTTAACATCTAAGAAAAATTACTTTTTAGTTTCTTTCTTTTCAGTTTTCTTGTGAAGCATTTTTTCTTTCTTAGCAACTTTCTTTTCTTTTTTCTCTACTTTTGCTTCTTTTTTAGCTACTTTCTTTTCCTTCTTAGCAACTTTCTTTTCTTTTTTCTCTACTTTTGCTTCTTTCTTAGCTACTTTATGCTCTTTCTTTGCAACTTTCATTTCTTTCTTTTCTTTCTTTGGTGCTTCCTGAGCAAAAGATGGTGCTGTATAGCTAACGAATAAGACAGCGGCTAAAAGCGCTAAGAATAATTTACGAACTTTCATTTTAGAACTCCTATATGAAATTTATTAATAAATAATTTTTTTACGTAGTAATTATAAGTATAATATATTTAATAAATAATTAAGTACAGATTAATAAATTTTAATGATTCGCGCTTTAGTAAAAATGTATAATTTATCTGGAATAGCTTATAAAATTGGACAAAATAATTAATAGGATCGAACCGCGTCCTTCCCGAAATTGCTGAAGGAACACTCTCTCAAAGCCTTATCTATGGAATAAAAAGATTTGTAAATTACTTTTTCGTGGAGCTAAGCGGGATCGAACCGCTGACCTCTTGAATGCCATTCAAGCGCTCTCCCAGCTGAGCTATAGCCCCAAAAAATTTTATTTTAATTTAAAATGTATTCTGTTCAAAAATAGAGAAGAAATTTAAGTTAGTCAAATTTGATTACTTTTATTTACATTGTTATGTTTTGTACTGAAATATATTTTTGGAAAAAAGTTATACGAATTATGAAGTTTATATTTTTCTCTTTACTCTGCGTTTCACTGATTATTCTTGCGGCAGGAATTTTTTCCGGCTGCAAGGATACAATAACCGGCGACCAAATTGACAAAGTAATAATCCCGAGTTCAAACGTTTCGTACTCAAAATATATTCAGCCTGTTTTTAATATTAAATGCGCTAACTCAGGCTGCCATGATGATGCAACAAGCGCCGGCGGATTGAGTCTTACAACCTGGGCGGGAGCCACCAATCCGCAATTTGTTTCAAAAGGTCATGCAAATAATAGCTCGCTTGTACAATCTATTGAAGGACTGTCTGGTGCATATCCAATGCCGCCTGCCGGATACCCGCCTTTAACTCAGAACCAAATACAGGGAGTTGCGACATGGGTTAATGAAGGTGCTAAAAATAATTAATGTCGTCTTATAAAATTTAATTGAATTTCTTTCGCATTAAAAATTTCGGTTTCTAGCATGATGTCATAAAAAGCTCTATTTGCAAAAGATCTTAATAGAACAAAATTGCCGAACTTATTTATTTCTTTTAATTGCCATAATTGTCGCATCATCATCCCATTTTAGTCCTTCGCCGAACTCGTCAGCGGCAAGAAATATTTCTTCTAAAATTTCATTTACGCTTTTATAATTTATTTTAAGAAGCAATTGCTCCAATCGATGTGAATCAAAAAATTCACCTATCTTATTTGTCCTTTCTAAAATTCCATCGCTGTATAGGATTAATAAATCAGAAGGTTCCAATTTTGCGTGAGCTTGTTCTAAAGATATTTCAGGTAAAGCGCCCAAAATCAGCCCTGTTGATTCTAATTTTATAACCTTGTTTTTATGTATTATTAAGCCTGAAGGATGACCGGCGTTAACGTAATATATATCTCCGTGCATATTCATCTTCGCAAAAAATAGCGAGACAAATCCTGTCGAATAAACGCTTCTATGGATTACCAAATTTAATTTCTGCAGAATTATTTTCATCTTCATCTGATTTTCCAATCCCATTCGCAAGCCTATTACGGCGTCGCGAGCCATTAGTGCAGCAGGAATCCCATGACCACTTGCGTCTCCCACATAAAATACAATCGACTTTTCATTGTTCATGCAGTAATCAAAAAAATCTCCGCCTACAAGCACCGCCGGCTGCGAATAACCAGCAATTTGAAACCCTGGAATCTGAGGTATTGATGTCGGCAAAAGACTCTTTTGAATTTTCACTGCCTGCTCCAGTTCATTTTGAACAGATTCGGAGAACAATCTGTAATTCAGCAAAGTCTTTACCAAGTTCAAACAAAATTCTATTTCTTCTCTAATCCAGCCGCTTCTTAATTCAAACACAAAAATCCACTGGTTATGATGGCTTTCAACACTAAAGGCAACCGGGATTGTTTCTTCATGCGGATGATTTATCCTAATGTGCGAACCGTGCGCCGGATTGTCAAAAATATATATTGGATAAGTTAGGACGAATTGTATCGTCGCAGCTTTTAAAGGAATACGCGAGTTTGGATTTATCTCTTCAATTTCAAAGCCAGAGGAAACTAAAATAAATTCATCTATGCTTTTTTCATAAATTCTTGCATGACTTAAGTGAAGATCATTTCCAAATGTATGTTCTATTTCTTTTGCTATCGAAAACAAGTAATCGCCGTTAGAAAGTTCTTTGCCAATCTTTGTTAAAAGATAGTCCATTTTTTTATAAAATATTTTCAGCTCAACCATATCTTTCAAGGTAATAATATAAAAATTATCAGTCATCGTTTGATGATAGTTGGTAAATAAAATGTAACAAATGTTCGACTGCGGAGTTGGCTAACGGATGATTAAAAAGAATGTCAAATAAAAATGATCCAAATGATTTCTGATTGATTATATTAAATTTATAGAAAACTGCAAGAAAAATATTTATAAATATTTTCCCCTGTGTATTTTGCACACAATGATTTGGCAAAATTTTTTGCGTTCAATCTTAAACTCAAAATGAATTATAGTTTTTTCCAGTTTAATAGAACAAATATTTTTTCCAATGTAGGCTGTTCTGCTCTGCCGAGCAAATGATAGACTAATCCTTCGACAGTATTTATTTCACGGGCATTAATCGAATGATTCATTGCAACATTTTTGTCTTTTCCGATTAATTCTAATACCGCCTCAAGCAAACCTCGCTGCCGATATTTAGAAGTAATAAAAATGTTATTCTGGCTTGCACTTTCACGGAGTTTTTTGGAACAGTTGGCGGGTGCAAAGCTCCTTTCAACAGCTTTCAGCATGGATATATCTTCATCAGAGTCGCCGATAGCCGCCACTGAGCTGCCTGATAAGCGGAGATAATTTTTAAAATCATGTACTGCATTACCTTTGCTAGTGTCTTTGCCGACAAAATATGTGTCTTCACCTCGGCAGATTATTTTTAATTTATCAAATTTAAATTTTCTAATAATATCCGATGCTTCTTCATATTTTAAACCTTTAGTCCTTCGTAAATCGAAGCGATAAGCTCTGACTGAATATTTATAATCCGGATCGATAAAAACATCATTAATATTTTTAAGAATCTCTCGGCATTCTTCTAACTGCGAGATTACTTCTCGCCCGATCAAAGGGACTTCAAATATATTTAAATTGTCCCACAGTACACTTCCATATTCAGCGATGCCGCCGTTAAAATTATAGCAAGCACAATAGTTTCGTACATGTTCTATGCTTCTGCCGGTATTCAAAATTACAGAATAATTTTCTTTGGCTAACAAAGAGATGGACTTTAAACCGCTTAAAGTAGTATGAGGAAAGCCGAAAATCTCCGTGTCAAAAACTCCATCGAGGTCCATAAAAAAATGTTTTCTATTAAAAACCGGATTGTTTTTGCTTGTTAAAAAGCTGCTGCAAAAACGATTCATGGTATTTATAAGAAAATTTCTGCCGTATAAATAACGAAGATTTAATTCAACAGGTTTTTTAGGTAAAATATTTTCAAGAATTTCCAGATGGGCTTTACGCCGTGCAATTGTAGCATAAAACAATTTGTACAAAATGATTCGATCATAAAAAGACTTGTCTTCACTTTCATTTACATATCCTTCGAATAATTTTTTTTCTTCCTCTTCTGAAATATGAAACTCGAAAGATGCTGCTGCAAGGTCGTAGGCGGTGTCAACTATATCAAACTCCGGAGCGCCAAAGTTGTGCTGCTCAAAATCTGTTTTTACCATTTTGTTGTTAGTAACGATCCATTCGTCTATGTTCATTCGCCCGTCTACAAGTGTTGGAGTAACACTTATACTTTTTCCCAACTGTTTCCTAAGCAAATTGTTTTTTAAATAACCTGTTCTTACGCCGTAAGCCCGCCGCAGCATGCTTATTATTTCCTGCCATCCCCAGCCTGTATCTATTTTGTTAAACCGAGGATCTTCGTTAAGAAATAGTTTCTGTTTGCGCGCAGCAGTGTATGAAGAAATGCTTTCAATATTTTTGCTAGTGAGCGTTTGTAAATCAAGATGATTTCCTTCAATCCAATCCATGAATAATAAGCCGTGCCTTAAACCGATTATTCCAGGGACGTACTCGCTAAGTTTTGTACCGGCTAAGTAAGCATGGTAGCCGAGCCATCCCCAGCCCGCGCTTTTACAAAAAATCCTTTTCTTTATTACGATACCATTTTGATTTTCTAATGATATCTCAATCAATTTTTTAAGCCTTACCTGGAAACTGTCTGCATAATGAATTTCAAAATCGAGATTGTTAAGATCAACAAACATATTTTTATTAATCGAAACTTTATCCCACTCGTCGTCGGCAAAATAGCTGCGGACAATTTTCGCAGCAGCATAGGAATCAAGAAATTTATTTTTAAAAAGCTCGGCATGATCTAGCGTTAAAATCTTTACCTTTTTTGATTTAGAAATAATAACGCTTGACTTCATAGGATGAATTGGCGCTAAGATCGTAGTTTTTTCCTGCAGCGTACCAAATTTCCAGATAATTTTCTGCAGCAACTGAAAGCTTTGCCCAGTATTAGAATAATCGTCAGTTAAAATAACATTTGTTTTTTTTGATAGTAGACGCTTAAGCTGTCCTTTTTCTAACCATGACAAACCCTTCTTGGGACGAACAGAAAATCTTGAAACATTATTGAAGCCTTTCATCTCCAAGTAAGTTTTTACCAAAGGCGCAAAGTAAGAGCCTGCAGTCCGCGCGCCAACTACAGCATATTGATCAGTTTTACCGGGAGATAAATTAAGAAATTTATCCACTAATGTAATAATATCATAGTGAGTTAAATCCTGACAACGGAAACCTTCATTCAGTTTCATTCGCCGGCTTAAAACTTCTTGCGGCAATTTTTTTCTCCCGGTTTCTTTATACTTGCTTTTTAAAGATAAAAATTCCACATGTGTAATTTCCTTTTTAGAAAGAAGCAGCCGGCAAACATCATCTACAAACACGGTCCATTTTATTTTCCATCTTAATGTTGAAATAATTTTGGGATATGAAATGAATAGGTAAGGCAAATTAATTATCGTTTGAAAAAATATTATGAATCTTTTAAAATGTTTATAAGCCTTTGTTAAAGGCATCAGATCAAACGGTCGCCATGAAATAAAATCTTCAATTGTACATTCTACGGCGCATACAAAAATATAAATGTTGATCTTTGCTTCTTCCCGCTGCCAGTTGTAGGGTAATAAACTTATTCTTTCAATCTCTTCATTAAGGTTCTTAAAAATATCTCTTAAAGTTAAAATAGGATTCAGGCACCAATCGTAATTACTATAGAAATCCTTTTCGGAAAGCCGGATGATATTTGCCGTATGGAGTTTCTGTTCGTGCATGAAATTAAAATGATAATTATTTTTAAACTATTTTTATAGACTGCGTAAGAGATATCCTAAATTGGAGTTATTATATAACTAATTCTATTTTGCAACCTTGTGAAAGATAGTATCAGAGTCTGTTTCTCTTGCCGTTCGTACCCAAAGTTTTGTATGACCCTTAACAGCTAACTTTAAATACAAAACTAATTTCCAGACAGCGTATCGAGGAACGTGAAATAAAGCCCTGTATGCGTCTTTATCTGCGCCAGCAATATAGAGACCTCCGATCACATGATAAATTTGCATCAATAAAAGAATGCACCACAAAACCAAGAATATACCTGCATCAGAAAGATTTAATGCGAACAATACCGCATTTGCAAAAATCATCATTATGGTAAATGAAAAAAGATTTACGAATGCAGGCGATATTAAATCTAAAAATGCGTCGAACAATGCTAACGATCTTTTTGTAAGAGCAGCAGAAAATAACCTGCCGCCGTATTTAAAGATCAATGGAAAGCGTCCAATCTCCCAACGCGCTCTTTGCGATTCGGCATTCTTTGAATTAGCAGGCATAATAGCCTTGACCTGTGCTTCAGGAGCAAAAATAGTTTGCGTTCCGTTCATCAAAAGATTAATTCCATATTCAAGGTCTTCCGTCTGCGAAAAAGCGCGCCATGGATGTTTCCTCAATGTATTAGAAGAAAAACACATTCCGTTGCCGCGTAATCCAGCAGAGCAGTTTATCACTTTTTTCCCCAGAGGTTTCACATAATTATAAAGCATTAAACCAACTCTTGTAATTTCTGAACTCCATGAATTTTGCTGCGGCTTTACAAGATCAGAACACTGGATAGCTTCAGAGCCTTTATTTACGTACGAGTTCAAAATCTGCAATATATTTTCAGAAACAATCGTATCGGCGTCTATTACTAAAAACGCATCATACTTTCTCGAACTTTTGATCAGCAGATCAAAACACCATTTCAAAGCATATCCCTTTCCCTTAAATTTCTTGTTGATGCGTTCAAGGACTAAAGCTCCCATTCTTGCCGAGATAACCGCAGTTTTATCATCACAATTATCCGCAACAACAATTACGTCAAATAGTTCTACGGGATAATCAATGTTAAATAGATTTCTTACTGTCTGCTCGATAACCAGCTCTTCATTATGAGCAGGAACTACGACAGCAAAGTAGTTACGTTTTTTTTCAAGGTCGATAAAATCAGAGCGATATAAAAAAGCAAAAGCAGTCAACATGAACAAATAAACTGTGAATAAACTTACAACCGCAATGAAAGGAATCTGAAGATAGATTATCATTTTTGCCTCGTCTCAATTCTGCTTTATTGATTTCATTATATTTTGGACTTCATTATTTGAAGCAGCTTCTGCAAAGTATGACGCCACGAATACAAGCGGCGCCGTATAATTTATTGCAGGTTCATTTACAAAATAATTTTTCTGGTTGTCTTCATAACTTTTTCCCGGATAGTTGGAAATTGGTATTCCATTAAGCTTTGAAAATTTATTCGGACCGGCAACAACCATTCCCGGCACAGGATTTCCCTCGTGTGCCAGCATGGAGAATTGATGATATGGATAGCGCACCGGGTTTGTACCTACACCAGTAACAAAAGAAATTCCAAATGTGTTTCTACCGAGTATGTAGTGCAGCTGATCGAGAGCGCCCTGAAAATAAACTTCCTTACCAATAATATAATATGCATTTAATAAATCGAATGCATATCCGAGAAGGATACTGTTAGATCCCCAGAAATATTCATCCGTATTCAGCGAGCAGCGATACCCGCTTTGCTCAATCTTTCTTACAATATAGTTTGCATATGTTTTTAAATTTGAGACAATATTTTTTCTTGCCTTTTCTGTTCCAATGGAAACCGGAAGTTTTAAAAAAGAATAATAAGCAAAGTTCGCAGTATTTTTCCAGCTGACCGTGTAGTTGGGTCCGCCGACTTTCGAGTAATTTGAAAGAAAATATTTTAGATATTCATCTGTGCCCGTGGCTCTGTATAATTCAATCGAGGCCCACAATCTTTCGTCAGAATCATCGTTGTCATTATAATCTCCGCCTGAAACATCAGCAGGGTTTTTAAATCCACCTAACGGAATATTTCCAGGATGCTTTAATAAAAAATCCCATGCCGCAGCAGCAGACTTTAAAAGTTCCGCGGCAAACTGCTGATCATATTTAAAAAAAATGTTAGCGCCTAAAGCAGTAACAGCAGCTAAATCAGCAGTTGCCGCACTGCTGATTCCGAAAATATATTGTGTATCTGTTTCCTTGTCTGGAAGATGTTCTCCCGTCCATTTTTTAATTGAGACTTTATGATAAACCGCTCCGTCAGCGCGCTGCATTTTTAGAAGCCACTCCAAGCCCCAGCGTGCTTCATCTAGGATGTCTGGTATAGAATTATGATTTTCTGGAATATTCAACTGACCGTCTTTAAAAAAACCAGGGTCGTTTTCATAAGTATATAACAGAAATGCGGCACTAACAGCTGTAGTTGGAACAAATTTATTATAATCACCAGCATCATGCCATCCGCCTGATACATCTTTTTGTTTATTAGGATCATCATAAAAACAAGCTGGTTTCGTATGACACGCAGGATGCTTCCAGACAGTGCCGTTATTAATATTAATTCCGCAACGCTCATAATAAAAACTTTGCAACACAGAAGTCGCACACTGATTATACACGCCATCATTAATAAAGAAACTTGAAGACTTTAACGAAAGCTTAGGGAGCAAAAGATAAAACTCACCTTGCTTAGTTAAGGTTGAGAAGTTTAATGTAAAGACACTATCGCCCGTAGCCTTATCATACATTGCCGGAAGATCTGCACTTCCTGCAAAGACCACTTTGCCGGTGCTGGAATCTACTACCTCAAACTTTCCAGGGTCAGCGTTTTTGTATAAGGCAATTTTTTGATCGTCAACTCTGTACCCTAATTGATCAATTAAAATTTTTGGATGTTCATTATTAGGGGGCATTTGTCGTTCAATACCGGCAAGATGTACAAATAAATTTATATACCCGTGAATGCGCCTAAGATTTATTTTTATAAAAGCAGCAAGTATTACAACCGCAAGCAATATTTTAGCATTGTGTAAACTCATGTGTTCCTATCTTTTATGGAAGTGGCATATAAATAATTGAAAGTTTTTGGTTTTAAATCGAAAATATCTTTGAGCACCCATCCTATCATAGCAGGTCTTTTGTTTGCGCTTCTCAAATTATAAGGTAAATATGGCTCGCCGTAAACGACATAAAGCCTCTTCTTCAAATTGTATTTTTGGCTGAGTTTTTTTTCAACTGAAGGAAGAGAAAAAAATTGTTCAAGTTCATATTGAGTATTTGTAGTACTTGCAATCTCTATCGCTTTTTCGGCAAGAGATTTTTCGTGAGTTGCGATTCCAATCATCGGCACTTTGCCGGCGAGTATCTTGATAATTTCCAAAAAATTTTTTCTTGAATTTATTTGTTTGTAATCGGGATCGGGCCACTGCCCCTTAACTATTCTTACAGGAATATTTAGCTCGCTTATTAACTCTGCATCGAGAAGACTTCGTCTCCAGCGTGATGGCAATGTATAACCGAGTAATGGATAGATTGTTATCGCTTCCATCAAAAATTTTAAATAGCGATCAGCCGAATCCGGCGAGAGAGAATCAAAATGAATTCTCATTTTCTCTTGCGATGCATAGCATGCAAGTTGTTCAAACATTTTTAAATTAAAATTTATCGAAGACGGTTTGATCGATAAGTATGAATTTAATTTCTCATTTATAATTGCGGAGATAATCTCATGATATTTGCTCGCATTTTCTTCAAAGCTCACTCCTTCACGGGTCCATACAGAAATTGCAGTTGACCAGCCGCTGCTTTCTGCAAGTCTGCATATTGCTAAAGCATCTTCTAAATAAGTTCCGGCAATGTGCTTCTTTGCTATGTAATTTATAATATTATTTTTAAGCATGTGATAATTTCCTGTTCTGACTAATAAAATTCTTAGCAATTTTAAAGTGAATTCTTTCGTAAATGGAATTAGAAAATTCAACTGCTATATCAGAAGCGGCAGTAATTGGGGAACGATAGATAGTATATGAAACCAGGTCATGAAGTTTATCCGTCCATATATGAAGCCAGGGTTCGTCACTCCCGAGAAATTCAATTGAGTCCAATTTTTTTTCAAAAGCAGTCCGGATAACTTCGTGCATCAAAATTATTCCCGGCGAGCATTTGGACCATTCTTCGTTGAAGCCTATTTTAAGCAGCCAGAACCTGTTGGCATATTCAATTCCAACTTGAACTGCTATCGCAATATCATTTATACGTAAATAGCAAAGTCTAAGGAAACCCAGTTCGGCAGAATCTTTAATATAATTGTGGAAAAAAAAGTTAAGCTTTGAATTATACTGTATCGCTGTTCCCATTCTTTTTTTCCAGTTTGATGCCTCAACGTTAAAAATCTCATTTAAATAATTATCTACTTCATCAACGGCAGGAGAAATCATTTCAACTTTTAGTTTTCCCATATTGTTTGCAACGCGTTCCAGACGCCTTAAGCTCGATCTACGGCTCGGAGAAATGCTGCTCTCAAATTTTTCCCAGCTTTCATAAACAGGGAGATAAAGAATATCTGCATTTTTCATTAATGTATGAATTCCCGCATCATTGCAAATTGAATTGATCCAGGCTGTTTCGGTACAATTGGCTCTTATTCCATTTAAGTAAACCGGATATCCGAAGTTTATTATTTCAGATAATAGCTTGAAAAGAGAATATTCATTTTCATATAAAATTCCTGTCGGCTCTTTATGAAGTGAAGCGCCTATTATTTCGAGTCTTTCAAACAAAAAATTCCGCTTAAGGACAAGCGGCGCAATCGCTCTAATTTCATTCTCTTCAATAAGGACAAAAACTTTTATCTTTTCATTGGGAGACAAGATGCTTGTACAATTTTTAATCCACTCAAAACGCAAAAGCGGCATTTTAATTTTATCAGCAAGATTATTGCATCCGTTTTTGATCTGTTCCAGATCGTTAATATTTTCAATTAACTGAATCATCTTCTAATTTTATCTTATGAAACTTTACTCAAAGTATTTTCTTCAAGATCGGTCTTTTGAAAAATTCCGATATAAAATTCTCCGGAGTAAGACAGAAGCGGCATTCTCGTCTTGTGAACAAACCATTCAATCTTCCTTTCACAATAGTTTAATATTTGTTTGGGAATAAAATTTACTCTTCTCAAAAATTTAAATGGGTAGCCGTATGTAATAGCGTTAATCTTTTTCATATTGTTCATCAGCATTAATTCTTCAATCCAGAAAGGATTATATAATTTGTAAAGATGAGGTACCGCGACATGGTTCAAAAACCAATTAGATAGAATGCTTTTTTCTGACTTGCCGCCGGCATCGACTAATTTTTTCTTACTATTCACCAGCTTCGACAGTTTATGATGTAAGTAAAAACCAATGTTTGAAAAAGAAATCATATTTTCAAAACACAATACTACGAGTCCGCGCCTTGAAGTTATCCTGTTAATTTCATGAACAGTTCTTTCGGCGGAAACAACATACTGCAAAACGCCTATACAAAGTACAAGGTTGAAAATTCCCTCCGGGAACGGCAGCGTAGATGTATCGGCGCACAAGAGATTTAATTTAGAGCCATCCCTTTTTAAATTCTCAGCACAATGCTTAAGCATTTCCGCACTAATATCAATTCCATAAACGTTGAAGCCGCGTTTCTCAAGTTCATAGATGTACGCTCCTGGTCCACAGCCTATGTCAATTGCGTTGCCGATTTTTAAAGCGGAAATTTTCCCAAGCATTTTAAAAATATATTCTCTTCTGCGCCGTACACCGGCAGCATGCGGGTCAGCACTCGTTTCATATACGGCGCCCTGCCAGTTTTCATTTTGATCGAAGTATTTTTTTACCTGCTTGTTTTGTTCGGAGTCCTTAAACACGTTGTGACTTGACTGGCTCTCTTTTTTATCATCAGAAATCAATTCTCTTTTAAAATAGTTGTTCCCTATTTCATCATAAATACTTTGCCGCTTTACAATAGAATCAACATTCTTGAGATCACCTGATTTAATAATTGACGACGATATTTTCTTAATTAATTTACTTGAACTTTTTTTCAAATGATTAGAAGACATCGTAATGAATGGCATTAAATCATCAAACGCAAAATATCCCGCTTCTTTAACTCCTTTGAAAGAGCGTACCCAATCTTTTAAATTTAGGTCATCATGTTTTCTATAAAGGAAACTTGAAAGTAAATCTTTATCCTCAACAAACCATTTTCTACCGCCGGAAGCAGGTACAAAAGAAAATTGCAGGCTGGTAGAATCATAAAATAAAGCGCGGGCGACATCAATTCCGTTTTGACCTACAAACAATCTAAACGATGCTCCGATTCTTGGATTAACATCAAGCAGTTTGTACTTATGGTCCCTCGTATCAAATACAAAATCAATATCAACGGGTCCGGTGTAATTAATATTTCTTAAAAATTTTTTTGCCAGCTCTGCAAGAGTTTCGTTCCATTGACAAATTCCTAATGAGGTCATTCCAGTAAAAATCGGATTTTGCCTCAGCTTTTTTCCGGTAAAAGCAACAAGACATTGTGAAGACGAATCAAAATATCCATTGAATATCCACATATGATTTTTTGTGTTTGGGATATATTCCTGGATCATAAGATTTTTTTCTTTATCGTCTTCCATTTTTTTATAAAGATTAATAAGCGTCGATTTTTCATAAACTATAACCATCTTTTTCCCCGTTTTATTTTCGAGTTTGCCACCGTCAATTCCCTTCAGCATAACTGGAAATTTTGCTTTGTCCACATAGTCAATCACTTCCTTTAGTGAGGAAGGGAAAAACGCTTCCGGTACAGGCACATTGTATTTCAATGCCAGAATGTACATTTCTTTTTTGCTGCAAAGCTTTCTTATGAGTTCATGCGATATATCGGGAAAGAGAAAATATTTTTTAAGCACTTCGGAGTTTCTAGCAATGAACAAAGCAGTTTCATCGCTCGTGGCTATCAACAAGGAAGTTTTTTTTATGTGGCGACTTAATTTTATCAAAAACTCCAAAGTCTCTTCTTCGAATGAATTATCTATATCCCATTTGAAATATCTTTTACAGTATCGAGAAACAGCAGCAGGCGGCTGGCTTGCATTATCCACGCCGTATACAGGTATTCCGAGTCTGCCGAGGCTTCTGATTATTCCAAGGCTTCCATAATGTTCAAGCTTTAATACTACAGCAGGTGTTTCTTCATCACGCTGAAGTGATGGATGATTAACCGTTATTTCTTCTTTAGATCCAATGTCATCTACTGCAACAGCTAACTCGCCGATGTTACTTAGTTCACTTGCCATTAGCTCTCCTCATATAATTTTTTGCCGGCTTATTTAGTTTAACCATATTTTAAATATCTATTTCAATCTCATGAAGTTTATGTTTTTTTTCTTTTATCCTGTCGTCTACCTGCTTTGCATCATATTGCTGTATCATAAAAATTTTCTCTTTTCTTTTTACATTTCCTTTTGATCTGCTCGTATATGTTTGCAATCTTTTAAAGCAAAATTTTAGATATGACCTTACGAATAAAACTTTACCATATCTTTTTGCATGCAGCAGAATTATTGATCTTTCATTTTTTATCCGGTGCAGCATATAGCTTCTAAATTCTATGGCTTTAATCAAAGCTGCTTTTAGCTTTGGCAGCGATTCGGGATGTTTAATAATGACGTGATAATTATAACCCACCGTAGAAGATAATTCAAACTTATACTCTTCTGCTCCTCTAAGAAAATCGACAACTTGTAATGACCAGCCAACAGCATCTTTAATCATATCTAAAATTAAAATTAGACCGGGTCTCAAAGATGCCGATGATGGAACACTGTCGAAGCCGCTCAAATAATCGTAAACTCTATTATTAAACTTGAATCCAAGTCTTGCTGCAATAATTTTATGATCGACTCTTAAGATTTTAAACCACAGCCATCCGCGTTTTAAAAATTCATTATTAACTTCATTTTGAAATTTCCCCACGCGCTCATCGGTAAACAAACCGGGATAGCCTATTTCATTCCACCGTTTCTGGTGCAACTGGCGAAGTGATTGAAATGATGAAACAAAGCTTTTTAAATTTACATCTTCAATCCGGCACGAAGAACCATCTTCAACGTTCTTCAATGCTTGTTTGAGTCTGCGCCGCGTATTCGACTTTACCGCTGTTATAAAATTGTCAAAAGATTCCGGAACATTTAGCCTTGGACAAATGTCTGACCTTTTCATCTCAATATTAAATTCATTCTTCTGCAGCAGCGGAAGCAGTTTAGTAAAAATGAAACTGTCGTTAGAAATATTCTGCAGATCAATTTCATCAAAAAAATATTTGAATGCAGAAAAGTAAGAAGTCAACGCTTCTGCAGTTCTGTCTTCGTATTCGCGAGCGCTGATTATATCAAGATAGTCGCTAAGCCCTTCCTGCTCTATTGCATTTGATCCGGATTGACCGGAGTGCAAGCCGCTTCCAATAAGTCTTATTTGTTTGTATATTCTGTACCCGGCAAAGGATCTGTTGTGTATATAAAATGGAGCTATACCTATTAATCTTTTACTGTCTCCATCTATTTTTTCTACTAAAATTTCTTGCGATTTAACAATATCACTTTCTAAATAGACAAGTACGATATGAAGTGTATACTGATTCCCTCCGCCGAAATATTTCCACCAACAATACAGCCATTCAAATGTCTGATAAATTGTTGCTGAAGATTTCTGTACCAGGCTGTTCCACTCTTCCTTCAACGCAAGAAAATCATTTTCGTTCATTATTATTTTTAATGAAACTAATGACGGCATTTTTTCTTTTATATTAAGCGCTGCTGTCGACCATCCATATTCTTTTATGTTCAAGCCAAAAAGCTTTTGCGCTGAGTTGCGATTATGATTTCTATATTTCTTGTTTTTTCTCATAATATCTTCTCACTCACTTCGCTCATTTTATTTTTTGGGGAACTATCAATCTTTTGAGTTTTAACCTCACTTGATTCGCCTTTCTTTCTGCGAACTAGATTAGGCTCAAAATATTTACTCTTTAGTTTTTTCATTGTCATAGGGAAATAATGCACAGCAAAGCCCAATAATCCTAAATTAGACAATTGGGCGCGGGCTATATGTGCTTCTTTTTTGATACGATGCTTCAATAACGAAAAAGAAAATATTACAAGAAAAATTTTATAACGGAATTCCCAGCCGTAGACTGGATTGCCAATGGTAATTTTATGAACCCAGAGCCATTCAGTTGCTATTTCAAATTTATACGGCTCGCCGCCCCGCAATAGATCGACGACACTTGCTTTGTCTTCGATAGCTTCTTCTATAAGCTGCAGCAGCAGTGCTCTTCCCGGTCTGTACTTTGCGTAAGGCGACTGATCGTCGAATGCTTTTAAATAATCATAGTAGTTATTTTTATATTTAAACGCGTATTCAATTGCAAGACATTGGCTCTTTGAATATGCGGAGGTAAGATAAAGCCATCCGTTCTTAAGAAATGATTCCGATATTTCTCTCAAAAAATTCTTGAACCTTGCATCTACAAAAGCGCCCGGCAAACCTTGAGCATTCCAGCGCTGCTGGTGAAGAAAAACGAATGCATCAAATTCGCGTCCGAGTTCTTGTCCCGATTGCACTTTGTTTATTTCAAACACAGTGTCTCTAATTCTTTCACGCCTAATCTTTGTTAACTGATATCGTATCTTTGAACTCAGGCTTTTCATAAAATCAGACAAAGTGCCCGGTACAAGAATTCTCGGACAAACTTCTCTTTTTATCACTTTATAACTCCACTCTACTTCATTTAACAGCGGTAGAACGGAATTGAAAATATTGGAATCGTTTGAAACTTCATCCAGTTCAATTATATCAAAGCTGCCGGGATTATTTTTAAAATAATGCAGCAAGCTTCTGGCAATAGTATTTTCATAACCCGGGAGGCTTATGATATCAAGATAATCGCTTACACCATAATCGGGCGTCGCACTTCCGTTCTTATTTATGCTTGCGCTGCTGCCAATTAAGCGCAGCCTGCGAATTATTCTTACGTTATGGAAATTAAAAGTATCAACGAAAAACGGCGCTATGCCTACAAGCCTCCCGTCATCATAAAAAAGAATCAAATTAAGTTTATTGTTTTCTCCATAATATTTCCACCAGAGCCGCTGCCATTCAAAAGTTTGGAAAATTGACGATTGGGAATTTTCGGATAATACAGCCCATTCTTTTTTAATATCATCAAAGCCGGAATCCGTAAAAACAATTTTGGTAGAAATATCTTCATGATTATTTCCATTAGCGTAATTTATATCAGCGTTCAGTCCGTTTATTTTAAGCATTAATTTATGATACGGAGAATTGTCGATTCGCCCGCTTAAACTTTTTTCAAATTCGCGGCATGAATCTAATATTTTCTCAAGCTGCTTTTCAGTCATCAAAGGATGAATAGGAAACTCAAGCAAGCTATTTGCAAGCGCCTGCGTTTGTACAAAATATTTTTCAAATGGAGATTCCGGCCAGCCCGCACCGCAACTAATGCCTGCACTTAGAAGTTTAAGCTGGAATTCGTCGCGGTAATTTTCTTCAACTAAAACCGGAAAGCTGTATGGCGTCCATGAATCCGGTTTGTCCCTATACAAAGGTCTAAAAAATGAATTGTTTTGTGTTGCTTCAAAAAGATAGTTATAATTTTGTCTGCGTTTTTGAACGTGACTGTCAATGTTGGTAATGTTAGAATAGAAATAAGATAAACTTGAAATATTTTTTATATTGGTTTTGCGCGCGCGCTTGAAATCTACAAAGCCTCTTTCTGGAAGCTGGGCTAAGCTCAAAAAGTCCCTGCCGCTAGTCAATTTAAAATAACCTTGTTTGAATCTCGATTTTAAAAATCTTGGTAAAGTGTAAAAACTGCTTACCCGCTGCGTGTATGTTGCTTCAAAATTTTCTTGATGGTTATTAAGAACTAAATAGCCTCCGTCCGACAAAGTTAACATTTTTCTTACGCTGAATATTGAATAATCTCCGAATGAACCTAACTTTTGATTATTTATGTTTGCGTATAAAATATGTGCACAGTCTTCTATCAAAGGAAGTCTGTTTTCAACAGAAAGATTTTTTATTTTGTGGATATTTGCCGGATGACCAAAATAATGGATAACAAAAATTGCTTTCGTGTTCTCATCAATCAAACCTGCGATTTCATTTATGTCAAACTCACACCTGTTGTTTATTTCATAAAACAAAGGCACATACCCGGCGGTAATTATAATGCGGAATAATTTTGCAGGAATATAAGACGGCATAATAATATTAGGCTTTGAGTTTGCAGAATTGGAGTTAAGGTGAAAAAGAATGTCTACAAAGGCATGGGTTGCGTTACCGTACGGAATAACTTTTTTACCAAAAGATTCTAAATAATCTACAAACCTGCCGCCTTGTTTTACTTCATCGTAAACAAGGTCGACATTTCTTTTTTCCAATATAAATTGATTTTGGTTATGCATGTAAGTACGTCCCGTCTGTTGTTGCAGCGGTTATATATTCTTTTTGCGGCTGATTTTTTTTCAGCGTGTGTCGAACGCTTCTTTTAACACGGGATCCTATCCATTCATAATATTCAAAAGGAGCAAGCATTTTAATTCCAAAAGAAAAACTGTTCGTGGAATTTTTAATTGTAATTCTGCGTATATCATACCTGTCTTCCCAAAATTTCGGTGGACCGGTATATACACCGCATGCGAGGTCGTAACCGCATTCCTCAACTAAATTTTTTACCGTCGTGTTTGTAAGTCCGTATGGATAACAAAAACTTCGTACCCGCGATTTCAACAGCGACTGAAGGTTTTCTTTGGATTGTATGATTTCATATCTGGCAATCCTAAGCGGAACCGAGACCAGGTTTGAGTGTCTCATCGAGTGAGAACCAATTTCAAAACCCGCTTCATACATTTGTATTACTTGCTCCTGGTTCAAAAGCCTTGATTCGGACAAGCCAATTTTTTTATCCCAGAAATCAGATTTTATGACTCTGTCTCCTAAAACAAAAAGCACCGCATTCCATCCGAATTCTTTCAGCTTCGGAAAGGCTATATTGTATACACCTTCGTAGCCGTCGTCAAAAGTTATGATAACAGATTTTTTAGGAAGATTAATTTCACCTTTCTTATAAAGCAGATAATCATTAAATGTAATTGGAGTAAAGCCCCAACTATCAAGTAGAGCAAGGTGCTTTGCGAATTGTTCTGCACTAACATAAGTCCAATGCGATCTCCAAAGTTTCTTGTCGTCGGTAATTTTGTGGTACATAAGAACTTTAATTCCGCTGTTTGCTACACCATTAACTCTTTCTTCATAATTCATTTTTAGCCGGTCCTTTCAATTAACATATTTGTATTAAGCGTTCCAGTTTTTTCATATAAAATATTTTGATGCGCTTCTTCTAATTTTTGAGTTACAACTTCCCAGCTGTATTTGGAGCAAACCAGGTCAAAACCACGAGCTGCCAAATTTTCCCCGCTCTCTGGGTTCTTTAAGATACGGACTGATTTGTTTGCAAAGTCTTCCGCTTCGTCTGCGATTAAGACAGATTCATTATTGATTACTTCTATTCCCTCACTGCCAATTGTTGTAGAAACAACCGTCTTCTTCATGGCTAAGGCTTCAAGTACTTTAAGCCTGGTGCCGCCGCCCATTCTGAGCGGAACTACATATAAACAAGCATGCCACACATATGAACGGACATCAGGAACAAAGCCTGTAATAATTATATTCTTTGATGATCTTTTTTTAAGATTCTTCGGCGGTCTATTGCCGACTATATAAATTTTAGCTTCCGGTATTTGTTTTAAAATCAAAGGGAATATTTCATCGAGGAAATAATTCATGCCGTCATGATTCGGCATGTAAGCCATCATCCCCGTGAACACCATTGAATAAGGCTCTATTTTTTGCGGAGACGGTTTGAAGTATTCAACGTCGACTCCATTAGGAATAATAAATTTTGGAATGCCTGGTATTTCTTTTTGCAGGATCGACTTGTCTTTTCCTGATACCGTTAAAATAGCGTCCATCTTTTTGCAGACATTTATTTCTTCCATCCTTGATTTCGTGAACTCTCTTTTATAATGTAGCTTTATCAAAGGTGATTTTGTTTTCTTCCACATCCTGTAAAAATTATCGTATTCAATGTTGTGCTCGTCCAAAATTTTCATAGCTCTAGATCTAAAATGAAAGCACCCCATAATTGGGAACTCCATCTGTATTATATCAAAGTCTTGAAGAGATAAAATTTCATTTATCTTAGCTTGCATTTCTTTACTTTTTGTAAAAAGAGAGAAAAAACTTTTTGAAGTCAGCAGAGCAAACAATTGAGCAAGCCGCCTGTACTTCCATGCCCATGTAGGTTTGACGAGATAATAATCTTTATATAATAGACCGACATTCTTATTTAATAAATCAACCTTATCCTTGTTCCCAAAGGTTAGAAAAGTTACTTCGTGATTTTGCGAAAGACCTTTTAACAAATAGTAGACTCTCATAGCGCCTCCAAAATTTGGAGGCAGAGGCACATAAGGTGTAAGAAATAAAATTTTCATGTTTCAGCTTCTCCGCGGTAAAGAATCGCATAAAAATAATTTTTAATGACGGCTGCATAGTCGATAGAAAAAATTTCCAGATTTTCCTCATAAGCGTAAAGCAAGAATAGGATAACAAGATAAACTAACGAACCAATCAAAGCCTGGATAACCCAGTGGATAGGAATTCCTCTCATCAAGATTATTGTTCCAGCCATTATGCTGCCGCCAAGCGCCTCTTTAATTATTAAGTCAAAATTAATTTTGCCTAACGCTCTACCTTTAAGCATGAAGATTGCTGAACACATTACAAATAATTCCGTCACTAAGGTGGCGATAGCTGCTCCAATTCCTCCGTTGCCGGTTGACTTTTGATAGAATGGTATTAAAAAATAATTCAATGCGATGTTTACAACTACCGCTATCCCGGCAATTACAGACCAGAATTTTTGTTTGTCCAACGCTAACACCGTGCTTCCGAGAACGAAGTCTGCATATACAAGAAGGAGACCGACAGAAAAAATTTTCATAATTATTATAGAGTTCTGATAGTCATGAAGACCGAATAGGAAACTTGTTATATGCTGTGCGAATAGGAAGAGCAAAACTGCAATAGGAATTCCGACAAATAAAATTATGTCAAGACTTTTCTGGACAGCCGATGTTAAGCCTTCTTTAGTTGTTTCTGTTATTCGTGAAAGCACCGGAAACAAAGCTTGAGAAAATATCGACGGGAAAAACATCAGAACGTCAAATAGTTTATAAGCTGCGCCGTACCACCCGACAACTGAATAAGCTGTCATTAAGGATAGCATTATTACGTCAACTCGGTAATATATAGTTGCAAAGATTGACCACATAAAGTATGGTATACCTTCCTTCAGCAGCAACCTTGCCTTTCTAAAATTAATTTTGGGAATGAAATGAATAATTTTCTTTGAGAAAGAAGCTGAGACCATAAAATTCAATAATGTGCTTACCGCCATAATTGCTGCTATCATAACCTGGCCAGAACCTGCCAGCAGCACTATTATGGCAGCCACCATTAGGAAAGTTCTTTCTACAACTGAACCAATCGACGGGTATTCCATCAGCTCGAAACCTTGGTAACAATTGCGAAGAAGGCTATTAATGCTCTCCCACAACTTTGAAGTTCCGAGTATTACAACCAGCAATGGAACAGGCCATGCATAGTTAGCGACTCGACAAAATTCAAGCATAAGAACAATTGAGATAGACCATAGAAAAATTCTAGTTAATGCAGAATTAACAAGAATATGCGGGGCAGTCTCTCTTGAACGAGAAATTTCCTTCGTTATCTGATATTGTCCGCCGAATTCGATTATAACTTGGAACATCGTTGCAATTGAAATGGCAAGATAAAGCTCACCGTAGCTTGAGCTCCCAAGATATTTCGGAAGGAACATCATTAGGACAAAGCTTGACGCCCACGTAATGATTTGCGCTATCATCATAATAGCCGTATTGCGAGCTACCGATTTTGCGTATCCGCGTATCATCTGTATATTGGTTTCCTTTCTGTTACTGGATGCAATAAGTTTGGAAATAGTCTCGCTATAAAAATCAAGGTTAGGAATGAAGGTATCTCAACAAAAATTCTGTTCCACTTAGTTTTTGGATCACTAAAGAATCTGAACGCCCATTCAAATCCTGCTTTTCTAATAAATACCGGCGCTCTTTTTTTATCTCCGGAAAGAAAATCAAATAACCCGCCGACAGCAAAGCACAACGCTGCGTTAAGATGATTCGAATATTTATAAATAAAATCTTCCTGCGTAGGCGAGCCCATTCCTACAAGAAGGATGTCCGGCGAAGCTTCATTTATCTTTTGTAAAAGCAAATGTATTTCTTCCTTTGAAAAATAACCGGAGTGAAACCCTGCTATTTGAAGGCGCGGATAGTCCTGTTCAATATTATTAATACATTCTCTCAAAATATTTTCTTTCGAACCAAGCAGATAGACTTTCCATTTATTTAGTTCAGCTAATCTTAAAATAGTCGGAGTAAAATCAGTCCCATTTAAATTTTCTTTAATAGGATGTGAGAAAATAGAACCGGCTATTTTCAACCCGCTTCCGTCTGGCAATGCAAGGTCAGCGTTATTAATTGTTAGCTTGAAATCCGGATCTTTTCTTGCAAGATGAATTGTATGAACGTTGATAAAGAAAATCTTTTTTGCATTTCCTGCCTGCCGGTGTTTTATAAAATATTCTACGGCAGATAGTGCAGTATCTTTACAAATATTATCTACACCTACACCAAGTATGTATTGTCTGTTTAGACTTCTAATATTCATATAAACTTTTTCCTGCGTTAATATTATACTTCAAGATTTTCTGTTTCAACTTCAGAGTAA
>JAKAKL010000036.1 GCA_021824565.1 Bacteroidota bacterium | reverse complement strand
AAAAATGTCGTAACGGAGCTGAAGTGCAGCGGGACATCTGGTAGAATGTATTATGAATCAACTTTACAAAAATATTTTTTCAAAAAGTCCATTTTCACTTGAACCTTTACATTTCCACCCGCCCGCGCTTTCATTGTGGCATTGTTTAAGTTTTCGGGTTTGGATAAAAAGGTAAACATTGCTTGCAACATAGTTCTATTAAATAAGTTTGTTAAAATATTTGGCAGTAGCTTTTCAATTCGTCATTGCTGTTCGGGGCGGACGGGTGAAAAGCGACGCCGTTATGTGCTAATCAATTGGTTGCAAAAAAGAATAATAAAAGTTAGATTTAAATATGATTTCAAATGAAGATAAACATAAATTATTAGAAATAGCCAGAAGATATAATGTCTCAAAGCTATATCTTTTCGGATCAAATCTTGAAGATAAAAGAGTCGCTAATGACATTGACTTGGCTGTTGATGGAATAGCTGATTACCTATTCTTTAAGTTTTATAGTGAACTAATATTTTCTCTTTCTAAACCCGTAGACTTGATTGACCTCAAGAAGAAATCTTTATTAAATGAAATGATAAAATCTGAAGGTATTCTTCTTTATGGATGAAAGATTGTCTAAAAAGATAAATGCTGAATTAGAAAACATTGATGAAGTATTTAAAGAAATCCCTCCCTATGAAAAACTTCCTTACTTATCTACATTAGAGCTTGCAGGGGCAGCCGCTTTGCTCCATAATTTTTATAATGGAATAGAAAATATATTAAAACAAATATTCATATCTGAGAACATTGAAATACCGGAAGGCAAATCTTCGCATAAAGAGCTTATTGAAAATGCTGTAAAAAATCAGATAATATCTGAAGAATTGAAAAATACCTTAGGTGAATATTTGGCTTTTAGACATTTTTTCAGCCATGCTTATGCATTTGATTTATATACTGACAAAATGGAACCTCTAGTCCAAAACTCAAAAGAAGTTTATTTGAATTTCAAAAAAGAAATAAGCAAATATTTGTAATTATATTGCGCATAACCCGTGGCTCAAAGGCGACAGCCTATTCCTGCCTCGCCTTGACGTCGAGTCAAGGCGGGCGCATTCGGCATTTGACAAATTTTCGGGTTAGTCGTGCCGTTTCGGGTTTCTTGTTCAAGGTAAGTGTGCTATGAAAGACTATTGTAATTATAAAATTTAATAACAAGTTCAGCATTGTAGTTAGGGGCTGCGCCTTAGCCACAACGTTATGGGCAATTACTTTTGCCAGTGAATATTTGGTTTGAAATTGTTTTGTGCACATTCCCTTAAATACATGTTCATCAGATTCTGATATGGGATGTCAATTTCTGAAGCCAACTTTTTAAAATACTCAACGGTTTCATTTTCTATACGAATTGAAATTTGTTTTTTAAGCTTCTTTATATAAGGATTCTTGATGGAATCGCTGAAGTCATATTCTTTTTTCATTTTATTTATAAGTATGTATAACAACAAGTAGTCTTAATTTGTTTGTTATGCCTAAAATTATAAATCGTTCTTCTTCTAGTGAGTGTTCTGGATCTGGTATAAGTCTAGCATTGTCATCAAAAAACACTGTCCTCGCTTCTTCAAAAGATATTTTGTGTTTCTTTATATTCGCAAGGTTTTTATTTTGATCCCAGACAAAACGCATACTTAATATATCTCTGAAATAATTATAATATAATGCTAGTAGAAAATATTAAAATCGCACCTAACCGCAACCGGACTGCCTGAACGCCTCTGGCATTTCTGTAATTATTGACTTGTTGGTTCGTGACAACCAGCCGGATAAGTATTGGAAATATTTGATAAATTAAAATCAAATTTATCAAAACATATTGAAGAGAAACTTTATGCAGACAATTTTAGGCTCGGGCGGGGCAATAGGAAATGAGCTTGCAAAAATTCTTCCTAAGTACACTGATAAGATTAGATTGGTAAGCAGAAATCCAAAGGCTGTTAATTCAACTGATGAATTATTTAAAGCCGATATAACAGATGCTGCGCAAGTAGAAAATGCGGTAAGAAATTCTGAGGTAGTTTATCTTACTGCCGGATTGCAGTACAATATTAAAGTCTGGCAGGAAACCTGGTCGAAGATTATGACCAATACAATTAATGCCTGTGAAAAAAATAATTGCAAGCTGGTTTTCTTTGATAACGTTTATTCATACGGCAAAGTGGACGGCTGGATGAAAGAAAGCACGCCGTTAAATCCATCAAGTAAAAAAGGCGAAGTAAGGGCAAAGATAGCCGGACAGCTAATGGATGAAGTTAAAAAAGGAAATTTAAAAGCCTTGATCGCGCGTGCCGCAGACTTTTACGGCAGCACGCAAAACTCAATACCTTTTGTATTAATATTTGAAAAGCTGAAGAAAGGAAAATCGGCGCAGCTATTTGCAAGCGACAGCAGGAAGCACACATATACATATACGCCCGACGCAGCCCGCGCTACCGCGCTTCTCGGAAACACTGCAAGCGC
Organism: Bacteroidota bacterium; assembly: GCA_021824565.1. Taxonomy (GTDB): domain Bacteria; phylum Bacteroidota; class Ignavibacteria; order Ignavibacteriales; family Ignavibacteriaceae; genus FEN-1297. The sequence continues at coordinate 30,940 of JAKAKL010000036.1, read as the reverse complement.
ATATAACCGAGTTTGGCATCTGCCTACAGACAGAAACGCTATGACCGGAAAACAATTTGTCGAAGCTGTTGCGGCGGCTTATATTAAAAAGCCCAAATACATGGTGCTTAAAAAATGGATGATAGAATTAACAGGATTGTTCAACCCCGTAATAAAGGAATTTGTCGAGATGCTTTATCAATACGAATATGATTATCTGTTTGACAGCAGCGATTTTGAAAGTAAGTTCTTCAAAGCGACCGATTATTATTCGGGCATTAAACAAATAGTGAGCGCACCGTAAGTGATTCTAAGGCTTGTTAATCGAAACATTTGATATATTTATATTTTTAATTAAGTTTGCACGGTGAATATGAAAAAAGAAAATTTAAATATCGTAAACGGACATGAAATCCATCATCATCTGCACCATTTATTCGATGCCGGATTACGTTGAAATATTTTAACAAAGAAATTAACACCCCGGCAACTCTGTCGGGGTTTTTGCTTTTAAATAAGGAACTAATGAATGAACGGTAATTTAAAATTAGCCATACAAAAAAAAGGACGGCTGACCGAAAAATCTCTTGAACTTCTACGCCACTGCGGATTAGAGATCGAGAATTATTCGGAGCGGCTTGTTGTTTCCGTAAGAAATTTTCCGCTGGATATTTTATTCCTCCGCGACGATGATATTCCCGAATACGTGCAGGACTGCGTTGCAGACATAGGCATTGTAGGTGAAAACGTTATCTGTGAAAAGCAGACACAAACCGAAACATTAGAGAAGTTAGGATTCGGCAAGTGCAGCCTTCAGCTTGCCTATCCAGAAAATAAAGTATTAAAAACTTTGAATGACGTAAACGGGAAAATAATTGCGACAACCTATCCTAAAATTTTAAAAGACTTCTTAAAGAAAAATAATCTCGACGCAAAAATTATAGAGCTGAGCGGCTCGGTTGAAATAGCTCCTTCGCTTGGTATAGCAGATTTAATATGCGATATAGTTTCTACAGGCAACACGCTGATGATGAACAAGCTGAAAAAATCATTTAAAGTTTTTGATTCGGAAGCGGTAATGATAAGGTCGAGCAATACAAAAGATAAAAACGAAATATTAAATGACCTGCTTGGAAGAATCCGCTCGGTCTTAAAAGCGCGCTCTTCAAAATATTTAATGATGAACATCCCGAAGAAGTCGCTGGAAAAAATTATTAATATAATTCCGTCTTTAAAAAGTCCGACAGTGCTTCATCTTGCAGACGAACACCTGCTTGCGGTTCACGCGGTTATTCCATCGGATACATTCTGGCAGATTGTCGGAGATTTGAAATCTGCAGGCGCATCGGGAATTTTGTTACTTCCAATCGAGAATATGATTTTATGAAAACTTTCATTTATAAAAATCTTTCGGAAGACGAAAAGAAAATTTTATTAAAGCGCCCGGCAATAGACACAAAAAAAATTGCGGCAGTTGTCAGTCCGATGCTTGAGAATATAAAGCGAAACGGATTATCGGCTGCGGTAAAATATGCGAAGCAATTTGACGGTTTTACAGGTGATGAAATAAAAGTATCGCAGGAAGAATTTGAAGAAGCAGAAAAAAAATTAGAGCAAAAAGTAAAGTCGGCAATTCAAACTGCGGCAGAGAACATAAAAAAATTTCACGAGAAGCAGATCCCGCAGTCATACGAGATCGAATCGATGGAAGGAATAAAATGTTCGCGTGAGTATAGGGCTATTGAAAATGTTGGTTTATATGTTCCGGGCGGCAGTGCTGTTCTTCCTTCAACAATGCTGATGCTCGGAATACCGGCTAAAATAGCGGGCTGCAAAAGGATTATGGTTTGCTCGCCTGCAAAAAACGGGAAAATAAATTTGTCTTTGCTTTATGCGGCTAAGATTTGCGATGTTAATGAATTTTATAAGATCGGCGGCGCTCAGGCAATCGGGTTGATGGCTTACGGAGATAAAAATATTTCAAAGGTAAATAAAATTTTTGGTCCTGGAAACCAATATGTTACAGCAGCGAAACAATTAGTCAGCGTTGATCCGGACGGCAGCGCGATTGATATGCCCGCCGGACCAAGCGAGGTTTTAGTAATTGCGGATGAAAGTACTAATCCAGATTTCGCCGCGGCTGATCTTTTATCTCAAGCGGAACACGGTCCGGATTCACAGGTCGTTTTAGTTTCAACCTCAATGAATATGGTTGAGAGAATTATTGATGCAATAAATCTTCAATTGAATGAATTGCCGAGAAAGGAAATTGCTGAAAAAGCTTTGGAAAATTCTTTTGCGATGATAGTGGATAGTATTAAGGAAGCAATTGATTTCAGTAATTTATACGCACCGGAACATTTGATTCTGAATATTGCTGACGCGGAAAAAAATAAATCAAAAATTACTAATGCTGGTTCTGTTTTTGTCGGAGAATATTCACCGGAGAGCGCCGGCGATTACGCATCCGGAACGAATCATTCTCTTCCCACATACGGATATGCCAGAGCTTACGGCGGCGTTACTGTAGAGACTTTTATGAAGTCGATGACTTTTCAAAAGCTGACTAAAGACGGACTAAAAAAAATTTCCACCGCTGTAGAGACATTAGCTGAAGTTGAAGAATTAATTGCCCACAGAAATGCTGTAAAAATAAGATTGGCGGAATAAAAATAAATGGATATTAAAAAACTCGTACGAAAAAATATTTTGGAATTGAAACCCTACACTTCCGCAAGAGACATTTACGAGGGCGACGGAATATTACTTGACGCTAACGAAAACAGCTTTGGTTCGACGTTCACCGAGATTGAAGGATTGAATCTTAACCGTTATCCCGATCCGCATCAAAACGATTTAAGAAAAATTGTTTCGGAATATTTATCGGTAAGCAAAGAAAATTTGTTCTTTGGAGTCGGATCAGATGAAATAATCGATTTGCTTATTAGAATTTTTTGCGAGCCGGGAAAAGATAACGTGATAATTCCGGAGCCTACGTACGGCATGTACAAAGTAGCAAGCGATGTAAATAATGTGGCGGTAAATGATGTTTTACTTACCGATGATTTTCAAATCGACTTTGGTGAAATTGAAAAGGTATATAATTCAAACACAAAAATTATATTTCTCTGCTCTCCGAATAATCCGACGGGAAATCTGCTAAGCAAAAAAGATGTTGCCGCGCTTTGCGAAAAATATAATTCAATTATAGTAGTCGATGAAGCATACATTGATTTTTCATTAGACGGCAATCTCCTTGAAGAACTTAAAAAATATAACAACCTTGTAATCTTAAGAACGTTTTCAAAAGCCTGGGGATTGGCTGGCGTGCGTCTCGGATACTGCATCGCCGACAAAGAAATTATAGACGTTCTATTTAAAGTTAAAGCGCCGTATAATATTAACACCCTCACGCGGTACGCTCTGGCAAAGGCTTTTATGAACTCAAATGTTAAGGACGAGTATATCCGCTCAATAATTAAAGAGCGCGAACGCCTGAAAAACCAGCTTGAAACTTTGAACGGAGTTGAGAAAGTTTTTAATTCGGATGCGAATTTTCTTTTAATAAAATGCAGGCAGCCAAAAGAAGTTCAGAAAAAACTGATGGACAAAGGAATAATAGTAAGAGACAGAAGCAGTCAACCCAAATTGGAAGGTTGTCTAAGGATTTCAGTTGGAAGTCAAGAAGAGAACGATTTACTTTGGGATGCAATTAAAAAAATTTTATAACCCGGCACAAATGTATAACATAAAAATAGATAGAAAATTTTTCGAATTGAACCTTCCCGCTTCGTCCGGCTTGATAAGCGGGCTTAAAAAACTCTCTCAGCGAAACCTTAATATTTATGTGAATGATTTTAAACCAAACGAAATTCTGAAATATGTTTTAGCTTCGGAAGGAATAAATATTTTCGGCGGCGATAAAGAATCGGAAAGCCAATTTTCAATTTCGCTTGAAAAGAAATTAGATAGAAATTCTATTCTTGTAAAAGAAAAAACAGAGATTGATAATTTTGAAAAAGCTGTAAACAAAATATTTACGAAACTGCGCTCTTCTTCTAAGCAAAGAAAAACTAAAGAGACCGACATAAAAATTAATTTATCGCTTGATGGCAGAGGCGTTTCTGAAATTAAAACCGGCATCGGGTTTTTCGACCATATGCTGGAGCAGATAGCAAAGCATGCAAATATAAATTTAAAAGTCGAAGTGAACGGCGATCTTCATGTGGACGAACACCATACAATTGAAGACGTTGGAATAACTCTGGGACTGGCGCTCAGCGAAGCCCTCGGCGGCAAATTAGGAATTAAGCGGTACGGATATTTTCTTCCGATGGATGAAACAATTGCAAGATGCGCAATTGATTTAAGCGGAAGATCGTACTTGAATTTTAAATGTAAATTTGAAAGAGAAAAAGTCGGCGAATTCCCGACCGAATTGACCGAAGAATTTTTCCGCGGGCTTGCATCCGGCTTAAAGGCAAATATTTTTATCCGCGCAAAAGGCAAGAACGATCATCATAAGATTGAAGCGATATTTAAAGCTTTTGCCAAATCATTGAATGAAGCCTGCCGCATGGATGAACGGAACGAAGGAATGCTGCCGTCAACGAAAGGCGTATTATGATAGCATTAATTGATTACGGATCAGGCAATGTTGCTTCGGTGGCAAATGCGCTTACCGAATTAGAGCAGGAATTTAAAATTACAAGCAATGAAGCTGAGATTTGCCGGGCTAACAAAATTATTTTTCCCGGCGTAGGAGAGGCTTCCTATGCAATCCGGCAGCTCCATTTGCTAAATCTTTTTACTGTATTAAGAATAGTAAAAAAACCGATGCTTGGCATTTGTCTCGGCATGCAATTGATGGCGGATTTTTCCAAAGAAGGAAATGTTGCATGCCTTGGAATATTTCCGGTGACTGCGGAAAAATTTGATGAGAAGAAAACCAAAGTTCCACACATGGGCTGGAACGATATTCAGATTACAAAAGAGAGCAAAATTTTTGAGGGCATTAAAAACGGCGAAAGATTTTATTTCGCGAATTCATATTACCTGCCTGAATGCCCGTATACAACTTCAATTTCAAACAATGAAATAAATTTTTCTGCATCGCTTGAAAAAGATAACTTTTACGGGGTGCAGTTTCACCCTGAAAAATCCGGCGACGCAGGTTTAAAATTACTAAAAAACTTTATTGATTTATGATAGTAATTCCCGCGATAGATATTTTGGAAAACGAGATCGTCCGCTTAACTAAAGGAGATTTTGAAAACGTTACGTATTACCGCAGCACTCCGTTCCAGCAGGCGCAGTTGTATGAATCGCACGGCTTCGGTATGGTTCATCTTGTTGATTTGAAAGGAGCGAAGACCGGAAAGTTTACTGCGCTTGAGATCGCGAAGAAAATCAAAGCTGAAACAAAATTAAAAATTGAATTCGGCGGCGGGATTAGAGACGTTAAAACTGCCTCCGAACTTTTCGCCTCCGGGATAGATTATGTTATTATCGGATCACTTTCGATAAAAAATAAAAAAGAGTTTGAGCTTATTGTAAAAAAAAATTCACCTGGAAAAATCGTAAGCGCGATTGATGTTGAAAATGAAAAAGTGAAAGTAACCGGCTGGACTGAAAAAACTTCGGTGCCGGTTTATTCGCACATTGAATATTGCTTATCGCTCGGTGTGAAGAAAGTTCTTTGCACGGATATTTCAAAAGACGGAATGATGGTAGGATTAAACATGGAACTGTATCAAAATATTTTAAATCGCTTTCCAGAAATTGAATTAATAGCATCCGGCGGCGTAAGAAATATTGAAGATGTAAAAAATCTAAAGCAGACGAATATTTACGGCGTGGTTATCGGCAAAGCAATATATGAAAATAAAATTGATTTGAAGGAGCTTGCTGAAATTGCTTTGTAAAAGAATAATACCTTGTCTTGATATTAAAGACGGTCGCGTTGTAAAAGGAACCAATTTTGTAAATTTAGTTGATGCGGGCTCGCCTGTTGAGCTTGCTTCCAGGTATTCAAAAGAAGGCGCCGATGAATTAATATTTCTTGATATCACCGCTTCCGCGGAAAAAAGGAAAACATTAATTTCTCTTGTAAAAGATGTTGCCAGAGCGATCAGAATTCCTTTTACGGTAGGCGGAGGCATTTCGGAGATTAACGACATCGAGGCGTTGCTGAAAGCTGGCGCTGATAAAGTTTCTTTGAATTCTTCAATTGTGAAAAATCCGTCGTTGATTTCAGAGGCTGCCAAACGGTTCGGAAGCCAGGCGGTGGTTGCGGCGATAGATGTGAAAAATAACGGACATGAATATAAAGTATTTATTAAAGGCGGAAGAGAAGAAACAGAACTAACAGGGTTGGATTGGTGCAAGCGGGCTGCCGATCTCGGCGCCGGAGAAATTTTATTGACTTCGATGGATAAAGACGGTACGAAGGACGGCTATGATAATTATTTTTTAAAGCAGGTTGCGTCAAGCGTTTCAATACCGGTTATCGCTTCCGGCGGAGCTGGTAAGAAGGAAGATTTTTTAGATGCGTTCAAGCTTGCGGATGTTGACGCATGTCTCGCGGCAAGTTTATTTCATTTTAATATATTGCCGATTGCAGAGTTGAAAAATTATTTAAATGAAAATGGAATTAGTATAAGAAATTAGATAGGAAAAATTTTGGATAAGATAAATTTACAGGAACTAAATTTTGAAAAGCTTAACGGACTTATCCCCGCAATTGTAGTTGATGACAGCAATGATAAGGTTTTAATGCTTGGCTTCATGAATAAAGAAGCGCTTGAGAAAACATTGGAAACAAAACTTGTTACTTTTTTCAGCCGTACAAGGAATCAGCTTTGGACAAAAGGAGAAACATCGGGAAATTTTCTGCATCTTGTAAATATAAAAGCCGACTGCGACAATGATTCGCTTCTCATATTCGCAAAGCCAGACGGCAATACATGCCACACGGGAAAATATTCATGCTTCGATATAGAAAAAATTTCTTCTTTAGATTTTTTAAATGAGCTTTTCAGTTTGATTAAAGAAAGAAAAAAAGAGCTGCCGGAAAATTCTTACACAACAAGCTTATTTAAATCCGGCGCAAACAGGATAATTCAGAAAGTGGGCGAAGAAGCGATTGAAACCGTTATCGCCGCTAAGAACCGCGACAGGAACGAGATCATAAATGAGACTTCGGATTTGATTTATCATCTCTTTGTCATGCTTGCCGAGCAGGAAATCGATTTTGACGAGATAGTTAAAAACCTTGAGAAGCGTCATAGTAAATGAAAATATAAATTTATTTTAAGAGGAATTTATAATGCATGAATTCTTAGATAAAATTTTTTTCGGGAACACTTTACTGAACTATATCACCGCGCTGCTAATCTTCATCTTAGGAATATTAGTAATTTATTTTGTTAAAAAAATTGTACTGAAAAAAATTAAAGCGTGGGCTGACAAAAACAATACGAAGTTAGATCAAGCGCTCGTAAAAATAATTCAAAAGTTAGTAATACCTTTTTTATACTTTATCGCGCTTTATTTGGCTCTCAAGACGCTTCAGTTAAGTTCGAAGTTTATTCATACGCTTGATATTATTTCGACAATTGTCTTAACATTCATAATTATAAAATTAATAATTTCTACTCTCCAGTATTTATTCACGGCATATTTAAGCAAACAAGAAGGTGGAACGGAAAAGCAAAAAGAGCTTAAAGGCATTTCAACATTAATTTCCATTTTAATTTGGGGTATCGGTTTAGTTTTTCTATTAGATAATCTCGGCTTTAAGGTATCGGCTGTTGTTACGGGATTAGGTATCGGCGGTGTTGCTGTTGCTTTAGCTGCGCAGGCAGTGCTTAAGGATTTATTCAGCTATCTTGTAATATTTTTTGACAGACCGTTTGAGATTGGGGACTTTATAATCGTCGGCGATAAAGCAGGCACAATTGAAAAAATCGGAATTAAAACCACACGGCTGCGCGCTCTTAGCGGCGAACAATTAATTTTTTCAAACACCGACCTTACGGATTCCCGAATTCATAACTATAAAAGAATGGAAAGAAGAAGAGTTGTTTTCAAATTAGGCGTTCTTTACCAAACGGCATCCGAACAATTAAAAGAAATTCCCTCGCTTGTGAAAAAAATAATTGAAGAACAGCCTGACGTGAATTATGATAGAGGACATTTCGCAAGCTTCGGCGACTCCAGCCTTAATTTTGAATTTGTCTATTTTATTAATAATCCTGATTACAACAAGTTTATGGATACTCAACAGGATATTAATCTTAAGATCCTTGATGAGTTCAACAAACGAAATATTGGATTTGCGTATCCGACCCAAACTATCTTTGTTGAAAAAGACTAAAGCAAATTTTTTTTATCGTCTGTTATGCTCTTCCAGAAGTGCATTTGCGCGCGGCTTGTATAGCAGATGATATAAAACATCGAGATAAGAATTCATTTCTTCCATCTCAATATTAGTCGAATATTTCCAGAAGCCGTAAATTTTTGCAAGAGATAAAAGATTATTCGCGTAAAGTTCCCAGTTAAAAGCATTGTCAACTCTCTGTATTGCTTTCGAAGAAATTTTATCCCACAATGCCGGCTCTTTTTTGAATTTCAAAATAAAGTTCAGAATCTTTTCTGATGACTCCTTCCCTTTAACCGGATCGATATGGAAACCGGAAACGTTGTCTTGAATTATTTCCAATGGTCCGCCGTACATTGTTGCGAACACAGGCAGCCCCGATCTCATGGCTTCAAGCACGGTTAAGCCAAAACCCTCAAATAATGCGGGCTGGACAAAGATTCCTTTTTTATCTGCAATAAGTCTGTATATTTCTCCCGTCTGATCTTTTCTTAAAAGCTTGCCAATCCATCTTATCTTGTTTTGTAATTTGTATTGGTTAATTAAATGATGCATCCAGTTTATTTGTTCTTTCTCTTCCCCATCGTTAGAATCGTTTGCATCTATTTTGCCGGCAACAATAATTAAATTAGCCAGCTTTTGAAGTTCCGCATTTTCACCATACCAATTAACAAGCCCGGTTATATTTTTAATTTTATCAAGACGTGCCAATGAAAATATTGGCACTAAATCTGGATTCTCAAGATTACCAAAAACTTCACGATCAACTATATTTTCAAAAAGTATCTGATGGAGTTCTTTTTGAATTTCTTTAAGTCTCTCATCCTTTTGCGTATACGGGAAAAATATTTTTGTATTTACACCCGGAGGGACAATATTAAATTTAGGATGAAACAAATTAATTCCTCCCTCAACACGGTAAAGCCCCGGTAAAGAAAAATATTGATAGGATTCGTACTGCCCGATATTATTTTCAGTACCGGCAATTTCCTGGTAAGTAGAAGTAATGATAAAATTAGCCGCGTTCATTGTTATTAAATCGGCAGTAAATTGAATTGAAAAATTATAAAACTGCTCAAGGTCTTTCCAATATAATGCGCCGTATAGATATTTACTTTTTTCAAGCGCATGCGCGATATTGCATTGGGTAACGCCGAACTTTTTTGCAAGGATAAACGCAACCATATTTCCATCGGAATAATTCCCTATAACTATGTCTGGCTTTCCGCTGAACTCGGCAAGCAATTCTTTGTAAGAATCCTCGGCAAAATCTTCAAGGTAAGGCCAAACTTCAAATCTGGAAATCCAATTATCGGTTACATTTTTATTATGAGTTCTAAATGGCACGCGCAAAATCCATGTATCTTTTGTCTCGTGTACTTTTTCAATCCGCTGGTTTGCTGTTGTACCGTCGGCATTTGGAATAAGCCTTGTTAAAATTATAATCCTGGGTTTCGCACTCAGACCGGAATTTTCGATTGACTCGATCAATTTTTTCTCCAGCGCTTTAACCTGGTCTAAAATATATACTACCTGTCCGCCTGTATCAGGTTTGCCGAGAACGCCTTCCTGACCGAAAAAACCGTGAGGTGAAATAATTGCGATATTAAAAATCATTGGCACACGCGAAAGAAATTCTTTCAGCGTATCGTGATCGGGAAATTGAAGCAGTCCGTCAAGCATTTCCATACTTTCGATTATTTTCCCCGCGGTATTTCCAAGTCCCGGTTCAAAGCCCATTTGCTGAAGCTCGTGTGTAAATCCAGAATACGGATCATCTTCATTTTTTGTACGAAGAAATTTTAGCGCTTCATCAATGCTGCCGCTTAGCTGTTCGGGGCTTTTAATTCTTCCGTTTAATATTAGCTGCTGGGCTTTGTACTTATGAACAAACAAAAATTGGAATAAGGCGTTTCTTAATTTCTCAGGCTGCATGAACATGTTGCTGGATAGATAACGGTTCAAGTATCCGACGCCGAGACCAATGTGTTTCTGCTCTTTTATACTTGGGAATTTATCGTAAAAAGTACTGAAGTTCAGCGTTAACAAATCATCAGTACTTGACGGCGTAATAAATTTCTCTCTCGCCAAAAGAAATTCATGCAGCGGAATTTTTTCATAAAACCTTTCTTCAATATTGAACATATAAAAATCAGGACGCGCAATTCTTTCTCTGATTTCCATGTAGACCACATTGCCAATTACTAATGATTCTGTGGTTTTTCTGATGATCTTTTCCAAAGCGTCATGATTAAACCCGTCGGAGTTATTTTTAAACCCGTCCAGAACTTCAAGCAAATTCCCTTTCACTAATAGTTTAGCATCGCTGGATGCAACGCGTAATAAAAAGTTGAAAAAATCTTTTTTGTTCCCCTCGATTAAATTCTTAACATCATTATCCATGACCGTTATCCTTTCCATCGCTCAGGAAATCATAAAATTTTATACCTTCAATAATCCCGCCGGCATAAGGACGCCCGGCAAAATAAATTCTTTTACTTCCTTTCAGCGGTTCAAGTTCGGGGCTGTAATTTGCAACAACTACTCCGAGCATTTCTCCTTTCAGCATTCCGATGTCGTTGCCCGAATCTCCCGCAATTAAAATATTTTTGTGTGGTATATTCCAGCCGAAAGAGAGGTACCTTATCGCCTTTCCTTTTGATGCTCTGTAAGGCAGCACGTCGAGAAGGCTGCCATGACTGAAAATTAAATTTACTTTTAGTTTATTTTTCATTACTGCATCTTTTACTTTTTGAAGATTCTCTTCACCGTTTTCAATAAAATAACTTATTTTATATTTCCTTTGCGCGGCGCTTTCCTGGCAGGTAAGAAAGTTAAATTTACCCAGCAAGTCCGCAACTGTATCTTTTTTCCACAAATGTGAAATGTGGTTATCCCATCCTTTTGAGTAAATTAATTTTCCGCTGTCATTGTAAAATATTTCCGAGCCGACAGAAGAAATTATTACATCCGGTACAGGTACGGAATATTCGTTCAATACTTCAAGCGCCGATTCAATTGATCGTCCGGTTGCAACCGCGAATCCTATTTTCCCCTTGTATTTGCTTAAGAATAAAATGAATTCTTCCAGCGCCCTTTCATCGCCCAGCAAGGTATTATCTATATCGCTGATTATTATTTTTTGTATGCCGAATAATTTCTTCCCAATATTTTCAAATGTATTTGTTCTTTGCCGTTCTCCGCTGAGACCAGCAGCTTCAATTAAATATGAATCAACATGCGCCTTCCACGTATAATATTTTTTCACATTAATAATTCCATTCTCAGAGAAATCATTCCATAATTTTTTATCGTCTAAAATTTTATTAAGCGCGTCGGAAATATTTTTTGTGTCGGCTACATCAACCAGCAGACCGTTTTTACAATTATTAATTATATCTCTTGGTCCGCCGTCGTCTGTAGAAACGACGGGCACTCCGGAAGCCGCCGCTTCAATCAAAGTTAATCCGAAAGGCTCTGTAAAGGCGGGATTAACGAAAATGCCTCCGCTCTCCGCAGCTATTCTATACAGTTCAGGAACCTCATGCGCGCTGTCGTGTCTTTTCGGAATAGCAAGCCTTCCGTAGAGATCGTATTTGTCCATTAGAAGCAAGATTTCCGTCAGCACTTCTTTTTCGTTTTCTTCCATTGTCTGAATATCTTTTCTGATGCCTGCGAAGATTGCAAGGTTAGCTTTCTTCTGCAATTCTTTATCTTCGCCATACGCTGTAATTAGTCCTGCAATATTCTTCTTCTTCGCCGCACGGCTTATCGAAAGTATCAATGGCTTGCTTCCGTCTACAAAAAAGCGCATTAGCTTTTCTGTAATCACTTCTCTTAATTTTATTACTTCATCCTGAACTTGTTCGGGTCTGTTATACGAGAAAAATTTTTCCAGGTCAACACCTGGCGGAATTATCTTAAACTTTTCAAAGTTTACATTTTTATATGCTGCGTACTGTTTTTGAATTTCCTGGCGGGTACTGGTTATTATTTTATCAGCAAAGTATATAACATCCTCTTCGACGTTTATCCTGTGGCATATCTTAAATTTTTTTTCGATGTCTTCCATCTCCATGCCGTCCTGGAGAAGCTTTCTCAGCTTTTCTTTTCCAAGTGAATGTCCGGTATGAATCAAAGGCATTCCAAAGAATTTTGTAAGCTCGCCGCAAACATATCCTGCGTCGGCGTAATGGCTGTGCACTATGTCCGGCAATCTGCCCGCGGATTTTATATGCTTAATACTTTTATCTACAAACTCTTCAAGGTGCTGCCAGAGCAGTTCTTTTCGTATATATTTTTTGCCGCCGCATTTTATTCTTACAATGCTGAACTTATCGTTTATCTTTTCAATGTGCTGGGAATAATCCGGAGATACCTTTTTATCTTTTATAAGCCTTGTAACCAGTTCAACTTTGTCTACTCGCGGGTCTTCGCTTAAAGCGTTTGCAAGTTCGATAACATATTTTACCTGACCGCCTGTATCGGCGTCTCTACCCAATTCAAGGTTATGCCCGCGGACAAGCCCGTGGATGCTGTACAATTGAATATATAATTTCTTTTCATGCGCGTTGTTTTCATTCATTTAATAACTCCTCTTTGAATTTAATATATATAGTGTCGTCCTTTGGAAGCGCACCGTTAATGCCGACGATCTTTCCCGCAAATCCGGAGGCGGCTTTATTTATTTTTTCTAAATTCCAATCGCTTAAATACCCTAAGCACAGAATCGCCGCGTATGCGTCGCCGGCGCCGACCGTATCGACAACGTTTTCAACCGACGCGCACCGGTAATCGGATCTGCCGTCGGAATATAATACCGCGCCGCGCTCGCCTTGCGTTACACAAACAAGATCAAGCTCGAATATTTCCGAAATTTTCTTCGCAAGGCTTATCTCATCTGCATTTTGCTTTATGAATAATTCGTTCAGCAGCTTCAACTCGTCTTCGTTCAGCTTTAATACGTTTGAAGCTTTAAGCGATTCTTCAATTATTTCTTTTGAATAAAAATTCTGCCGGATATTTAGATCGCAGAAATATTTTTTATCTTTGCCGAAAAGCGAGCGCAATGTTTTCCTCGACTCTTTGTTCCTTTGAACGAGCGAGCCGAAGTAAAGACAGTCGGTTTCATTTTCAATCAGCCAAAGCAGCCTGCTTCCGTTCTCAATAAAATCATAAGCGCAGCCGGCGGCAATTTCCCAGTGAGGGATTTTCATCGCGTCTAAATTTGCGTAAGCGGCGCCGGTAGGATGCTCGTTATCTATTTGAATATATCGCGTGGGAATGAAATTGGATCTCATAAACCAGAAGATTTCATCGCCGGGCTTATCGCTGCCGATCCTGCTGACAAAGTTTCCGCTGCCGGTTATTTTTTTTATGTGATAAATAAAATTGAACGGAGCGCCGCCGAGCTTTCTGCCGTCCGGGTAAACGTCAAATAATATTTCACCAAAGGATGTTATTCTTTTCATAGTCAGTATATTTGAAGATAAAATAATCTGATATAATCGCAAGTCAATTGATAAGCACAGCACAGAGTAAAAAACAAATTTCCGGGTTAACGATTCAAAGAGTTAGCAATAATGTTATCTTTAATAAATAGAAACAAGCAAATTAAAGTTGATATGCCTAATTTTTGTTGGAGCTATTGGCGAAAAGATAAATCGTGCTAACACGCAAAAGAAATAATGTGTAATCCGTTTAATATATAGTTAGATGTTATCTCAATTTTTTTGAAAGGATTTATAAATGCAAAAATTACGTGTGGCAAGTTTTTCTATATCAATCGATGGATACGGCGCGGGACCAAATCAAAGCCTTGAGAATCCATTAGGAGAACGAGGTCATGAGCTTCACCAATGGTTTTTCCCAACAAAAATATTTCAGCAAAACGTATTGGGAAAGAGCGGCGGCACAACAGGAGTTGACAATGAATTTGCCGAAAACGGATTTAAAAATATAGGCGCATGGATTTTAGGGCGCAACATGTTTAGTCCGTATCGCGGCATACCTAATGCTGATTGGAAAGGATGGTGGGGAGAAAACCCGCCGTATCATGTTCCTGTCTTTATCTTAACCAATCATAAGCGCGGACCTATCGAGATGGAAGGCGGCACCACATTTCACTTTGTTACGGATGGAATTAATTCAGCTCTTGAAAAAGCTTTTGATTCCGCAAACGGAAAAGATGTAAGACTTGGCGGAGGAGTTAATACAATTCGTCAATATCTTAATGCCCGGCTGATTGACGAATTACATTTAGTCCTATCCCCTGTAATTTTAGGACGCGGTGAAAATCTTTTTATGAATTTGGATCTCGCATCATTGGGATATAAATGCATCAAAAATGTTTCAAGCGATAAGGCAATGCATTTGATTATAGAAAAATCAACTAATACATAACATTCTTAATCCGTCTGAAGCCGGACGGGTAAGCAGAAAATCAGTCAAGGGATAAAGAATACTAAATTTAACTTTTTACTTATATGGAATAGCTTCCCGCTACTTATTTACCATATCATTATAGTTCATTTAATATGTTAATTTTTACAGCTCCTTATACCCCTTAAGTAAATGTTATATCAAGAATAATCTTATTAAAAAGTTGTTTGACTTATATCTCGCCATGAGATATATTTGGCTATGCACATTATTACAAGGAAAAGATTATTGGAATTCGGTAATAAATATCCGGATTCAATTGAGCCCTTAGATAGATGGTATAGGATTGAAAAACATACTGATTATAATTCGTTTGCCGGGTTAAGGGAAACTTTTCCACAAGCTGACCACGTTGGTAAATTTATTGTATTTAATATTAGCGGAAATAAATATCGGCTTATTGCTTATATAGTTTTTTCTACAAAACGAATTTATATCCGTCATGTTTTAACTCATTCAGAATATGACAAAGGAAATTGGAAGGTACAGAAATGATAAAAGAAAAAAATGAAATAAAAAGAACAATTAAAGTATGGTCCACTGTATCAAAGGTTGTTTCAACTATTCATACGGAAGCACATTATAAAAAAGCTATTAGTATGCTCGATAAATTGATTGATGAAATAACTGAAAAGAGCGACCCAATAAAAGAATCACTAATTGACACACTTGGAACTTTGATTAAAGATTATGAAGATAGAACTATCAAAGAACCTAAAGGTGATTCAGTTGGAGCACTAAAATATCTATTAGAAGAACATGGACTAAACCAAAGTGACCTTCAAGAGATAGGAAGCCAAGGAGTCGTGTCGGAAATATTAAATGGTAAAAGAAAATTAAATTTAAGGCAGGTTGTTGCCTTAAGCAATAGATTTTCTGTATCACCCTCAGTTTTTATTGATAATATTTAGTGCTGGTTAGACTGGGTGTAACATCTTTTATTAATCAGAAGCCCGGACTGGTAAGCAAAAAACCAGGCAAGAGACAAAGTTTAGCCAATTTCGGCAGTCTTCTCAAAGCAGTTAGTTCTTAGAAATATTTTAAGTTATTAAAAAGTAGTTGCTCTACTCTGCCCACGGCATCTGATTGTTCTGGGCTGCCGGTTAGCGCGGCGTCTGCTTGCTGCATACTAAATAACCGGACACAAGTTATGACGATATGAAAGGGAAATGCCTAAAATTTAACAGAATTAAGGCTTTTGCGCGTAAAAGTATTAAAAATCCCTGCATAAGTAACAAAATTTTTGACCGCAGACACAAAAATTAGCTCGGCACTACCCGAAAATTCCGCCGCACACCTCGAAGTTATCGCGGAACAACCTAAAATCAGCGCCGCACACCTCGAAGTTATCGCGGAACAACCTAAAATCAGCGCCGCACACCTCAAAGTTATCGCGGAACAACCTAAAATCAGCGCCGCACACCTCGAAGTTATCGCGGAACAACCTAAAATCAGCGCCGCACACCTCGAAGTTATCGCGGAACAACCTAAAATCAGCGCCGCACACCCGGAAGTTATCGCCGCACACCCCAAAGTTAGCTCCGCACTACCCAAAGTTACAGCCGCACACCCCAAAGTTAGCTCCGCACTACATAAAAATTTCTCAGCAGTACTCAAAGATTTGTCCGCTGTAACCGGAAATTTAAATGTTGTTACGGAAATCAGCGCATCAAAGAAGGAATATAATTCAGCAGAAATCAAAGTAAAGCATCGTGTAAAGAAATTTTTAGGTAAGGATAAAAATTCGCGCTAATAGATAAAGAATATTACAATGCAGACAACGACGACAGTCAATGCCAAGCGGGAAGAAAACCATTTGTATTTCTTTTTTATCGCGCCCCAAACTTTAGCGACGATGATCATAGATAAGGCAAGAGCAACAGTAAACAAAGCGCTTTGCCAAACATTAAAAGTTCCGCCGTAAATTGAAGCAACATTCTGACCGCCGTGCAGAACGTGCCGGTAAAGGACTTGAAGATGAAGCCAGTAAACTAAAAGCGATTCCCTCCCGATGTCCAATACGAAAGAAGTTTTTGTCTGGCGCACCTCCGCATAATACCAGCAGAGTCCTAATAGAAATAAAACGTAGCCGAGCCTCTGGAAAAAGAACGCCGGATGCGGCTTCACAAGGTTTGAACCTAAATCGACAATTTCAGATAAATAAAAATGCCCGGCAAAGGCTAATGCCAGACCCGACAAAGCTAAAGTGTACATAAATTTTTTTTCATTTCCCCTCTCTCTTTCTTGAAGATAAAACGGACAGGCAATCGCTCCGGCAAGCAGGAAGCCCAGCCAGGGGAACAATGGAAAATAACTGCCGCTGTTAGGATTAAAATAACCGGCTATGAAAGGATGAAGAAAATTTATGAAATTAATTTGCCAGACTAATGGAGAAATGAAGACAACAATTAGAAAGCTGGCGATAAGAAAAATATTATAATGCTTGTCGGACTTAAAAATTAACCGCGCAATGAAAATAAATAAAAGTCCGGCAGCAATGCACTGAAGAATATCGACGTTGTAAGCCGCAAGCATCATATCCTGATTGGCTCGCTCGTGAATCAGCCGGATAGATAAGAATGGAATGTGCAGCGAATAGCCCGCTAAGAAGATTAGCACGATCCGCGAAATCTTTTTCCAGAATTTTTCGCCGAATCTTCTAAGCTCATCCAAATTCTTTTGCGTCGAAAGTACAAAAGCGAACCCGGATATAAAGAGGAATGACGGCGCGACCAGCCCGTTTACAAAATTTAATTGGCTGAACCATTCAGTTTTTTGCAGCGCAGGCTTTAGCAAAACATTAAAAGAGTGCACTTCAAACATTACAAGCAGCGCCCAGCCGCGCAGCAGGTCGACAAAGATAAACCTAACTTTTTCTTTCAAGTATTTTTCGCTTGGTTAATATTCTTTCTTAGAAAGAAATAAAAATTCTATGGCGAAAAAATAGAATATTTCTGAAAATTCACAAAGAAAAATTTTTCATTTGTCCAGGATATATAAAACCAGGCTGTTCAACTTTATCTTTTGGAAATTTTTATAGCCGGATTCATCCGCAAGGCTTTTTATAAATTCAGGTCTTAATCTATGCGCAAGCGGCGGACCGAAATCTTCATCTTTATAATCCCATTCGAGAATAGAAGTTCTTTCGGAAGTAACCCTGTAAGCTTCTCTCATAGCTTTTTGATAGTCGTCTACCTCGTGAAAAACCACGCCGAAGAAAGTCATATCAAAAGCATTATCGTTGAAAGGCAATGCTTCCGCCGGAGCAGCTTTCAATTCAGAATTAGGCAGAAAATTTTTTGCGGCGTCAATCATGCTTTGATTGGAATCTACGCCGGCAGTAGTTAATTTTTTATTATTAAAAGCTTCGGCAAATAATCCGCTTCCAGTTCCAATATCTAAAACGGAATTAATATTTTTTCCTTCAAGAGATAAATTCACAACGCGTTCAACTTCAAGACGCCCAACACGTTCAGGATTGCGAAGTCTGTCGGCACCTTGATTAAAAACTCTTTCGTTTGCCGTATGTTCATGATGATGATCGTTCATAAATAACTATTTTCCTTTTTTTACGGTTAGAGATACAAGAAGATGAAAAGATTCCTTTAAAAAAAATTGCCGCATCCTGGCGCACAAAAGATCAATATGCGGCAGTTTCTAAAAAAGTTATCTATCTTGAATAGTTCTTTGAAGCATCCAGTTGGGATAAACGCGCGGCGGCTTGCTTAGATCATCAAGCCTGCTTACTTCTTCGGAAGTCATTTCCCAATCCGATGCTTTAAGATTATCTGCAAGCTGCTCTTTGGTTTTAGCGCCGATTATTACGGAAGAAACAAGAGGTTTCCTTAACAAATAATTTAAAGCTGCTTGAGCAATTGTGGCGCCGTGATTGTTTGCTATTCTTTCAAGTTCGTCAACTATATCGAATCCTTTTTCTTCATCGAATTGAAGAAATTGATTTGCCGGGTCGGTTCGTCTTGCATTCTGCGGACGGGATTTCCCTCTTCTGTATTTGCCCGTTAAAAATCCGCCGCCCAGCGGACTCCACGGAAGCACTCCAAGTTTTTGATCCTGGCAAAGCGGAATCAATTCATTTTCAAGATCGCGTGCGATTAAAGAATAAAATGCTTGAAGCGTAACAAATTTTTCTAAATTTTGTTTATCAGATATTGCCAGCGCTTTCATTAGCTGCCAGCCCGTATGGTTTGAAGCGCCTATGTAACGAACTTTTCCTGCACGCACCAAATCATCAAGCGCGCGAAGTGTTTCTTCCTGCGGCGTGTACGGATCAAAGCTGTGGATTTGATAAAGATCGATATAATCGGTTCCTAATCTTTTCAGGCTTGCGTCGCAATTATCAAGTATATGTTTGCGCGATAAGCCTACATCATTCGGACCTTTGCCTGTCCTTCCTCTGACTTTTGTAGCGAGAACAATATCTTTCCTTCTTGCGCCTAGAGCCTTTCCGAGCATCTCTTCGGATAATCCTTCGGAATAAACATCAGCAGTATCAAAAAAATTTATTCCGCCTTCGAGAGCTAAATTTACAAGATCGGTCGCTTCTTTTTGCTCAAGCTCGCCGATATATTTCCAGTAACCTCTTCCGCCGAAGGTCATGGCTCCGAAACAAATTTCGGAAACCTTTATCCCTGTGTTGCCAAGAAATCTTAATTTCATTTTTGTTTCTCCTCAATTTATTTAGAATAATCCGTCAATTGATAAATATCTTTCTCCGGTGTCGTAATTAAAAGTTAAAATAGTTTTTCCGTTTGGAATTTCTTTCAGCTTTTGTGCAACCGCAGCCAGAGCCGCTCCGGAAGAAATTCCGATAAATAAACCTTCTTCTTTCGCAGCCCGCTGAGCATATTCGAAAGCTTCTTCTTTAGAAACCGAAATAGTGCCGTCGAGTAATTTTGTATCGAGATTATTGGGAATGAAGCCGGCGCCAAGTCCCTGCAAAGCATGCGGGCCTGGTTTCCCGCCGGAAATAACCGGCGAAAGATTAGGCTCAACAGCGAAAACTTTTAAACCAGGAAATTTATTCTTCAATAGTTTTGATACGCCGGTAATATGCCCTCCGGTGCCAACGCCGGTAATTAAATAATCTATCCCGCCTGGAAAATCTGCAAGTATTTCCTGTGCGGTAAAATTATAATGAGCTTCAACATTTGCGGGATTATCAAACTGCTGCGGTATCCACACTTTGGAATTGTGTGCGGCAATCTCCTTTGCTTTTTCAATTGCTCCTTTCATTCCAAGTTCGCGCGGTGTTAATTCAAACTTGGCACCATATGCGGACATTAATTTTCTTCTCTCGATCGACATTGATTCGGGCATGACGAGGATAATTTCATATCCCTTAACAGCCGCTACCATTGCCAATCCTATGCCCGTGTTGCCCGAAGTAGGTTCAACAATAACGCTGTCTTTCTTTAATATTCCTTTTTGTTCAGCGTCTTCAATCATTGAAAGAGCAATTCTATCCTTTATGCTTCCACCCGGATTTGCCTTTTCAAGCTTTACCCAAACGTTATGATTGCTTCCGAAGAGTTTGTTTATTTTTATGTGTGGTGTATTTCCAATCGCTTTCAAAATATTTTCGTACTTCATTTCCTGCTCCTTAAATTATGAATTCCATCGTGTTAAAATAATTTTCGTTTGATCTAACCTTCACTTCAATTTTGCTGTAGACTACCGAGTTTGGAGGAACACTTTGTGTTACCCAGGCATTGCCGCCGATGATGCTGTTTTTCCCTATTGTAGTCTCGCCTCCGAGAATTACAGCTTGTGAATAAATTATAACATCGTTTTCAATTGTCGGATGGCGTTTCACATTAGAAAGAGATTTATCAACGCTTAACGCGCCGAGAGTTACGCCTTGATATACTTTTACATTCTTTCCGATCTTCGTTGTTTCTCCGATTACGATTCCGGTTCCGTGATCAATGAAAAAAGGTGAATCAATCTCAGCGCCGGGATGAATATCAATGCCTGTTGTCTGGTGAGCATGTTCTGTTAAAATTCTCGGTATGATTGGAATTTTTATTTTGTACAGTTCATGCGCGAGCCGGTAAATCAATATTGCCATGAATCCGGGATAAGCTAAAATAACTTCGTCGACGCTTTCGGCAGCCGGATCGCCTTCGTAAATTGCTTCTGCATCTTCCCACAGCATGTCATGAACAAACGGAATTTTTGAAATAAATTTGTGAGCGGTTTCTTCAAGATCAGTCTCGGGTGATTCCGTGGTTAACTTTAATAACGATATTAGATTTCTTTCCAGCAGTTGAAGCTTTGATACTACATCTTCCTGCGAGTAATAAAATTTATTAGAAAAGTGCGGGAAGAGAAAATCTTTTAGCTCGTTTAAGAATTCGATAGATTCAGTTTTCATTGAGGCGTTGCATGAATGCAATTCTCTTTTAGCTAAAAGCTTGTTTGCAAATTCAAAATAAGGTGAATCCTTTTGAATTTTATTAATCATTTCTACCTTAGAATTATTTTTTAATAAAAATTAACAGCAGTAATTTAAAAAAATTTTAATTACTTGCCTGTAGAATGATCAATAAAGTGCGCTGCGCCAACAAAATTTCAATATTAAGCTGTATCTTCTTGCAGTAAAATGCATTCGGCGGCTATTTTTTAAAATTGCTTTTGTCAATTGCCTTGTACAATAAGAGATTAAATTTGTTATCTTATATTAATAATAATTTTCTGTTCTCGAAAAATAAATAAGGACATAAAATGAAAGTTTGGAAAGTAAAATTGTTCGTCACAGCTTTTGCTGCAATTATTTTTATTTCGTATAACACTTGTTATGCACAAAGCTCAATGCATGAAAAAAATCTTGTTGATTACATTCACCCGATAATCGGCACCGAAGGAGAAGGAAATGTGTATCCTGGTCCGGTAACGCCGCACGGCATGGTTCAGCTTAGTCCAGATACAGACAGAAGGAACTGGGCGACTGCATCCGGTTATGAATATGACGACAGCGTGTTAATCGGTTTCAGCATGCAGCATTTGAGCGGAACGGGAATTCCTGATCTCGGAGATTTTTTAATTATGCCATCAATCGGTAAAATGAAATTTGTTCCCGGCACTGTTGAAACGAAATCATCTGATGGAGATGTCAACTTTTATCAGGATCCAGACTCAGGGTATTGTGTTCCCTATTTACATAAAAATGAAATTGTGAAAGCCGGATATTATTCTGTTAAGCTGCCACATAATATTTTGGTTGAACTCGCCGCAACAGAACGAGCCGGTATTTTAAAATTTACATTTCCTAAATCAGACAGCGCTAACATAATGATGGATTTAGCTGAAGTGCTTCAGTGGAAAGTAATTTGGTCGCGTGTTAGGAGAGAAAGCAAAACATTGATTACCGGTTTTCACCTTGTAAATGGCTGGGCAAAGGAACGCTATCTTTATTTTGCTGCAAAGTATTCACGACCGTATGATAAGTTCGGTATAATGATGAACGGGCAGCCGGTTATATACAACACTCCAAGATTTAGAAGCAGATATGAAGCTACTGGCGCTGATTTGCAGTACTACACAACATATTCAACCAAAGAAAATGAAGTAATTATGGTGAAGATCGGGATTTCTTCAGTCAGCACTGCAAATGCTTTGTTAAATCTAAATGCGGAAATTCCAGGCTGGGACTTTGATAAAGTTGTTAAGGATACACGTGAAAAGTGGAATAAAGAAATGCAGAAAATGCAAATCGAAGGCTCGCAGGAAGAGAAGGAAACATTTTATACGTCGCTTTATCACGCACTTCTTGTACCTACAATTTATGAAGATGTAAACGGACAATATAGAGGTCTTGATGAAAACGTGCATACTGCAAAAGGTTATACGGAATACGCGATATTTTCTTTGTGGGATACATTTCGTGCAGAGCATCCATTCTTTGTTTTGCTTCAGCCGAAGCGCGATGCGGATATGATTAATTCAATGCTTGACTATTATGATCAAAGTGTAGAGCATCTTCTTCCGATATGGTCTTTAAACAACAATGAAACGTGGTGCATGATTGGTTATCACGCGGTAGCTGTAATTGCAGACGCAATTATGAAAGGCGTAAAGGGGTTTGATTATCAGCGCGCATACAATGCAATGAAAACAACAGCAATGAATCCTCATTACGATAATGTAATGGAATACGCAAAGATTGGCTATGTTCCGTTTGACAAAGAAAACGAATCTGTGTCAAAAACTTTAGAGTATGCTTATGATGATTATTGTATAGCGCAAGTTGCCAAAAAGCTCGGCAAGGAAGACGATTATAAATATTTTATGAAACGGGCGATGAATTATAAAAATCTTTTTGATCCTTCAACAAAACTTATGAGAGGAAAAGATTCCAAAGGAAATTGGAGAACTCCGTTCTTCCCGCATGAATATATTGACGACATAACTAAGCGTGACATTACTGAAGGAACAAATTGGCAATATACATGGTTCGTTCCGCAGGATGTTCAAGGCTTAATAAATTTGATGGGCAGTAAAAAATATTTTGCAGAAAAACTTGATAGTCTCTTTTTGCAAAAAAAATCAGAAACTGTCGCTACCGGGAATGATGATATTGCAGGGCGAATTGGTGAATACTGGCATGGCAACGAACCCTCGCATCATATTACATACTTGTATGATTATGCCGGCGAGCCATGGAAGACTCAAGAATTAGTCAGAAAAATTGAAACTAATTTTTATGGTAATAAGCCGAACTCACTTAGCGGCAATGACGACTGCGGGCAAATGTCGGCCTGGTTTTTATTTAACACGATGGGAATTTATCCGTTCTGTCCAAGCAACAATTTTTATGTAATTGGAACTCCCTGCGCTAAGAAAGTCATTATGAAACTCGGCAATGGAAAAACATTTACAACAGAAGCAATAAATTATTCTAAAGAGAATGTATACATTCAAAGTGTAACGCTTAACGGAAAGCCCTGGAACAAAACATATATTCCATACAGCGCAGTGGCGGACGGCGGAAAGTTAATTTTTGTAATGGGTGATAAACCTAATAAAAACTGGGGTACTGCGCCTGACAGCGCGCCGCCGTCTGTTTCAAAGAAGAATTAAGAATTACTGCGCAAAGATGTATGAAAGAAATTTATCTATAAAAAAGATTTTAAACGGATACCAAATTTAATAGCGGCGGTGTTACGAAATACTTTTTTATACAAAGAAGAGTAAGAGAGACAATAAACTTATGGCATAAAAATGACCCCTTTGGTTTTAGCGGCTATGATGATGATAGCGCAATGGCATTACGGTTAGTTCTTAATATCATTGGATTTTATCCTGTAGCACTAAGTCCGCCTAATTATGAAATAGGAAGTCATATATTTTATAGATTCACAACCATGTTCGGTACAATATCGTATGAAGTTATTAGGCATGCCGGTACGGGGCAAATATTATTCTTTAATCCTTAAATATCTTCGTCCTCCTCAATTTAGGCATATATAAGTTTTCAATTGCGGATTAATATTCTATAAGTTAAGTGTATGAAAAAGTTCTAATCGGTATAACAAAAAAATAAATTGTCAGATGAAAACAGCATTAAGTTTTAGATGTGTTACAGCCTCGAACTTTCTTAATTATGTATTCATCATATTTATGTTCGGTGGGATAAAGTACAATCTGAAAAAGTCCCTATTCAGTCCTTACTTTAAATCTAAAAATCATCAGGACTCTTTAAGACTCACAAAACAAAAAACCCTCAAAACAATACGTTTTGAAGGTTTCCTTGTGCACCCTGCGGGACTCGAACCCGCGACCTGCTGATTAAGAGTCAGATGCTCTACCAACTGAGCTAAGGGTGCGGCGCAAAATTAATCAAAATTGCTCCTCTATCAAAATATTTTGGAATTTTTCGGGTTGACTTGGATGGAAATAAGTAAGGACGGCTTTTGCTGCCGTCCTTTATTTTATTAATTATTTTGCCGGCATGTCAAATATATTATCGGCTATTTCTCTGTTCGCTGTAATGTTAGTAAAGTTCGTTGTTTGGTTTGTTTCATATCCTGCAGTATGAACCGTGAATGGAATTAAAACTCCGTCAACATTTCGATAATCTTTATAATCAGTCTGCACCTGAAGATTACCCAGAGGTGTGTTATCATATTCAATCCTTCTGATTAATAAACCGGTGTTTACGTCAAAGTAAAGCTTATCATTTAAATAAGCTGATAGCGTGCCTTTGACTTCATACGCCGTATCACCATCGACTACAACGATGTCGCTTAATCTTAAATTGGAATAATCTTTATCTATGTTGATGTTTTTATAAAATTCTGCTGCATCTTTTAAAAGATTTAAATTATCGCCGTCAACTTTATCTTCTCTTTGTCCGGCTTTGAACCAGCCGATCTCTCCGTTGTAGCCGCGGGATAATTCTCCCCAATGATTTTGTGTTACCATTAATAGCTTGTCAGGCGCCTTCTGATAAATTGTAACCGGCATTTCTTTTCCTTCTTCATTTAAAGTGCTGCCTTCAAATTTTAAAGAAGTAATTTTTTGATAAGCATCTTTCCCGCCGATTGCTTTTAAATATTTCGCAATGATATCACCGGCAGTGTTTAGTCTATTTGCAACTTTTATATCTTCATCTTTTCTTTCCTCTGTTTTTAGAGGAAGAGTCAACAATGCGGGCACGGTTTGCGGATTAAATTTGCCGCGATGACAAGTATAGCAAGTTACTTCCTGGTGTCCCATGAAATGATGCTCGTTAATGTCATTCATCATTTCGATCATCTTTCTTGCTTTTTTCTTGCCTGGCTTAGCATCGCTGTCAAACTCCCAGCCTTTTACTTTATCGTGAACATGACAGTCGCCGCAGTCAGCGCCTAGAGAAGCTTCAATAAAATGCATTGTTGGCAATAGTCTTGAAGCAGGCAGTCCTTTGAAGACCTTTATATTTTTATAGACTTCTTCTGCAGGCTTTTCACCTACAGATGGAGAATAAATTTTTAATGTTTTGTTTTTTAGAGATAAATTTTCTTTTGAAGACTCTTTATGCTTCAATTCGTTTAAGTTTTTTCCTCCAAATCCATAGGATAGAGAGATGATTAATAATCCGCTTAAAAAAAGGAACAGCTTTCCTGAAGATTTTTTATAAACCATGAACAACCTCGTAAAAAAATAAAGTGGAATAAATTTGCAGCGAATATAATAATTGAACGGCAGTTAAACAGTGGGTTTCTTGTTCTTAAGAATTAAGATCACATTAAAATAATCAGCGGTATATGAAGTGCAGCCCAGATGCCGTAACGCAAGTAAGTCTCTTTTCGTATATCTTTTGCTTGAGCGGCAAAGTATATCGATTTAATTATAGTGTTGCTCATCATCGCCATTATAATTGCCGAGACAACTACCGCTTCCAATGGCTTTGAGCCTTGTACAAGCGAAAGAATAAACGGATCGATATCGGTAACGCCGACAATTGCCGATAGCGTTAAAAGTCCGCCGTTGCCGAAAAAGTTTTTTACAAGTATTGTCGCCACAGAAAGGATAACAAACAGACCCGCAAACAGTATCGCCGGTTTAATTTCAAACGGGTTCTGAAGTGTAGACACTGAATGTTCGTTTGCGTGTGCAACATCTTGTTTAAGTCCGAACGACAATGCCGTACCGATCAAACCGAGTAAAATAAATTTCCACCAGAGAAAAAATATGCTTGCAGGATTTATAAGCCAGATTATAATTAAAATTCTAATGTACATTACGCTGCTTGCGAGAAGCGAGGCTTGAAGCGCGTTCCTGCTTTGCGCCGGATCGTTCTTTGCAATTCGTCCGACTGCAATGCTCACCGCTGTGCTCGATACTATTCCGCCCAGCAAACCTGAAAGCCATAGACCAACTTTCCCACCAAACTTTTTCATCAGAAAATATCCGACGAACCCAATAGATGAAACCATTATTACTATTTGCCAGACGTTTCTCGGGTTAAGATTAAATTGTGTGTAATTCTGATCCGGCAGAGCGGGCAGAATTATTAATGTAACGAGCAGGAATTTTATGACCGCTAAAAACTCCGACTTATCCAGGCGCTCAACCCATTTTTCAAGTTCTGCTTTTTCCGATAGAAGAAGAGTTGAGATTATTCCAAGCGCCATAGGCAGCCATATATCTGCAAGCATTGACAGCGCGCCGATGGCAAACGTAAGCAGCGCGGCTACTTCGCTCGTTAAGCCGATTCTTCCTTCTTTCAATTTTGAAATATATCCCGTTAAAGCCAGAGCCGCTATTGAGAGCATTCCAATTGGCAATGCAAAAGCAACGTTTACATGGAAAAGCCATCCGCACGCAAACCCGAATAAGCTTATCAATGTGTAAGTTCTTACGCCTGCGAAGAGCTTGCTTTTTCTTTCGCTGCCGGCGCTTTCTCTTTCGAGCCCGATTAAAAAGCCCAGCGCCAGCGCTACTATGAATCTAAGCTCATATGTCCATTCAAATGTATTCAAAATATTTTTTCAAGATGTTAAATGTTTATTTATGAACTTGTACTGAACGTCCGTTATAAAAATAGCAATGAAGTTTTAATAATGCTAAAGGAAATTTTAAGGAAGATGTATTGATTCCGGCAATTAGTCTTTGTAAAAAATCTTTGTGTGAATTAAAAATTAATTAACGAAAACTGTTGAAACAGTTAGTAAACAAAAGATATATTTTATTAGCCCACGAATTAATTCGTGGGCTAATATGAAAGCATATATTATTACAGCCGTTTCACCTGTCCGTCCTTCGGCGGAACGGCTTACAATCTAATTCACGCAACTGGTTATTTATAATAAGCAGCTTGATTTTTTTTCTGTTGAGATAATAATAGCCCACGAAGAGGTTCGTGGGCATGTAAATATCAGCTTTTATTTTCAGTGGGTTGTGCGGGGGTTTCCGGTGCGCTGTCGCTGGTGTACTCGCTCATATATAAAGTGTAAAGTTTTTTCTTTACAGGGTTATTAGCGAAAATTAATTTACCGTCTCTCAACACTTTAGATGTAAAAGACCAGCATGCGTTGTTTATATCTATTCTGTTAACCGTTTCGCCTTTGCGCTCTCTCTTCAGATCCTCCTGCTGTGTATCGGTTTCTGAAAGAAGCAATGCGAGCGTGTGAATTTCTTCGATCTGATGCTGCGTGAACTTAGCCGCTATCAGATTGACGGAATACTTAGTGGCAACCTTGTAAAGGTTATTCATAAACTTTTCCATCTTCGCCTGATCATTCCTAATGCTGTCGTACTTCGGGTAACCGATCTCTTTTAACACGTCCGCGTTGCCGGGAAATGCTTTTTCAAAAAAGCGTTTGGTTACCTGGACTTTAAGATGGCATCGATCAAGCGTTGTGTGTACTTCCTCTGTTTTTGCGGTCTGCACGCCTACCACTTCATCATCCGACCCGCATGTCTCTGAAGCGGTTATGCCGTTCAGCCAGTCATCGCCGAATGTTCCGCCGTAATCCGAGTCGAAATTCTGAAACTCTGTTTGATCTTTTAGAAAGCTGGTTCTAATAACCCTGCTCGTCTTCGGTACCTCTGGATCGGGTATCGAGTAATTCCGTACTGTTTCCTCGCTTTTCATTTTACTTACCTTTTAACATGATTGATAGATAGGGGCGCAGCGTAACAATTAATATTCACGCTTTTTGTTTTTATGCGCATCATACTTGTGCCACGCTTTATGCCGCTCCATTATTTAGTTTAAAATAATTTCTATTATCAAAATTTCTGTTTAATGAGATGTTTAATTTCATTTCTTCTTATCATATAAATTTCTGTTCATTGCTGTTAGCTCAAATAGATCGGCGCAAAACAATTTGTAAAATCTGTTGCGTCTTTCCGATGTGATAGGTCGTCGCTCCTACTACTCTTTACATCTTTCCGATGTGATTCATCATCACTCCTATAATAGTTTACGCCTTTCCAATGTGATTGATCGTCATTCCTATAATGTCCTTCGCCCTCCCGATGTGATGCTCCGTCACTCCTACGATGTTTTACGGCTTTCCGATGTGACGGTTCGTCACACCTATAATCCTTTACGCACTTCCGATGTGACATTTCATCACTCCTACAAAGTCTTATGCCCTTCCGATGTGATGCTTCGTCACTCCTACAATGTTTTACGGCTTTCCGATGTGATAGATTGTCACATATTACTAATTTTACAAATTGGAAAATTCCAAAAGAAGGGCGATTGGTATTGTAGGAAATGAAATATAATGAAGAGGACTTCATTATAAGAATAAAAATACAAGACTGAAACGTGAACGATCCCGGCATTTTAGTAACGCTTACCTGCTTTCCTTCAAACATACTTCGCAAATAGAAATAAGCAAGAAAAAAATAAATGGTTAAGACTCATGCAATACAAACTTAGCATTGCAGTATCATTGCGGAATCCCGCAAGAAAGAACACAACGGGCGCACCCCGCTGGAAAACGAATATACTACGGTTAATATTTTAGGGAAGAATTTGTACGGCAGTAAAATATCAGCCGCGACTGGATTATAAAAAATTAAAAAAATAAATACAGTTTTTAATTTTGTTATATCAACTTGAACAAAATTAACTTTTTAGAAATAACATGTCAAGAAAAAAATATAAATATGTTAAAAAAGTCTTAAGCAGTAATTTTTAAAGATTAATTTTGCATCGTTGTAATATTAATAGAAAAATAGGTTTTATAAAATACCGGAATATGCGTTGCGTCTTCCAAAGGCGCATGGGCAATACCTGAAGCATCTCATCTGCCTAAGATTTTAATTATATTTGTACATACAATTAGAATAACAAGAGAACATAATGCCCGATAATTCCTCTAAAACTATTACTAATGGATCGGAAATTCCTAAAGCTTACGATCCTTCTGCCGTAGAAGATAAATGGTATGAGTACTGGTTAAAGAATAATTTATTCCATTCCGAAGTTGATGAATCAAAAAAGCCGTACACAATCGTAATTCCTCCGCCGAACGTTACCGGCATTTTAACGATGGGTCATATTCTTAACAATACCATCCAGGATATTTTTATAAGAACAAAAAGAATGCAGGGCTTCAACGCGTGCTGGGTGCCCGGAACAGACCACGCTTCGATAGCTACCGAAACCAAGGTCGCGAATTATCTTAAAGAACTTGGAATTAAAAAAGATGAAATTGGCAGAGATGAATTCCTAAAACACTGCTGGGACTGGACTAAAAAATACGGCGGAATAATTATCCAGCAGCTAAAGAAACTCGGCGTAAGCTGCGACTGGCAGCGCGAACGCTTCACTATGGATGATCATTATTATAAGCAAGTTCTGAAAGCGTTCGTTGAGCTTTATAATGAAGGCAAAATATACCGCGGCTACAGAATGGTTAACTGGTGCCCCGCTTCCAAATCGGCAATCTCGGATGAAGAAGTAAATTATAAAACGGTTAACGGGAAGCTGTGGTATTTTAAATATAGAATTGACGCTACGGATGAGTTTATAACGGTAGCAACAACGCGCCCCGAAACAATGCTCGGCGATACGGGCGTCGCAGTAAATCCAAATGACGAGCGATATAAAAAATATATAGGCAAAACAGTTTTGCTTCCGATTGCGGATAGAGAAATTCCGATCTTCGCAGATGAATATGTTGATATGCAGTTTGGGACAGGCGCGGTAAAAGTAACACCGGCGCATGATATAAACGATTATGAAATGGGCTTGCGTCATAAGCTTGAGACAATAAATATTTTTAACGATGATGCATCGCTGAATCATAATGTGCCTAAGGAATTCCAGGGTCTTGATAGATATGAAGCGCGTAAGAAAGTTGTTGAGAGACTGCAGGAGTACGGTGATTTAGTCAAGGTTGAAGATTATCAAAACAAAGTAGGTTATTCCGAACGCGGCGGCGTTCCGATTGAGCCGTATTTATCGGAACAATGGTTTATGAAAATGGATGAGCTTGCTAAACCGGCGCTTGATGTTGTTAAAGAAGGAAAAGTAAAATTTCATCCCGATCACTGGGTAAAGACTTATGAGCACTGGATGGCTGGAATAAAAGACTGGTGCATTTCGCGTCAGCTTTGGTGGGGACACAGGATCCCCGTTTGGTATTGTGTCGGCGACGATCATTGTAATCTTGA
>JAKAKL010000121.1:214362-345903 GCA_021824565.1 Bacteroidota bacterium | reverse complement strand
CCGCCGGGTTAATGAAACCAACAGATGCTGCACCATATTGTGCAAGCTGCTGATTAATCAAGGCTGTAAAACCTGCCCAAAGAGGTGCTGCAAAGCTTGTTCCACCTCTGTCTGTAAGGTATTGCCGTTCTACGTAAACGGCGCAATGATCAGCGGTAAGGGCTACGTCGGGTGTATTTCTCATAAGATAAGATCCACCGTTATTTAACATATTAGCTTGCTGCCAATCTGGCCTATAATAATAGGTGCTAATTCCCCCTGAACTTCCCTGACCATCCCAAAAGGAGCCATATTCAATATCCCAGTTCCAAACCGAATCCAATTGATAAGAACCATCTGATGCTGTCATAAGTTTTGTCCCACCAACTTGAGTAATATTAGGAGAGTCTCCCGGAAAGTCTATTAAGCCGGTATACGCATCTTGATCACCTGAAGCATTAAAAAAAGATTGTCCTTGCGCATCCATTTCTTCAAATGTATTCTCTGCTCCAGAATCGGCAGACCCATGATAAAGATACCACGAGCAGCTCAATTGTTTTGCTGAATTATCAGTAGCCATTCTATTTAGCAGATCCTCCCACCCAGACGCGGTCCACATTGAATCCCAGGGGGCTTCATATACAATTACTTTAGACAATCTTGGCGCCATCGAAATTGCCATTTCTATGTCAAGACAAACCTCATCTTCGTTATAAGCTAATCCCAGCGGTTGTCCATTAAAACCTTCTAGCAGTACAGTATCAAGTGGTACATTAGGTAAAGTGGGAACTGCACTGTTTTCGTAAAATGTAATATCACTTTGTGAGAATCCACCAAATTCAACCAGTCCAAGAGATTGTCCTGAACCGGTTAGGGATACGTCGGGAACATAAGCTTTTCGAAAATCATATCCCATATAAGTAGTATCTGGACCAGTACCAGTATTTGCACCTAAACTCTTGTTACTTACATTAGAGCATTGTATATGATTGCGGAGTATAGAATAATTTGTTAGACCATATATTCCTAAAATAGGAACAGATATATCAATAGAAGGGTCTATGTTTGGTGCGAAAAATGTCCTATTTTCTGTAGGATGTTTATAAACTTGCATTGTTATATGGAATGCCTTTTCTACATCTGCAACTGTTCCGCTTGCATCTATAATTCTGTTGTTCGGAGTTGTTCCTGTTACAACAAGCCCTTTAGAGTTAAGAAAAACAATTACAGATTGATAATCTTGCGATGTAGGACAGAATTCATTTGTAAATTGATCTACACTTAGATAATGATGAAAGTTAGGACTTAAAGGATCGTATAGTTGCTGGAGTAAGCTGGATAGCTCCGTTTGATTACGTAGCGGTAGCACTATTGCTAAATGCAATTGTTTTGTACTATCCATATAGCTAATCGGCTTCAGACTTTGATTCTTAATTATTTCGGGAATATTTGCATTAATCTTTTGTTGACCAATTAAAAGACTTATTGGGCAAACAAGAAGAAAAACAAAAATAAAATAAGAAACAGACAAACTTAATATCTTAATTTTCATTTTCATCCTTTCAAAAAAATTTTGATTTTAGCGAACTATTTATTTAATTGTTGCCGCAAATAAAAAGGCGTAGCTTTCCTCTATGTGGAAGGTTTATTCCATGCCGATTTAATTGCGCATTTGCGTCTTTGACGTAAATTAATGTTATGGGCGGCACTGCAACTGCCGCCTATAGCTATATAAACTTATTCATTCATAACTCCTTTCTATAATCTAGTTTGATTTGTTTTGTTTTAATTTTTTGCCGAACATTACAATTGGATAGCGCCACACGCCATTTGATGTCGCAACGTACAGATGTGAGTTTACTACTGCTAATGTATTAATACCTGATGCCTGCGCGGGAACTCCAACTGAATCATATGTCCAGCTTGAGCCGTTATTAGAAGATACATAAAGTCCGCTGTTAGTTCCTGCAAATAGGTATCCTTCTCCGCTTGCAAGTGCATTAACCGAATTGTCTGTAAGCCCGGAATCTCTTATACTCCAGTTATTACCATTATCTGTAGATACGAATATATTACCTCTATTACCATATGCCCCTGCAAATATGTTGTTCTCATTACAAACTAAGGACAAAAAGGGAACATTACTTGTATTAACTTCCATCCAGCTTGCTCCATTATCTGAGGAACGATAAATCCCTTCTCCATTTGTGCCTGCAAAAAGGTAAGTTGCTAAGCTTACAAGTTCTTTTACTGGATTGTTGCCCAAACCATTACTTGCATCTATCCAGCTTATTCCATTGTCAGTAGATTTGTGTACTCCAGATTGGTGCAATCCGTCGTAAGTCCCTGCAAATATTGTGGAGTCAATTTGAGCAAAGCAATAAATATTCTGTCTAAAACTTGTATCTTTTTCTGTCCAGCTTCGACCATTGTCAGTAGAAGTATATACATTGCCGGTATATGAACTTATCCCTGCACACAAATAATTATTGTGCGCAATAAATACTACAGGTGCACCAGCATACAGATGAGTACCGATATTGTGATTATGTACATTAAATGATGTATCTAATATCCAGTTTGAACCTTCATCACTCGATATATATATATATGCCTTTGAGAGTCCAAGACTATATGTTCCTGCTACCAAATTACTGCCGCTTGCTGCAAACCCGGTAATCGGGGTGCCTGGCAGCCCGGAACATTGTATCCATGTAGTATCAGAATTAATTATTTGTTTAGGAGCAACTGTATTATCCTTACAGCCGGGTAAATAAAAAGGAAATGATATAAATATGATGAGAATAAAAGCGGCACATAAAGATTTGTATTTAGCAAAATATTTAAGCAGAAAAGAAAATGAAGTTTTGGCAGTAAAATATCTTTTCTGTCGAATAAAAAATTTCATACCTCGCACGTTGTTAATATTTTTTGAAATAATATGAAAGGTTAAAAGTATTTATAATTATATGCTGGAAAAATCAAGAGGATAAAACTTATATTTATTTCTCCCGATAATTTTCACCCACACATAATAAGTAAAATAACTTTTAACGTGGAATAATCTAACCTTATAATCCAGCTTTAGCAACTACCTATTTGAGGGTATTTTTCTATACCTAATTAACCTGAGACTATTATTACTGTCTAATCATGTAGGGTTAAACTTATAAGTACACAGAAAATAACATATGGGAACTTCATATAATAATAGATTATAGCGTGGGAAATTTTTCTACGTGCTGTAATAGACTACACACAAATAATTTTGTCACTGAATGGTCTCTAATAAAATTGAGACGAGCATTATAGCCAGGGGAAGAAAGATATTCCCATTTATCTCATCCCCAACGGGACTTCATTTATTTTCGTTGTTCTTTATTCTATAATTATTTTGTCCCAGCGGGACAAGGAGATTCATATAATATTGTTAATGCCACAATATTTCCTTAGGGAATGAATATATATAGAAAGGACTGGTCTTTCCGTATTTTAGGTTTTCGTTTTTGATTCTTAATTTTTCATATACAAATCATATTTTAATCCCGCTCGGCAATGTCATTTCTATTCAATTCAACTAAATTACCTTTTGCTAACATTGATGTAATTCTATCGAAATTATTTTCAAAGATTTTAAGTAATTCTTTATTAGAAATATTACCAGTCCTCACAATAATTAGCTTGGGCGGTTCAGATTTTAATAAAAAAGAATCTAAATAATCATTGTCCTTACTTATTACAACCCGATTCTCTTTAATTGCTCTTTTAATAATTTGAATATCTTTAGTTTTATTTTTATCGGGAAGTTCTAAAGTGTGAATTGAATTGAAGCCTTTTAGTTTCAAAAACTCCGATAATGATTTGGGTAGTTGAGCATCAATTAAAAACTTCACGATGCAATTTGGTATATGCTTTTTACATGTGAAAGTTTAGCTGCGAATTCTAAACAAGCTAATAGATCTTCCTTTTCCAAATCCGGATAGTCATTAAGCAGTTCATCCACACTCATTCCCGATGCCATTAATTCAAGCATATTTTCAACTGGATATCTTAATCCCCGGATAGTCGGCTTACCATGACATATTTCGGGGTCTATGGTTATTCGGCTTAACAAATTTTTCATCTTCTTAAATACTTTCTTATTTACAATCATTTATCTAACAATCAATTCCGGGATTAAGTGACATGTTAAGAGTAATTAATCCATATAGTGACTTAGAATTTTCAATATTTAACTTACCGAAAAGGCAACAAAGGCGCAATCACTTAAAAATACATCAGCACTATCTCTATTATTGCTTCTTTCTATTTTCATATTGAATTGAAAAGCGCAACAATGACAGATGAAAGAAAATAATCTTACGCTTCTTAATAAAATTCAATCTCTGCTTATTTAAACACCTTCTTCATTTTTAACAGAAAAAAAATTTCTTTTTTTAGTAATTGCATTCCTTCAGTAGTTTTCTAATCTTAGTATATTTCGGCGGTAATTAATTTTTCTTTTTTAACGGAGCCTTGATGGGTTTAAGTATTGGAATAGTAGGCTTGCCGAACGTGGGCAAGTCAACTTTGTTTAACGCGCTTACGAAGGCGCAAAATGCCGAAGCGGCAAATTATCCGTTCTGCACAATCGAGCCGAATAAGGCTATCGTTCCCGTGCCGGATGCAAGATTGAATGAGCTTGCAAAGCTTGTTAACCCTGCGAGGATCGTGAATTCAACGGTTGACTTTGTTGATATTGCAGGTCTTGTAAAAGGCGCGAGCAAAGGCGAAGGTCTCGGCAATCAATTCTTAACGAACATCCGTGAGACAGATGCGATCCTTCAAGTTGTAAGATGCTTTGACGATAACGATATTGTTCACGTAAACGGAAGTGTCGATCCGCTGCGAGATATTGAAATAATCGAAACGGAATTAATACTTGCCGACGTTCAAACGCTTGAAAAGAAAATAGACCGGCTTCAGAAAATGGCTAAAGGCGATAAGAATGCTAAAGCCGCGGCTGAAGATGCCGAAGCGCTTTTGAATTTTATGAATCAAGGAAACCCGGCTTCGCTTTACCATGATAAAGAAAAGGAAACCATAAAAGAAATTTTTAATGAGCTGCGCCTGATGACGGCGAAGAACATGATATACTGCGCTAACGTTGACGATAGCAATTTAGCTTCAGATAATGACTACGTAAACAAAGTAAAAGCTTTCGCTGAATCAAAGGGAGCGGACTGGGTAAAGATTTCTGCAAAAGTTGAAGAGGAACTTGTCGGTCTTGAAGATGCGGAGAGGGCAGAATTCCTGGATTCATACGGAGTGAAAGAAAGCGGGCTTGAAAAAATTATACGCACCGGGTTTCATACGCTCGGCTTGATAAGCTATTTTACGGCGGGACCGAAAGAAGTAAAAGCCTGGACGATTCACCGCGGCTGGAGAGCTCCGCAGGCTGCAGGCGTTATTCATTCCGATTTTGAAAAGGGATTTATCCGCGCGGAGGTTATCAGTTATGCGGATTATATTTCACACAAGTCTGAAGCTGCGTGTAAAGCCGCCGGAGTAATGCGCGTCGAAGGAAAAGATTACGTTGTTAACGACGGCGATGTAATGCACTTCTTATTTAATGTGTAAAACACGCAGATGACATACGCTTCAATATTTGCAGATCTTTTTCGTTAAATTATCCGGAAAATATTCCGGGTAATTTATATGAATAGAAAAAGAGTAGTAATTATCGGCGGCGGCTTCGGCGGTCTTAATGCCGCAAAGCAGTTCAGAAAAAATAATTTTGAAATAATTATAATAGATAAAACCAACCACCATCTATTCCAGCCTTTACTTTACCAGGTTGCAACCGCGGCGCTTTCGCCGGGAGATATTGCGGTGCCGATACGCTCGGTTTTCAGGGGCAAAAAAAATATTGAAGTGATCATGTCCGAAGTTTTGTCTGTAAATAAAAATGAATCATACGTTCAGCTTGAGGACAGGAGGATTTATTTTGATTATTTAATCATGTCGCCTGGTTCGTCCCATTCATATTTCGGAAAGAATGAATGGGAGAAATATGCTCCAGGTTTGAAGACATTGAACGACGCGCTTTCGGTCCGTGAAAATATTTTGTCTTCTTTTGAAGAAGCAGAAATAGAAGAGGATAAAAATAAGCGGGATGAATATTTAACATTTGTAATAATCGGCGGCGGTCCAACCGGAGTTGAGATGGCGGGAGCAATCGCAGAGATCGCACGGCAGACAATGCTGAAGGACTTTAGAAACATCAAACCGCAGGAGACAAAAATTTTTCTTATCGAAGCCGGCGCAAGAATTCTTACGGCTTACTCCGGGCATCTTTCTGCGATAGCGAAAAGCGATCTTGAAAAAATGGGTGTTAAGGTTATGACGGATGCTATGGTAACAGAGGTTTCAACTAACGGAGTAACTGCCGGAGGGACTATGATCAAAACTAAAAATATAATTTGGGCTGCCGGCAATGAAGCTTCGCCGCTGTTAAAATCTCTCGGAGCCGATCTCGACAGAGCTGGAAGAGTTTTAGTTGAGAACGATCTTTCAATAAAAGATTATCCGAATATTTTTGTAATAGGAGACGCGGCGAATATAAAAAATCAAAACGGAGAACTGCTGCCTGGAATTGCTCCGGTCGCGATACAGCAAGGAAAGTATGCAGCAAGAATTATTGAGAGAGAAATTCCGAAAGGGAATAGAGAGCCGTTCAGTTATTTTGATAAAGGCACAATGGCGACAATCGGCAAAGCAAAGGCTGTCGCCATGATAAGAAGGTTTGAATTCTCGCAGGGCATTGCATGGTTTTTATGGACATTCGTTCACATCTTTTTTCTTATAACTTTTAGGAATCGCTTTAGAGTTATGGGAGAGTGGATCTTATATTATTTTACTTCGCGCAGAGGCGTAAGATTAATAACAAGACGTGCAAGGAAATAAAAATGCCTCTCTTCAAAAATTTGAAAAGAGGCATTAAAGAAATTCTTGCTGAATATTATTTCAGCAGCACAAACTTTTTCGTCTCGGTATAATTTTTAGCCTGCAGCCTGTAGAAGTATACACCGCTCGCAAGACTGCTTCCGTTAAATTGCGCTTCATAAGTGCCGGCATCTTTAACTTCATTTACCAAAGTTGAAATTTCTCTGCCGGAAATATCATAAACTTTTAACACAACTTTGCTTGAAACAGGAAGAGAGTATTTTATAGTGGTTGTCGGGTTAAAAGGATTCGGATAATTCTGGTACAATGAAAAATCGGTTGGTAAAATTTCAACGCTGATCGCGTTTGAATATTTATATTTACCGGAGTTATCGATCTGTTTAATACGGTACTGGAAATTGGTTCCGTTAACCGGATTCTTATCAACGAAAGAATATTGTTTCGGTGAATTGCTTGTGCCGCTTCCTTTTACAAAGCCAATATCCTGCCAGGGGTTTGCCGATAAAACAGAATGATTATTATTTATTGTTTGCCTTTCAATTTCAAAGCCGTAATTATTAAGCTCTGTTTCAGTTTTCCAATTTAGAATTACTTCTCCATTAGAAACCGTAGAAGCAAAAGTAGTTAATTCAACAGGGAGCGGAGCTGTAGTGTTGAAAGCGCTTCTTCCATGTGTGAACGCGAAAAGACTATTTGTACCGGTTTGCCTTACTAATTCATCTACGGGAACATAAGACGGCATTCCTGTTGAAGTGTTAACCCAGTTTGTTCCGCCGTTCGTTGATTGATAAACTCCGGTTTCTGTTCCAATGTATAGATCAGAAGAGTTGTTCGGATCGATAACCAATGAATGAACAGGAACATCGGGAAGATCGCCGGAGACGTCAGTCCAGCTTGTTCCTTGATCCGTCGAATAAAAAATATGACGGGTCGGCGTTACGCCGTCATTATTATAGCCGGAGTAGCAAACATAAACATGATTCTTATTACTTAAGTCGACAACAATTCTTCTAACATAAGCGCCATTGTTATTTGTTGGTGTTATTTCAGTCCACGTATCGCCTGAACCGGTCATGCTTGTACATTTAAAAACTTTGCCGTCGGTTGTACCGGCAAAGCCAAGATAAGGCGATGAGCTGTTTACTGCTGTTACTGCGCTGACTAATTGTCCTGAAGAAAGTACGCCGCTTGAAGCAGACCAGCTATTTGCGCCGCTGGTTGACAGCCATACAGACTGACCGCCAGCTATTAAAACAGTATCTGTTTCCGGATCAATATCAAACGGCGCGATAAATAGTGCAGTGCTGCCGCTTCCGGCATCGGATAAGTTTGTGGTACAAGTATTCCAGGTAATTCCGCCGTCGGTAGTTTTACTCATCTGCAGATAAGTATATTCTTCATAAGCAACATTTGAGTTAGACTGATCAATCGCAGCATATCCGCCGTCTCCGCCGACAACTTCAGTCCAGCTTGTGCCGGAGCCGTTATAAAGTAAATGACCATTATCCTGAGCGCCGCCGTAATAAGTTGTTCCCGAAGGATAGACCGCACCGCCGTAGAATTGAGTAATAGCCAATCCGTTATTCAAGCTTGTCCATGATGCTCCACCGTCGGTTGATTTTTGAATACCGCCGTCATCTCCGGCATAAACTACACCGGATGATCCGGGGACAAAAGTTATAGCATGATGATCAGCGTGAATGACAGGAGTTCCATAAGATGCATCCCAATAAGTTAATTGACTCCATGAATTTCCCCAGTCGGTTGATTTCATCATATCAACGCCGCCGACATAAATATTTGCAGTATTATTAGGGTCAACAGCAATAACATTCCCGTACCATCCTTGATCTCCAAGATAGGACAAACTGCCCGTTGAAGAAATATTAGAAGGCTTTGTTAATGCAGACCAGGTACTTCCGGCATCAGTTGATTTATAAATTCCTTTTAAGCCCGCATCGCCGCCGGAAGAGTTATCGGTTGATTGAATGACGGCATAAACGGTGTTTGCAGTGTCCGGATTTTGAGCGAAAGCGATTCTTTGATAATTGGTAGAAGGTAATCCGCTTGTAATTTGCGTCCAGGTAGTTCCGCCGTCGGTTGTTTTAAAAATTCCGCCAAGAGTGGTTCCGTTATTTTCTGTAGCGAACAATATTGTTGTAGAAGTTATAGGAATAGCATCGCAGCCGTTAAAATAATTACTGCTAAAACTCATCGAGGAACTAATGCTATTCCAGGTACTCCCACCATCTCTAGATTCATACAGTCCGCCGTTGCTAAGGTAACTTCCAACTCCATCTTTGTTATTATAGGCTTTTGTAACGGCGTATATATTTCCATTTGGATCAAAAGCTAATTTCAATACGTCCCTGAAGTTCCAAACATTGCCACCAACAGTTGAAGAAAGCAAAGTCCAGGTACTTCCAAAGTCGGTAGATTTATAAATTCCTCCGCCGTAAACAGCGTCAACGTTACCCCAGCCTTCGCCGGTACCGGCGTAAACGGTATCGCCGTTATTTGCCATGCAGTCAATCGCAATGGGATTATCATTGTCCATTTCTGCCGCCCAGCTTGAGCCGCCGTCTGTTGATTTCCAAACACCGCCGGCAACAGCTCCGATTAATATTGTGTTGGCATTTGACGGTCTCACAAGAATTGAGCGGATTCTTCCACCAATATTTCCCGGACCCAGGGCATTCCATGAAGATATTGTTGTAAGATCATTCGGATTTTTTTTCATCAAGAATTTTTTAGAATAATCAATTGCTCTTTGCCGCGCCAGAGGATCTAAAAATTGTTTCCTGCCGACAATCATTTTGTACCTGAATAACATTGCGGCATAAGGATTATCGCGGTCGCCTTGCATCGGCGGTTTTGGCGCATTATATCTTTTTAATACAGTAGGAGTTTCGTATTTATGTGTGTATCTAATCCCAATTATTAAGAACACAACAAATAGTACAATTATTTTTTTCATAGATACCTCGTGAAATATTATGGAAAGATTATTAAGGAAAAAGGATACTTTTTCATATTTAGCTGATAAATGCTTTTAAGTCTTAGAATTTTAATAGTAACGTTTATTTTATAATAAAATATTTTTTTTCCGCTGCACGAATAATATTTATAGCCTTGTAAAGTTTCAACAAAAATTTTGACAGATATTTGATCATGTGATATTCACAATATTTAAGCTCTCATTTTGTTATGTTGATTTTGATTTTCATAAATACGTAATTTGCCGCCTGTTTATTCAGCAGTAAAAGTCTTTTAGTATAATCGATAAAATCTTAGGAAATAACTTTCGATTATATTTTTGTGTTAACGTTCATTCAATTGACAATCAAAAACAGAAAATGGAATTTGAAGAAATTGTAGCTTTATCCAAAAGTAAATTAAAAGAAGGGCTTCGAAGTTTTGTTCCGTCCGCGCTGGGCTTATTATTTTTCTTAATACTTCTTCGCGCTTACGAAATTATATTCGTATGGCGTCAAACTTTCTTTCAGGATATCCAGCCATCGGTAATAGCATACGGCTTTTTTTACGATACAGTTTTTTTCTTTCAATTAGCTGCTCTGCTCTGCATTATTTTTTTAATCGTGTTCTTCATAAACCGGAAAGCCGCGCTTATTGTTTTCAGAACTCTGGCTACTGTTTTTACGTTCATTTATCTTCTATTAATTCTTTACTTCTCCAAGTCCGCAATACCGCTTGGCTCGGACCTGTTCGGATACACAATTTCAGAAATAACGCACACTGTCGGATCTGCCGGCGGGTTTAATTTGATATACTTAGTTTCCTTTATAATTGCGGTCACGCTTATTGCAGGAGTTATTACAAGATTTAATAAAATTAAATTACCCGGCTGGGTTCAAACTGCATTTTATATTTGTTTAATTATTTCCTGGCTGGCAGTAAAAAGCATTACTCCCAAACTGCAAAACTTTGGAAATACTACGGACTATTCATTGGCTGTGAATAAACTACAATTCTTCATCTCCAAATCTTATCATTATTTTTTCGTCGGAGATTTTGAAATCCCAATTTCAAATTATTATTACGACTCAGACACAACCAACAATGCCGGGTTCAATTATGTGGACAGCAACTATCCGTTTTTGCACACTGAAAATTCTCCCGATGTTCTCGGAAATTTTTTTAATATCGGCGACAAGAAACCGAACTTTGTTTTTCTTGTAACCGAAAGCCTTGGCAAAGGATATTCCGGCGAAGGTGCATATATGGGCAGCTTTACGCCGTTCCTCGATTCTCTTGCGCAGCACAGCTTATATTGGGATAATTTTCTAAGCTGCGGCGGAAGAACCTTCGCCTTCCCGCCTTCAATTTTCGGCTCGCTCCCGTTTGCCGAAAAAGGCTTTCTCGAACTTAATGAAAATATGCCGCCGCATTTTTCAATCATCAAACTTTTGATAGATAATGGATACACAGCAAAATTTTTCTACGGCGGGGATGCCCACTTCGATTATATGGATACTTTTTTCAAGAGACAAGGCGCTCAGGTTATAGATATAAAAGACTTTGGACCTGGATACAAAAAAATGCCTTCCTCCGGCAACGGCTTTACCTGGGGCTACGGCGATAAGGAATTATTTGAAAAATATTTTTCAATTACAAACCAGGATACAACGGGACATAGAATCGATATTTCAATGACGCTTTCAATGCACAGCCCTTTTTTAATCTTGGATCAGGATTATTATAGAAAACGCGTGGATGAAATAATTAGTAAATCAAGCTTGACCCCTGATATAATTGCTCAAGATAAAAGCTACCGCGACATGCTTTCCACAGTTGTATATACGGACGACGCTTACAGATACTTTTTTAATGAATATAAAAAGAGACCGGATTACAACAACACAATTTTTATAATTACCGGCGATCATAGAATGCCGGAGATTCCTATACTAAATCAAATTGATAGATTCCATGTCCCGCTTATTATTTTTTCTCCCATGCTGAAACGGACTGCGAGATTTTCTTCAGTGTCTTCGCAGTTTGATATTGCGCCTTCAATTCTTGCTTTCTTGAACAAAGATTATAAAATTCAAACACCTTCGGAAACAACATTTATGGGCTCCGGACTTGATACTACCCGGCAGTTCAGAGATGTTCACAGCTATCCTTTGATGAGAAATAAAAATGAGCTTCTTGATTATTTGTATCACGATTATTTGCTCTCTGATAAAACACTATACAGGATAGATGAAAACTTAAATCTAATTCCTTCCAATGATCAAATGATGATGGATAAGATAGGAAACTTATTTGATGAGTTTAAACAGCGAAATGATTATATGCTGAAGACAAAGCGTCTTATTCCTTCGCAGTTTATCTTTTAAAAAATTATTTCTTATTTAAGGAAGAATAATATTCGTCAAGGATGGTAGAGACCATCGGCTCATAATAAAGCCAGAAAAAGCTGTCGCGCTCGACGATGTTGTTGGCTGAAAAAAATAGATCTCTAAAATTTGTTATTCCTACAAATTCTGTGAACAGCATATCGACTGGGTTGTCGCAGAAGTCGCCGCAGAAATAATAAAACTTATAATTTTTACCGTAGTGTTCTATAACAGCGGGAAAAGGATTTGGAATATTAATTGAATTTAAAATAGAATCGCCTCGCGCTGTTGTTTTTATTTGATAGACAGATACAACATTGTTGGAATGAGATGTAAGCATAACGTCGAACCAGTAAGAATATTTTATTTTCTCCGGCACCTGGAATCTATCCTGGTTTCTTTCGTTTGTTAAAATATAAGGGACTTCAGCCGTTAAGTCGTGTTTATTCTCAAGTATTTCAATTCGTCCGCTTTCATGCACAAATACAATTCCCGAATTTTTAAACTTCCATTTGTTGTTATGCTGCGCTTTGTAATCTCTTACAAGCCAATACGGTATTTCTTTGTTTTGTGTAGTATCAAGGCTGCTGAAATATCTGCCTACCCATCCTGTCCATCTTACTCCAAAGGCGTCTTCAAATTTGCTTCTTATGTCTTTTGAAGTTGGAGTAGCGATATCGTTGTACTCGGTTAAAATTAATTTATGCTGCGCCTTCATCAGCAAAAGAAATTTTAAGTCTTGAGCAGACATGCCGCCGTAAATATATTGCGAGACATCACCTTTAAATATTTTTCCGAACCATTCTCTTTTATATACACCGTAAGTGTCCGTGTAATAGGTCAAGTCGGTATTGTCTGCGAGGTTTTTCAATTGTTCGTCTGAAAAGTTTTCAAGCCCTTTAATTTTATATTGTCCGTTAGTACCGGGGAAAAATCCGTAATAATCTTTTGAGATCGAATAAAGCGAGCGGTCGGCTTTGCAATATTTTTCATGATATAAAACCCAGTTAAATGATCTGTGCTCAATTCCTTCGTTTGTTGTTGTAGTTTTATCAACCATAACAACTTTTAATTCTTTCTTTCCTTCAAGGTACCAAGCAACGCGCATCCACACAGGGAAGGTAAAAAGTATAACCAGAGCGGCAATTATTAAATATCTTTTCATCAATGCAGATCAGAATAAATATTTTAAACTTATTCCGGCAGTAAACTCAGATATAAAACTGCCAGGCGAGCGCTCTTCGTTTGCATAATCGCCGGAGACGTTGATTATGAC
This sequence comes from Bacteroidota bacterium, assembly GCA_021824565.1. Classification (GTDB taxonomy): domain Bacteria; phylum Bacteroidota; class Ignavibacteria; order Ignavibacteriales; family Ignavibacteriaceae; genus FEN-1297. Next base: position 332,340 of record JAKAKL010000121.1, on the reverse strand, counting down.
TCTGTTTGTAATTTTTGATTGGTACTCAATTCCGCCGCTGTTTGATTTTAACCAGTAATTTTGATTATCAATTGAGCTTGCTTCAGGACTGATTCCTGTCCCTCCTGATAAAGCGATATAATCATCGGCTCCGGATAAATAATATCTGATTATAAGCGAGTAAGAATGAGATGCGTACTGCACGCTTGGCGTAATATAAGTGCGAAATGAAAACCAGAAGTTGCTGTAGTATTTCCCAAGCGCGCCTGTATATATCCAGACGTCGGAAGAGTATTTTAATAATCTGAATCCGGCATCGACTTCAAAGCTAAACGGCAGGCTGTAGTAAAGCGAGGCGCCGTAGCGTGTCTTTGGGAAAATAGACGAGTTTGAATAGCCGAAATTTAAATAAGCATAAAGACCGTCTGCAAATCTTGGGTACATATCAATTTCGTATTGCATGCCTTTGGTGTCAAAGCGGTCTCCGTAATTAGCGCGGAGAATAGTTGTTCCAATAGGAGTCTGCCTGGAATATTGAATATATCCGAGCTGCCACGGCGAAAATATTTCGTTGAATCTTTCGTAAGAGTAACTTACTGTAATTGCATTAATTCTTACATCTTCTTTTAATCTCTCGGCAAAGCTTAAGGCGTCGGCATTTGAATTATTAATTTTCAGCAGTTCCTCAAGTGTATTAAAGGCTTCGTCATACTGTTTTAAATCTGCAAGCGCTTTCGCTTTTTTTAAAAGAAAATCTTCTGACCGGGGATATTTTTCCAATCCAAGATTGCAATACTTTAAAGCCTGTTCCGAATTATTCGACCAGTATTCAAGATCAATCGCGGCATTTATCGCATCGTAATTTGAAGAGTCTCTTGCAAAAATTTTTTTGAACACTGCTCTCGCAGAATCGTACATATCATCCCACGTATACAATCTTGCGAGGAAAACCTCTACGTCGGTATAGTTAGGGCTTCGCTTCAAAATTTCATAGCAAATGCTTCTTGCCTGTGCGCGGTCTTTCTTTTCAAATGCAGCTTCCCTCGCTTGTTTAAATAAATCATCGGAGGTCATTTTGTTCTGGGCATAAAGGTTTGCAAATGAAAATGCAATTAAGAAGAAAAATAAATATTTCATCAGTATGTTTTTCTTTTTATTAAATTTCGACTGGCGATATAAAATATTATTATATTTATATCAAGAAAGATAGTTAATAGAGCCTAAATAAAACAATCATCAAAATGGAAAACAAACAACAGCAAATTTTGCTGGCGGAGGACAGCGAGATTGCAAAAAGGATTATCGTTCATAAGCTTGAAAGTGAAAATTATTCGGTAGTTCATCTTGCAACCGGTGAAAATGTTGTGGAAACGGTATTGGAACTGAAACCGGCATTAATAATACTGGATCTGCTCCTTCCAATTAGAAACGGATTAACAATACTGCGCGAGCTTAAATCGAACCCGGCAAGCTTAAACATACCGGTAATAATTTTTACGACAAATAATAACGAGGAGATGCTGAACAGCGCTTTAGAATTGGGAGCAGTTGATTATATTTTAAAGCCGTTTTCCACTCTGGAAATGATGGCGAAGATAAAAAAGTACACAAGCGTTTAATCCGGTATTAAAAAGTAAAAAATCGAATTGAGTCCCGACAGTATTTATCATCTTATAATCTTGACAATATTACTTTTGCTGCTCGCAAGCTACGTGCTTGTAGCCTTCGTTGTCATACTTAGAATAATTAATGGTTATACATCCAATCAGCAGGCAAAGTTTTTTAGCAAATGGGAATCGCTCATATTTTCTTTTTTAGAAAACGATGAACCGCCGCAGGCTTTGATAAAAAAAATTCCTCGAAGAAAATATAAATACCTTCTTGAGTATCTCAGAGAATTTCTGCTTACGCTTAAAGGCGCAGACTTTGAACGCCTTTCTTCTTTGATAAATCATACTGCATTGGCGGATTACGTTTTAAATAAACTGCAATCGCGCCGGAAAAAGAAAATTATCTTCGCCGCTTTTTTTGCAGGCGCCACCGCAATGGACAAGGCTGAGCCGCTGCTGCGTAAGAAAATTAGGATGCGTAACCAGCAGGTATTTTTTAGCTGCGCGGTCGCCCTGGCTAAAATTAATTCTTACGACAGCATCGAACTAATCCTCAATGAGTTTATTAAGTTCAACAAACTTGGAAACGATTACCTGCTTTTAATCCTCACGGAGTTCAATGAAAAAGTCTGCGTCGAAATCATAAAGCTTCTGGAAGTGGAAACATCAAGTTCATTAACAATAACCCTTCTGCGTGTGCTGCGTTATTATAAATATCAAAATGCAGGCGCAGCAGTTCTGCAAATGCTGGTTTACTCTCATACAAAAGAAGTTATTATAGAATGCCTAAAATTTATTGAAGAGATCAAATATGAAAACGCTGCATTTGCCGTCAGCAAACTAATTGAGCATAAGCTGCCGGAAGTAAGAAGCCAGGCTATTAAAACACTAAGCCGGCTCGATAACAAATCCTTTGAAGCGAGAATATTCTCAAAACTTTTTGAAGACAATTACGATGTGCAATATCAAGCGGCGCGAGCCATTCTCGACCATTATGACGACGGCGAAGCGAAGCTGTCCGAATTAGCCTACAGCATTGATAAAGGAAACTCCGCAGCTATTTCAAGAATGCTTCTAAGCGAAAAGAAAGTTAGAGACGGCAGATGACGATTATCGATTTTATTATTGTCGGATACAATTACCTGCTCCTCGCATATTCTTTTGCAATCGGTTCGATCTATCTCTTGCTGAACATTCTTTCCTTCAAAAGAATTTTGCAGTATAAACAAAAGATGGCTTACATAGATCTGAAAAAAATATTCAAGTTCCAGAATTATAAGCCGATCTCAATTATAGTCCCGGCATATAATGAAGAGAACACGATAGTCGACAGCATCAAATCGCTTTTACAGTTGGAATATCCTGACTTCCAGCTCGTAATTGTCAATGACGGCTCGACAGATCAAACGCTTGAAAAAATATTCGGCAATTTTTCAATCCGCCAGGTTTCGTTCATCCCGTTTTATGAATTAAAGTCCAATCCGATCAGAGCCGTTTATATGTCGCATGAATACCCGTCTCTCGTAGTTATCGACAAAGTTAACGGCGGCAAGGCGGACGCAATAAATGCAGGAATAAACATCGCGAAAAATCCATTGATAACAGTAATTGATGCGGACTCGATTTTAGAGAGAGACTGCCTGCTTAAAATTGTCCGCCCGTTTATGGAGAATGAAAATATTATTGCTGTCGGCGGAACTATCCGCGTTGCAAACGGCTGCGAAATTAACCACGGCAATATGGTTAAAGTCGGTATTGCGGATTCATGGCTGGCGCGCTTTCAAACTGTCGAATATCTGCGCGCATTCTTATTCGGAAGAAACGGGTTCGACGTTCTTAACAGCGTTATGATTATCTCCGGAGCGTTTAGCTGCTTCTCAAGAGACGCTCTTATAAACATCGGCGGCTACAGGGAAGGCTCAATCGGCGAGGACATGGAAATAATCATTAGGATGCACAGCGTCTTCCGTAAGAAAAATCCCAAAACCAAAATTACTTTTATTCCCGATCCTGTCTGCTGGACTGAAGCTCCGGAAAGATTAAAAATCCTGCGCAGCCAAAGAATCCGCTGGCAGAAAGGTACTATCGACAGCTTAAGACTTCACATGAAATTATTATTCAACCCGGCATACGGCGCTCTCGGGTTCATTGGTTTTCCTTATTATGCCTTTTTTGAAATGATCGGACCGATAATAGAGATGACAGGCTACATGATTTTTCTTATCGCATTCTTTCTAAATATTGTATCCACTTCATTTGCCTTCGCTATCTTATCCGCAGTGCTTCTATACGGAATAGTCCTCTCCATATTGTCTGTAATATTAGAAGAATTATCTTTTAAAAAATATCCGACCCTAAAAGATCTGTTTATACTTTTCGGTGCTGCTTTCTTTGAAAACTTCGGCTACCGGCAAATAATTGCTTGGTGGCGCTTCAAGGCTACTATTGATTATATCGCCGGAAACCGCGGCTGGGGAAAAATGGAAAAGAAGGGTTTCAGTTCGCAGCCCAATGATCAAAAGACAAATTAATTTCTGCCTGCTCTAACTTACAACTGCCTCCTCATTCAACTTCATATTATAAAACAGGATCAGATGCCTAAGCCTCCGTTTCTTACCTACTCAATTTGATATTGCGTTCCATTCTAAGACAATATGAATAAAAGAACCATGCCGTTTTCAATCTGTTTTTAGCGTTTATTTCTTGGTCTGATAATAGTATAGAAGAGAGAAAAAATAAATTTAGCTGGAGACTAAAGTGAGAAATAAATTTACGTTAATCATTGCTGCTTTACTTTTTGTTATCGGCACAAACCAGATGACAAATGCTAAAGTCAAAAGTATTGCACAGGTAATCGGAACCGACGTGGGTGTTGGTATTTATTTGCCCTGGCCGGTAAACGATACTTATTTTGCAGGCACATTCAAAGCCGAGGTCGATGGGCAGTCTACAAGTTTGTACTGCATTGATTTATATCATCATATGATTTACAACAGCGATTATCAGGATGTTTCATCTACTAACGATACGCTTTCATATATTTTAAATAATTATTATCCTTTCAAGAAAACCTATTCCGGAATGTTAAGCGATATTCACCGCGAAGCCGCTGCTATACAGCTGGCTCTCTGGCATTTAACAGACAGCCTTAACATCAGCACCCTGTCCGGTCAAAATCATGCAGATATTACCGATATTAAAAACAGAGCCAATCAAATAATAAACGACGCATTGACAAACGCTCACGGCTACAGCCTGAAAACATTCGTAATTAATATTCCGCCTCAATCGTTTACAACCGGTTCTCCTGTAACATTCACAGTGCAGGCATATAACGACGAAGGACTGGCGATGCCTAACGTTCAAATCTCTCTTTCTGTTACTCAAGGAACATTAAGCCAAACAAGCGTTACAACAGACTCCAGCGGCGTTAGTCCTCAAATTACTTTGACGCCTGCGGCAGGACAATCAACAGCTACAATTACTGCTGCCGGCATCGTTGGCATTCCCTGCGGTACTAAGTATTATAACGTAGCCGATCCAAATGGAAAACAAAAATTAATCCTCGCTACTCCTACTACTGCTACAAGAACCATTACTCAAATCGTCAACTGGTCCGGCTCTTATAATTTGGTTATCAATAAGACTGCCGATAAGACAAACGCTTCAAACGGCGATATTATTAATTATACTATCACAGTTAAAAACACCGGAAACGGCAATGCTCAGGACGTAAAAGTATCCGACCAATTATCTTCTTTGCTTGATTTCGTTTCATGCACTCCTTCCGGCGTTTATGATCCTTCTACAGGCGTTTGGAACGCAGGCACTATTGCAGCCAATGATTCTGCATCCCTGCAAATTAAAGTAAAAGTTGATTACGGCAACGTTCCTTCGCTTACTTTTGATCTCGGCGCGGCAACTGGATATAATCTTTTTGTGTTAGATACCTTAATACAGCCTTCATCCGACACACAGGGCAAAGCGGCTATCGGCGGCTACGCTGACCTGAGAAAATACAGCGTTGGCTTTGATCTTCCCAGTTATTCCGGTGATGTACTTGTAGTTGGAAATCATCTTACATTTATCAGCGGCGCGGTCGTTCACGGCAAAGCCGTTTACCAGAACTATATAACCACTACTACTCAATTTACTGCCGACAGCGGTATAGTTAAAGATTCTGTCATCGATTTTGAGCAGGCGAGAACTCACCTGCTGAATTTGTCCAACCAGCTTTCTGCTCTTGTAAGCACCGATACCGTAAAGGACGAATACAATCAAGTTGAGCTTATCGGGCATAACGATACTCTGAACGTTTTCAACGTTGACGGAGCTTTAGTATCAAAAGAAAATAATTTCATTGTAGACGCGCCAAGCGGCTCTACTGTTATCGTAAATATTCTTGGTAAAGTCGTTACTATGAAAGGCGGATTCAGCGTTACCGGTACAACCATTGACAAAGTACTTTTGAACTTCCCGCAAGCCGATACTATATATCTTTCATATATCAATGTTACTGCAGCTATACTTGCTCCTAATTCCGTTCTGGAATTTCCTTCAGGCGTTGTTAACGGACAGGTTATTGTTCGCTGCTTCTACGGCGCCGGGCAGATGAATATAAATTATTTTGACGGCTATGTTGCAAACAACGTAAACATTGCAAACTTTGCAACTCTAATCTCGGCTAACCAGGCAAATATGCCGGGCATCGTTAGAAATGTATCCCCGTCTTCATGGCTTGTTGCAAGCAATCCCGGCGGCGTTACTAACGTAGCAAATGATAAGATTGCTCCGAAGGAATTCAGCCTCGAGCAAAACTATCCGAACCCGTTCAATCCTTCGACCGTTATCTCATTCAGCATTGCTAAGAGAGAAGCCGTTAACATAACTGTATTTAACGTAATCGGGCAGCAGGTTGCAACCCTAACCAATAGAGAATATGCGCCTGGCGAATACTCGCTTCAATTCAATGCGGGCAATATGCCGAGCGGAATTTATTTCTACAGGCTAACTACTAAAGATTACGTCTCAGTAAAGAAAATGATTTTGATGAAATAATATTAGCTGTTGACTTGACCACATAACTGAAGCCGTTTCGGAATACCCGGGACGGCTTCTTTTTTTTAACATCAATCTTAGAATACTTGTTGAAATATGTTTGTACAGGCAAATAAGGTAATAATGTTATTATGTAAAACCTTTCCTTTATTACTAAGGTCAGAAAGAAAAATAAGGTTTCTTAAGAATAATTTATCAGCGCATTTTTAATCCCAAAATGTTTATGATATTATGTTAAAGACTTTATCTGCTTTTGTAACCTTAGTAACCAACATAAAACCCACTGTTAAAACCTTATGAGCTTATTGAATGTATCAACGAAATTTTAAGATATGAATATAAAAGGATAAAGTATTACTTAGGATAATTAATATATTTTCGTTTATAAAGAATCTTCTCACAGTCTATAAAAATCCCCTCTTTGAAAAAGCGTACGATGCTTATGTTGAGTCATTGATTTCATTTTATTTTTAATAATCGAACCGTTAGCTTGACTATCATACTTTTTAGTTTTATAATATCATCAGGTTATTACTAACAAAAAGGAAATATTATGAAAAGCTACACTAAAATATTGTTATCAGCATTTCTGCTTTTCTGTACAATCACCGCTTACGGTCAGGTTACCAATCTAACAGTAAACGGAGCCACATCTAATTTTACCATGGTTTCAGGCAGCAACATTAGCTGGACGTACAACGTACCAGCCGGCTCAACTGCTTTAGGTGAAATTTGGTACGATGTAAACGGCAGCGGCACCATAGATGCCGGCGACGTTTTATATCAAGCATTCGATCAAACAGACGGCGATACGCAAGGACATAACGGACCGCCCGATATGGACGGCAAAGCTAACGGCGTAATTACTTTCTCCATGCCCGCCGGAATTGCCCCGGGTAAATATGTCTTTAGATTTACCGAGGGCGGATCAAGCGCTACCATTGCCGGAACCGCAACCCCATTACCCTCACCCGCATATACTATTCAAGGAACTATTACGGCTCCCGCCGGGAAAAGCGCCGCTAATATCTTCGTTGAACTTAAAAGAAGTGAAAAATACCAGCCTAACTTCTGGGACGCTGTTACCGACGCAAACGGCAACTATTCAATTGCTATGAACAGCGATACCGCTGGAAATCCCTGGAGAATATCCCTGATCTCTAATCCTTTCCCTCCTAATATTATCAATCCTGCTGAATATGACGTAACTATCTCCGGCAGCTTAACGGGAAAGAACTTTTCATTTGCTTCCGCCGCTGCCCAGGTTGCCGGAACAGTAAAAGATGAAAATGGAAATGCTATGGCTAATGCGAGCGTTAGTATTAATTCATACAGCTCAATTAGCCCGGTGAATATTGACGTTAAAACTAATTCGAGCGGAGTTTACCAAATTGGTCTAACGCAGGCTGATTTAAGCCAGAGCTCCCAGGCGTGGACTTTAGAGTCTTACTTCGAAGGACCAAACGGCTATACTACTACTCAGCTTGACGGCAGGGCTTTTGTTCAAACTATTTCGCCCGGAGACAGCATTGTTAGGAATTTTGTAATATATAACGCCAACAGCACTATCTCAGGCACTGTAACCTTAAATGGAATGGCGCCGGGATTCCCAATATCTTTTGCTGCTGTTAGCCCGGACTCCGCGCAGTCTACTACAGTCAGCGCTTCTAATGGAACATTTTCTTTCCCTGTATCGAACAAAATTTATTCATATGATATTTACTTCTATAACAGTTCGCAGATTTTTTATATGAATAACGTTACTGCTCATCCGGGTCAAACAAACGTTCAGGTTATTTTAAGCACCTCGCCTCTCGGCATAAAGCAGGTTTCTAATAACGCGCCCAAAGCTTTTTCGCTCGAGCAGAATTATCCCAACCCGTTCAACCCTGCGACTAATATTCAATACTCCGTACCGAAGTCCGGCTATGTAACTCTGAAAGTATATAACGAACTTGGCAACGAAGTAGAGACTCTTTACAACGGGAACCAGAACGCGGGAATATATAATGTAACCTTTAACGCAGCAAAGCTTGCAAGCGGGATATATTATTATCAGCTTCGCTCAGGAAATTTAATTTCGACAAAGAAGATGATATTACTTAAGTAGGAATTTGATTAATCAAATTCCTACAATGAATGAGAAGCCGTCTCAAAAGTTATTTTGAGGCGGCTTCTACGTTTTAAATTATAAGTGAGAAGAATTTATTTTCCTTTGCATGTTAGGGCGCGGGAGCCGGTGCGGGCGGCGTTATTTCTTCCGGAGGCTCGCCGGGGCGCGGTACGTAAACCACTCCGTATTCACGAGCCTTCCTTCTCATTACCGACGGCTCGTCTTTGCGGTACTTGAATTCTATTTCGTCCCACATATCCCGTATAAGATCGTCTATGTCAGCCCTTATTGCATCCACATCTTCCTGCTCCTTTTCAAGTATATCCTTCTTCGTACTCTGGTCCTGAAGCTTGGATTTATATTCATTCAATACGCCCTGGACTTCATCTTTGGAGGGGTTCATCATCGGTCTGCCGCCTGCGGCAACGCGAAGCGGATCGCCCGAAATTATATTTTCAGCATTAGTTTTAATGCTGTCCTCGTTTTTTAATACAGGTATACTTTCCTGACTTACGTCTATATGAAAGTAAGCCCGTTCGCTCGCTTTGTATTCACCTCTTATAATACCAAGATTAAATACCTGGTAAAAGTGAGATACATAAACGCCGCATCTTTCCTCCGATATTAAGCGGGCTTTAGTGGAATCAGATTGAATTGACAGAGCCGTGCCTCTTTCATCTACTTCTTTTTTGAACTGGGGCAGTGACAGGTCTAACCTGGATTTAACCTCCGGCGATATTGCTAATTGATCGGCTGGGGTTGAGTCAGCTTTCTCTTTCGCATTTCGTAACGCGTCTATGCGTCCGCTGTCCGACGCGGGAACTTTTCTGTAAGGCATATAACCTCCTATATTTGTTTATATTGATTTATTATTATTATCTCCCGTCCCTATTATTATCCGGATAGGGAGATGTATTTTTAAGAACAATATCTAAAAACAGTTAAAAACCTCTAAAATTGTACAAAAACGCTGCTTTTACACTGCGCAAGGCTGTCCCTCCAATAAGAACCATAGGCTGTCGCACTACGCAAGGCTGTCCCGTCAATAAGAACCATAGGCTGTCGCACTGCACAAGGCTATCCCGTCAATAAGAACCATAGGCTGTCGCATGCGTAAGGCTATCCCGTCAATAAGAACCATAGGTTATTACATGCGTAAGGCTATCCCGTCAATAAGAACCATAGGTTATTACATGCGTAAGGCTATCCCGTCAATAAGAACCATAGGCTGTCGCATGCGCAAGGGTATCCCGTCAATAAGAACCATAGGTTATTACATGCGCAAGGGTATCCCGTCAATAAGAACCATAGGCTATCGCATGCGTAAGGCTATCCCGTCAATAAGAACTATGGGCTATCGCATGAGTAAGGGTATCCCGTCAATAAGAACCATAGCCTATTGCATGCTTAAGGCTACACTTTTTATAAAAACTATACCCTTACACAATTAAAAGGCGGACTATTTTTTAAGAACTATGTTATGCTGCAATTGCAAGGAAATAATATTTTTAAAATGGATTATATCGCAAACTCAACTTGCGCGAATAAACGCGCATGCCGTTCATTGCAAGAAAAACATTTTTTGCTTAAAGCTAAAAAACTTACTGCTGCTACAGTCTGTATAGGTGAATAATAATTATGAGAAGTGCGATTCTTTGTAAACAAATCAGTAATCTTCGCCGCTCATTCATCAATGAAAGAGAAACGTTTAGTTTGTTATAGATACTCCACTAATACTATTGAACAAAATAATTATACTAATATGAAGCGTTTATAATTAAGAGATGATGGGTACTCTTAACGATAACACCGTACAAAGAGATTGAGTTGATGTGAGACCCAGGAATAGAAAGCCCTATTCCCATCAAGGTATATCTCTCGATTTTTAATGATTACAATTTATAAAATTAATATAACAAATTGCAAGCATGAGGGGAAAATAATTATGGACTAATTTGCTGCCTAAACAGGTTTTATATTATTTAAAAAAACTCAACTCCCTTTTCACTTCTCTTGTAAGGAAAGGGGGTGACGGGGATGAGTAAAAAACTTTTGCGTATGGTGAGTAATTTTATAAATAAGCGAGTTGTGTGAAAATTAAGTTGCAGTTAAAGAACTCACCCCCGCCTCGGACGAGTCGGACGGGCTAAATCCCTCTCTTACAAAGAGAGGGACTTTAAAAAAAAATGTGTTAGGAGAATATTTTAAGCCCCTTCTCTTTATAAGAGAAGGGGTTGGGGGATGAGTTTTCCTCTCGGCTTAGAGTTTTAACACAACCTCTTAATCCGCGGGCTAATAAAATCAATCTTTCTTTTGGTAACTGTTTCAAGAGTTTTTGATAGTTAATTTTTAATTCATACAACGTATATAATTAATGTCCTTTAATAAAGTTATTTCTGTTATTGAACAACAGTTTCGTTTTTCTTATTTTTTTATAAGGAGATTAAATACAAATATATTTTATAACTGCATGAACAAATTTATTTAAGGAGTAGAAATTGGAATACACACATCTCGGCAGAAGCGGATTGAAAGTAAGCAGAATATGTCTCGGCACAATGAACTTCGGATCGTTTGCTTCGGATGAAGAAAGCTTTATGATAATGGATAGAGCATTGGAGCTTGGAATAAACTTTTTCGATACGGCAAACATTTACGGCGGCGAAAAAGGTCCCGGCTACACCGAAAGTCTAATAGGACGTTGGCTTGAGCAGGGAGGAAGAAGAGATAAAATCGTGCTTGCGACAAAAGTTCATAACAAAATGGGAGAAGGCGTTAACGATGTAAAACTATCCGCATATAACATCAAGCGATCATGCGAGGCAAGCTTGAAAAGATTGAAGACAGACCACATCGATCTATATCAAATGCATCATATAGACCGCGAGACTCCGTGGGATGAAATATGGCAGGCAATGGAGCAGCTTATACGCGAAGGAAAAATTACCTACGTCGGAAGCAGCAACTTTGCCGCTTGGAATATAGTTGAAGCAAGCTACACGGCGAGGAAAAGAAATCTGCTCGGTCTGGTTTCAGAACAAAGCATATACAGTCTTCGCAACAGGCACATCGAACTTGAAGTTATTCCGGCGTGCAAAGCAATGGGAGTCGGACTGATACCGTGGAGCCCAATCGGAGGCGGCATACTCGGCGGAGTACTCGGGAAAATAAATGATACTCAAAGGCGCGGACGCGAGGCGCTGCAGAAATCTGTAGAGAAGCTTCGCCCGCAGATAGAGGCTTATGAAAATCTTTGTAAAGAAATAGATCAGCGCCCGGCTGATGTTGCGCTTGCATGGATGTTAAGCAATCCGGTTGTAACATGCCCGATCGCGGGACCGAGAACAGTCCAGCAGCTTGAAGAGAATGTATACGCATCGTCAATAAAATTGTCCGATGATGTAATGAAGAAGCTTGACGAGATTTGGCCCGGTCCGGGAAATCAAGCTCCCGAAGCTTATGCGTGGTAATTAGAATAAAAGATTATAAGCATGAAAAAGAAATCCTCCGCAGCAGTTGAGTTAGATTTGACTAAGGTTAAATATCATCCACTTGATAAAAGCAGGTGGAAAGATTTTGAAAGTCTCTTTGGAGAAAGAGGCGCATGCGGAGGATGCTGGTGCATGGCATGGCGGTTAAGAAGCTCCGACTTCGAAAAGCAGAAAGGCGCAAGCAACAAAAGCTTAATAAAGAAAATTATTTATGCTAATGAAGAGCCGGGCATTCTCGCTTATTATGATGGCAAAGCTATCGGATGGTGCGCCGCTGCGCCGAGAGAAATGTATATACGTCTTGAAAGATCAAAAGTTCTTATGCGAATAGACGACAAGCCTGTCTGGTCTGTATCATGCTTCTTTATACAAAAAGAATATAGAAGACAGGGTCTCACTACAGAGCTAATAAAAGCGGCAATAGAATTTTGTAAATCAAAGGGAGCGAAGATAATCGAAGCGTATCCGGTAGTCCCGTATTCAGAAGATATTCCGGCGTCGTTTGCGTGGACGGGAATTCCATCCTCATTTGAAAAAGCCGGATTCAAGGAGGCTGCAAGACGATCAAGAACGCGGCCTGTGATGAGATATTATATTTAATAAACAGCAGCAGTATTTTATTCTTTAATCGGGCTGCTTTATTTTTCCTTCGTCTTTACCTAATTTTGAAATGTGAAATTCACAAAGTAATTAATCAAATGAACAATTTGAAGGCGGGCTATCATGAGCCGGCATTAACAATAATATAAGCGCAGGAGTTTATAATGACTACAATAGTAGATGTAATTGGAAGAGAAATATTAGACTCAAGAGGAAACCCTACTCTTGAAGTAGAAGTTCTGCTTGAAAGCGGCGTAATAGGGAGAGCGGCTGTTCCAAGCGGCGCATCAACAGGCGAACACGAAGCTGTTGAATTGAGGGACGGCGATAAAAACCGTTACAACGGCAAAGGCGTTTTAAATGCTGTCGATAATGTAAATGAAAAAATAGCTGATGAGATTATCGATATGGATGCATTTGATCAAGCAGGCCTGGATAAATTTTTAATCTCACTTGACGGCACGCCTAACAAAGCAGTGCTTGGCGCCAATGCGATTCTCGGCGTGTCGTTAGCAGCGGCAAAAGCGGTTGCTGAGACTCTTGAGATTCCGTTGTACCGTTATATCGGCGGAGTAAACGCGCGCACGCTACCGGTGCCGATGATGAATATCCTTAACGGAGGAAAACACGCGGATAATAACGTTGACTTCCAGGAGTTTATGATAATGCCTGTCGGCGCGCCTAATTTTGCCGAAGCGCTAAGGATGGGAGCTGAAACATTTCATTCATTAAAATCTGTGCTGAGCAAAAAAGGATATAACACTGCCGTTGGAGACGAAGGCGGATTCGCACCAAACTTGAAATCAAACGACGAGGCAATCGAAGTTATACTTGAAGCAATAACCAAAGCAGGATATAAAGTTGGCGATGAAATAGCATTAGCATTGGATCCGGCATCGAGTGAAATGTTTTTGAAAGAAAAAAATGTTTACCAGTTCTTCAAGTCGGATAAGTCGGAAAAGACATCAGCCCAGATGGTGGATTATTATGCGAACTGGGTAAAGCAGTATCCTATCGTTTCAATCGAGGACGGTTTAGCAGAGGATGATTGGAGCGGATGGAAGTTGATGACCGAGAAACTTGGAAATAAGATTCAGCTGGTCGGCGATGATCTATTCGTTACAAATACTGAACGGCTTGCTCAAGGTATTGAGCAGGGTGTAGCTAATTCAATATTGATCAAGGTAAATCAAATCGGAACACTTACCGAAACACTTGACGCAATAGAGATGGCTAAGAAAGCAGGTTACACAAATGTTATAAGCCATCGTTCCGGCGAAACCGAAGATACTACTATCGCAGATATAGCGGTAGCAACAAACGCAGGACAAATTAAAACCGGTTCGCTTTCAAGAACAGATAGGATTGCAAAGTACAACCAGCTTCTTAGAATTGAAGAAGAGCTTGATGAAACAGCAATCTTCCCGGGATTAGCCGCAATAAATTATTCTGCATAATTTGCAGCCCGGTTCTTAAATGAGCCGGGCTTCCTTTTTCTTTTTCAGTTAATTAATTAACATTTAATATTAATTCTAAAACATCATGCCGTACATTGGTGAACTAAGCGCATTATTTACATCATTACTTTGGTCGTTGTCGTCATTTGCATTTACCGCCGCATCGGAAAGAATGAACTCGCTTCAGTTGAATGTAAACAGGCTTTTTATGGCGGCAGTCTTTCTTTATCTGACAATTATAATCAGCGGCATCGGCTTTTCAATTTCTTCTGCGCAGATATTTTATTTATCAATCAGCGGTATAATAGGATTGGTTTTCGGAGATACGTTTTTATTTAAGGCTTATCAGCACGTGGGAGCAAGGATCAGTATGCTGATGATGGCTTTGTCTCCAGCAATGAGCGCGGTGCTTGCGTATTTTATTCTTGGTGAAAATCTCTCGCAGTGGGGAATAATAGGAATAATAATTACTATTGCCGGAATCGCGCTTGTCGTAGCAGAAAGGAATGAAGTTCCGTCGGCAAAATATAAAATAAGTAAAATAGGAATATTCTATGGATTGCTTGGAGCGCTGGGACAGGCTGGCGGATTAGTCTTTGCTAAGTTCGCTTTTGATATAAATAATATAAACGGGTTTGCAGCAACATTTGTACGCATTGCCGCCGCCTTTGTTTTGATGCTTCCTCTTGCAGTTTTTTCTAAAAGATTTCAGAATCCCATAAGGCTTTATGCGAAAGATTTAAAAGCATTATACTCGACAATAGCAGGAACATTTTTCGGACCTTATATAGGAATTACGTTCAGCTTAATAGCGATTGAATATACAAAAGTTGGGATAGCTTCTACACTCATGTCGATGATGCCTATAATCATGCTTCCAATCGCAAGATATTATTACAAAGAAAAATTAAACTGGCAAGCGATAGCAGGCGCAGTTGTGGCGGTATCAGGCGTAGCAATTTTATTTTTAAGGTAAAAGGAGCTAATTATTAATAACTATGCTGTCTTTAGCGAAAGTAACATAATTGGTGAGTTTAACATTGTTAACGCCGTCGTTGCCGACTTCGGTACCTGTGCCGACAATAATAACCATCTGGTTGGTGACTGAGGTTGTGTAAGTCCCGCTGCCGGTAGTAGAGAGACCTGAAGGTATGGACCATCCTGTAAAGGACTGATTACCTCCGCCGAGCTGTGTAGTTTCCAAATAATATTTTCTTGCCTGTGAACCGAAATTTGTTAATTCGGAAATAATAGAATTCCGGTTGGAATCTTTCGAATATACGTTTGAAACCGTTATGCCGATTACTATTGCTAAACCGACAAGAATAATCGTTAAAACTATTAAAAGTAACTGCTGCTGTCCCATATAATCTAGAATTTTTATATAAAGATATATTTAAAAATTTTCACAAACAACAATAAACTTCGGCAGCGCGGGCGATATGGTTTTTGTCCCTTTAGTGTCCTTTTAAGTTTTTTAGCTGGTTATAAAAATTATTGCTAAGGCGATCATGCGGATTAATAGACAAACTTTTTTGAACAGCATTGAGAGCGTCATCAAGTCTATTATTATAATAATATGCACCGGCTAAGTTATACCATACTTGAGCATCATTCTGGATATACTGAGTGCATTGCTGCAGATAATTTAGCGCCGCGATATAGTTTCCCTTCTGCATCTCAATGTTTCCAAGCCATTTGGTCGTAAAGTAAGATGGGGCAAAGGAGTTTAGCTTAAGAAGGTAAGGGAAAGCGTCGTCAAATAATTTTGCTTTGATAAGCAAGCTGCTTGCATATTGATAACTTTTGCCATAATAAGGATGCTGATCAATTATAGCGTTCATTTCTTTCTCAAAGGAAATATATTCATCCTTATTATAATAATAATCAGCGAGGTCTGCGTGGGCTTTTTCCCACGGTATTTCATGATCAATTACTTCTACCGCAAGTGAATCGATAAAATCTTTTCTATTAAAATCCTGGATTGAATAATTGGCGGTTCCTTTGGCGGTGAAAGGATAAGAGCCGATAAGAATTTTAATCTGTATATCTCCGATTGTAGAGTCAAGTTTGGTGTATGGAAAATTCTTAGACAAGATGCTGTCCTGCAGTTCTTCAGAAATATTGTTCTTCAACCCGTTGGGAAGATAATTAAGCTTATTCATTTCATCATAAAAAGATTTTGCCAGCAGTTTATAGCCATTAATATTAGGATGAAGATGATCAACAATTAAATTGCTGCCGACAATTCCCTGCGGGCTTGCAGCGTTGAATATCGAGTCAATGTCAACAACAGGATAATTAAATTTACCGCCGAGCTGTTTTATAATTTGGTTGAAGTCTTCCGGGGCTCTGAAGCGAAGTTCATCCAGATCTTTCGCTTCAACGAATAATTTTTTTGCTTGAAGAATGCTGCCGTTCTTCAGATCATCTTTAGCCTCAGTAAAAATAGAATCAGCGGACGGGAGATTTTTTTCTTTCCTGGACACAAACGGAGTAAGGTCTTTTAAGTTGCTTGTCAGAGTACCAATAATTACCGGAACGTTATTGTCTTTCAGTTTGGACAAGATATCATCCATGTTTCCTTCAAATTGTTTGATGCCGAGGTTATATAGATCTGAATTTAAAGGTATTAGCGATCTTCCCACCACTTGTTCCATCAAAGTTTCATGACTTTTATTTGAATACAGCTTCTTATGAAAAACCCCTGCGATTTTTTCAACCATATTATTTATTAACTGTACTGTTCTAAACTTTTGCAGCCAGATGTAGAAGTTTACAAGGCTGCGATATTTTCCTCCGGAAAAAGAAGAGGCAACGCCTAGTGCACCGTAGTATTCATTATGCCCGGTATAAATTAAAACCAGGTCAGGGTGCTGCTGAATTACGGCGTTTGTAAAGTCACGAATTGTGTAGCTGTTGATGGCAGAAATTCCGCAGTTAATTACTTCAATATTATTATCCGGGTAAAGCAGTTCAAGCCTTCGCTTAAGATCGTCGGGGAATGAAGCCGTTGGGATATAGGGAAAACCTTGCACGCTGCTTTCCCCAAGTACAAATACTCTGAAGGAATTTGTCTTCTTCTCTTTATCGAAAGAACCGGAAGTTGGGGTTGGGAAATGTTCAAGGTTAGTAAAATATTTTTGAGCTATGTTAGGGTTCAATATTAACCGCTCAGGGTGAGCCTTAGACTCAGGAATAAATACTTCGTATTTATGACCGTAATTTATGACTCTTAAAAATAATTCCATTAAAATAAAAAATATTATTGGGATTAAAACAATAACAGCATAAAACCATTTTGGGGCAGGTTTAGCCAAGTTGTTTGCCGGCATCTTTTTTATAACAGACTGCTTTCTTTTTTGAGACATAATATTTTTTAGTAATATAAATGGGAATGAAAATTACTTTCTTTTACAAGCCCGTCTTTAGTAAATTTACCGCCTAAATAATATAGACATTTTTAATCATTGCTAAAGCTTGTGTGCAAATTTAATCTAACTCTTTAAAATATCATATGAAAAAAATATTTCTTTTTACGGTGTTCTTACAAATAATATTACTTTCAAACTTTTCTTATCCGCAGGATAAATTAGATTCGGTAGTGGCAAAAGCAGGGAACATTTCAATAACTGCAAGAGAGTTTTTAGATCGTTATGAAATGACTCCGCTTTTTAGAAAGCAAATTACTCGAATGACCCCTTCTCTTAAACTTGAATTTTTATATTCATTGATTGCCGAAAAACTATGGGCTGATCAGGCAGAAGAAATGGGTTATGATACAACTGCCGTAATGAAATTCGCAATGAACCAGTATGAAAATATGTTTGTCAGGGATGCGCTTTACCGGAAAGATATTAAAGACAAAGTAAAAGTAACAGATAAAGATCTTCTGAAAGGATTAGCAAGAAGCGAGACAACGCTTAAGGTTAATTATTTAATTTCAAAAGATAAAAAAGAGATTTATGATCTTTACAGCATGCTGAACCAAGGAGTGCCGTTTGATTCAGTTCTCGCACTGCGCCCTGAGAGGAGTGAGCAGACATCGCCGATAACAGTTGTATATGGACAGATGAGCGAGTCTTTGGAAGATACGCTTTACCATCTGGCTCTTGGTCATTATACAACTCCAATACTAACTCCCGACGGCTATTATATTTTTAGGTTAACAAATAAAATACGTTCTTCGGAGAATGCGGCAAGCGGACAAAATAATTCTGTGGAATCAATCAAAGAAACTGTTGAAGCGATAAAAGAAAGAAAACTTTACCAGGAGTATTTTTATAATTTTTTTAAGGATAAGAAAGTCACGGCGAATGCAGTTCTCCTTAGAAGTCTAACAGAAAAATTATCCGACATATTTGCTAAAAGAAAATTTGATTTTAGAATTGACGATAAAGATCCGATTTTCATGGATGTAGAAGATGTGCAGACTCTGGAGAAAGAATTTGGACCGGATTCTTTAGCGATGAACATTATTGATTTTAAGGAAGATCCAATGTCGCTTGACACTTATATAAGGAAATTAATATTCCTTGGATTTAGTTCTTATAAAGCGGATGTACCTACGATTGCTTCTCTACTCAGCACTGTAACACGCTCTATGATCGAACATGAACTTCTTGCACAACAGGGTTATAAAGAAAAGCTGAATTACCTTCCAAGCGTTCAAAGAGACTTGACGATGTGGCGGCAAAATTATTTAACACAGATGCTGCAAAATCAATTTATAGACTCGGCAAAAATCACCGACTCGGTTGCAAACGCTTATTTTAAGCAGTCAAACAAAAATGATTATTATCCGGAAGAAGTAAATATTGTTGAAGTGCTGAATAATAATACCAGCGTTATGGAGAAGGTTGTTGCAGAATTGAAAAAGGGTGTTGATATGCATAAGCTCGCGATGGAATATACGCAGCGCGAATGGACGAAAAAGAACAACGGTGAATTCGGATATTTCCCTGTTACGAAATATGGAAAGATCGGAGAGATTGCCTCGACAATGAAAGTTGGAGAAATATATGGTCCTATAAAATTACCAGAGGGATATTCCATAATTCAGCTTCTCGGTAAGCGGGCTTCTACGGTGGACACTGCTAAACCGATGGGCGAATCCAAGCAGGAAGTGATTCACTATCTTTCAATGAAAAAAGAACATAAAGCCATAACTGATTACACGGTTTACCTTGCAAAAAAATTCGGCGTAGACATTAACATGCCGCTGCTCGAATCAATAAAGGTTACTAATATAGAAGCGTTTGGTTATCGTTATCTCGGTTTCGGAGGAAGAATCACTGCCGTACCATTAATGGCTCCAAATGTAGATTGGGTAGATCCATATTTAAAGAGCTTGAACATTACTCCATAATTTTTAGAAGGAAAATTTATTATCGCTGTCATTAAGAAGATATTTTTTCAGAATAAGTGTGGAATGTACCGGTGTATATTTTAGGAATATCCGCATTTTATCACGATAGTGCAGCATGTTTAATTAAAGATGGGGAAATTATTTCTGCCGCCCAGGAAGAAAGATTCACAAGGGAAAAACATGATTATAATTTTCCGATTAATGCTATAAATTTTTGCTTAAACAACAGCGGGATAAAATCTTCCGATCTTGAGTTAATCGCTTTTTACGATAAGCCTTTCTTAAAGTTCGATAGACTTCTTGAAACATACTTAACCTTCGCGCCGATTGGGATTAAATCTTTTATAAAAGCAATGCCGCTATGGATAAAAGAAAAACTATGGATGAAAGATCTAATTCAAAAAAAATTATCTTATGAAGGTAGAATAATTTTCCCTGAGCATCATGAATCGCATGCTGCTTCAGCGTTTTTCCCATCGCCGTTCCAGGAAGCCGCAATTTTAACAATGGACGGCGTCGGTGAATGGACAACCACAAGCTTCGGCGTTGGCAAAGGCAATAGGATAAATTTATTATCTGAAATAAAATTTCCTCACTCGCTTGGACTTTTATATTCTGCTTTCACTTACTATACCGGCTTTAGAGTGAATTCCGGTGAATATAAAGTCATGGGGCTGGCTCCTTACGGCGAACCAAAATATAAAGATATAATTCTGAAAGAATTAATAAATGTTAAAGAAGATGGTTCTTTCAAAATGAATATGAAATATTTTAATTACTGCTCAGGGCTGACAATGACGAATAAAAACTTTGATAGATTATTTGGCGGACCGGCTAGGAAACCGGAAACGAAGCTTACACAAAGAGAAATGGACCTTGCTCGTTCTGTTCAGGATGTTACCGAAGAAATTGTACTCAAGATAGCAAATCATGTTCATAAAGAAACCAGCATGAAGAATTTATGTCTCGCAGGCGGCGTGGCATTGAACTGTGTTGTCAATGGTAGATTATTGCGCGAAGGACCATTTGAAAAAATCTGGATACAGCCCGCAGCAGGAGATGCAGGCGGCGCTATAGGAGCGGCTTTGATGGGCTGGTATGTTTATAAAAATCAACTGAGAAAAGCGGATGGTAAAAATGATTCCCAAAAAGGTTCTTTCCTTGGACCTGAATTTTCAGAAAATGAAGTTGAAAAATTTCTTACGAGTAATAAAATTAGCTATAAAAAAATAGCTGATGCCGAAATGTCAAAAGCCGCTGCCGATTTGATTACTAGTGAAAATGTTGTCGGATGGTTTCAAGGGAAAATGGAATTTGGTCCACGCGCTTTGGGAGCCAGATCAATTTTAGGAGATGCGCGTTCTCCTAAAATGCAATCAGTGATGAATCTTAAAATTAAGTTCAGAGAAAGCTTCAGACCGTTTGCACCTTCTGTTCTTATAAATAAAGTTCAAGATTATTTTGAGCTTACGGAAGAAAGTCCTTATATGCTTCTTGTAGCAGAGATAAAAAGAGAACGTCGCAGAGAAAGTAATAATGATAAAAATGTTTTTGGAATTGATAAGCTAAATGTTGTTAGATCGGATATTCCTGCCGTTACTCATGTAGATTATTCTGCAAGGATTCAAACTGTCAGTGAAGAAACCAATTCTAAATTTTATGATCTATTAAAATATCTTGATGAGAAATATGGCTGCGCTGTTGTAGTTAATACCTCTTTCAACGTTCGGGGAGAACCGATAGTTTGTACTCCGGAAGACGCTTTCAAATGTTTTATGAGAACTAACATGGATTATTTGTTTATGGGGAATTTTTTAATAGATAAAAAAGAACAAGCTATAAACGAAGAAAAATCGGACTGGCAAAAAGAATTTTTATTGGATTAGTAAATGTTAATTGAAGAAATCAAACAGATAAAAGAATCCAAAAATGATTTGAGAAAATTCGGCTTAACTGTTGGAATGTTTTTTTTACTTATCGCTATAATACTTTTTCTAAAAGGAAAAGATTCTTACAGATATTTCGGACTACTAAGCGCTGTATTAATTATTTGCTCTGTGATATTTTTAAATGTACTGAAGCCGATAAACAAATTATGGATGACAGCCGCAATCATTATCGGCTGGCTGATGACGCGTGTAATTTTGACAATTTTATTTTATCTTGTACTTACTCCGATAAGTTTACTTGCAAAAATCTTGAAAAAAGATTTTTTAGACATAAGTTTTAATGGTTTTAATAATTCTTATTGGATCAAAAGAGAAAAGAACGAAACTAAAGTGTCGGATTATGAAAAGCAGTATTAACAAATTTGAAAAGCACGACTGATGGGAAAACTATCAATTATTTCGGAGCTATGGCAATTCTTAAGGGTGCGAAAGAAATGGTGGCTTGCTCCTATTCTAATTTTATTACTTTTGCTTGGAACTCTCATTGTAATTACGCAGGGCTCCGCGCTGGCTCCTTTTATATATGCTCTTTTTTAACCTGATTCAGCGAGGTAATATAGATGAAAAAAATTACCATAGGAATTGAGAAGAAAAAGAAAAGGATACCTGTACCTCAGAAGCCTCCGAAAGTAGAGGAGAATAAGAAAAAATATAATCGTAAAAAAGAAGTTGATAAAGTTAGAAAAAGCCGAAATGGGAACTAAAAACTAAATGCCAAAAGCCTCTGTTATAATTTCATTTTACAATAAGTTAGAATACCTCAAATTAGTTTTAGCTGGATTTGAAAGGCAGACGTTCGCGGATTTTGAAATCATCATTGCTGATGATGGTTCTTCGGAAAAGATTATTCTACAGTTGGAAGAACTTTTAAATCAGCTGCCTTTCCATATAACTCATATCTGGCAGGAAGATAAAGGATTCAGAAAAAATAAAATATTAAACCAGGCAATCGTTTCTTCCGACTCGGACTTTTTAATCTTTATTGATGGAGACTGCGTGCCTCATCCGAGATTTGTAGAGGAGCATATTAAGAATAAAGCCGAAAAAATATGCAGTACCGGACGAAGAGTGAACCTATCGGAAAAATATACAAACACCCTAACGCCGGCGAAAATAAAAAACAGCTTCATCGAGAAGAATTTTTTATTGTTAGTAGAGGACGGAGTTTGGGGAAAATCTTTTGATGTGGAAAAAGGATTTTATTTCCAGAGCAAAATGTTAAGAAAAATTTTTAATCGAAAAAAAAGAGGTATACTCGGCTGCAATTTTTCTATTCATAAAAAAGATTTTATAAAGATTAATGGATTTGATGAAAGATACGAAGCCCCATCTATAGGAGAAGATTCAGATGTGCAATTCCGGCTTGAACTAAAAGGCACCCAAATAAAATCTTTGAATAACGTAGCTGTTCAGTATCATCTTTATCATAAACTTCAAGAACGTCCTCTAAAAAACCTCGAACTTTTTGAAGAGATAAAAAGATCGAAGATTTCATTTACACCGTTCGGAATTAAAAAATAATCATATTCTTGCATAACATCACACCCATTAAGAAAAGCTGCATAAAAATACTCTTTAAAATTTGCATTCTTTGAGCTGACACCTTATATTTAAAGGTAGCAAACCAACTATTCCTAAAAAAATTAGGCGCTAAATGTTAGACGATTTAGATATAAAAATACTTAAAATACTCCAAAAGAGTGGTAGAACCAAAAGAAATGAAATAGCGGAAGCAGTAGGACTCTCTATTCCTTCTGTCAGCGAACGGCTGCATAAGCTTGAAGAAAGAGGTATTATTGAGGGCTATTATGCTAAGGTAAATAAAAAAGCTTTCGGCTATGATATAATGGCATACATACTTGTAACAATGGAATCTTCTAAACATTATAAAACATTTATCCCGCGAATTGAAAAAGTTCCGCAGATAATTGAGTGTCACTCTGTTTTAGGTGAAGGATCGCATTTATTAAAAGCAATTGTTAAAAAAACAGAATCATTAGAAAATCTTTTAAGTGAAATTCAATCATGGCCGGGAGTTATAGCAACCAAGACCACGTTTGTACTTTCCACAATTAAAGAAACAACGGCAATAGATATTTAATTAATTATTAATAAAAAAATAAAGGAACACTTATGGCAAAAACAAGTTCACCACTGGACAGTATTTTTAGCTTCATTAAATCTAAAGGAGTTAAATTTGTCGATTTAAAGTTTATGGATTTCCCCGGTCAATGGCAGCATTTCACGGTGCCGATTACTCAATTTAAAGAAGATTCTTTTGAAGATGGATTCGGCTTTGACGGATCCTCAATTAGAGGATGGAAAGCAATTAACGAAAGCGATATGTTAATTATTCCTGATCCTAAAACTATGTTTATGGATCCATTCATTGAAGCGCCAACCGTTAGTTTCATCTGCGATGTTTATGAACCGGCTACTAAAGAAAAATATTCAAGATGCCCGAGAAACATTTCTCATAAAGCTGAAGCATATTTGATCTCTACCGGAATAGCAGATACTGCTTACTTCGGTCCCGAAGCTGAGTTTTTCGTGTTTGACGACGTTAGATTTGAATCTACTGCCAACAGCAGCTTTTATATTGTTGATTCAATTGAAGGTAAATGGAACAGCGGCAGAGACGAAGCGCCTAACCTCGGATACAAGCCAAGATATAAAGAAGGCTACTTCCCGGTTCCTCCTACAGACTCTTTGATGGATCTAAGAAATGAAATGGTTATGAATTTAATCAATGCCGGAATTGATGTTGAAGCCCAGCATCATGAAGTTGCAAGCGGCGGTCAATGCGAAATTGATTTGCGCTTTGAGCCTTTGATAAAAGCAGCCGACCAGTTGTTATTATTCAAATATATTGTTAAAAACACCGCGAAGAAAAATAACAAGACTGTTACATACATGCCGAAGCCCATTTTCGGCGATAACGGAAGCGGTATGCACGTTCACACGAGCTTGTGGAAAAAAGGTAAACCTCTATTTGCAGGAACAGGCTATGCCGGCTTAAGCGAGATGGCTTTATATTTTATCGGAGGTCTTTTGAAGCATGCCCCTTCTTTGCTCGCATTTACAAATCCAACTACTAACTCTTACAAGAGACTGGTTCCTGGATTTGAGGCTCCGGTTAACCTTGCTTATTCGCAGCGCAATAGAAGTGCATCATGCCGAATCCCGATGTACTCAAACAGCCCGAAAGCTAAGAGAGTAGAGTTTAGATGCCCTGATCCTTCTTCAAATCCGTATCTTGCTTTTCCTGCAATAATGATGGCAGGTCTTGATGGAGTTATCAATAGAATTGATCCGGGTGAACCTCTTGATAAAGATATTTATGATCTTTCACCAGAAGAACTGAAAGATGTTCCTTCAACACCTGGAAGTCTTGGTGAAGCATTAAAAGCCCTGGCAGACGATCATGAATATTTATTGAAAGGCGATGTGTTTACGACTGATGTAATTGAGACTTGGATACAATATAAAACAGATAAGGAAATTAAGCCGATGGCATTGCAGCCGCATCCTTACGAGTTCTCATTGTATTTCGATGTTTAATTTTTAATTAGCCTCAAATGAAGGGCGAAGTGTGTTTCGCCCTTTTTTATTTTAAAGTTCTTAACAATCCTCCATAACGATTGTTTGGCTTAAAATTAAATTTCTGAAAGAATGTTCTAAGGTAAAAATGAGTTGTAATCGTTTTGATATTATCTGCACCAAGCCTTGTGCAAAAATCTTCAATTAATTTTCCGGCTAAGCTGCGGTTTCTATACTGACGCGAAATTTCAATTCCTTCGATGTTGGCAATTCTGGGGAATAATAATTGATAACACAAGCCGCCGACTATTGTTTCTTCATCTTCATCATCAACGATAATTAAATATTTAAGATCGCTGTCAATCTTTAATGGGTAGTTATCTAAAATAAATAATTTATTAAGACCGCCTATTTCAGCGGGCGTAACAGCCTTTCTAATTGTATATGACTGTCCGAAAGAATCTTTTATTTTGGTTTTAATAATCAAGTTGGATTTTTCTTCTTCTCCAAAGGCTGTCAATTCAAGGTTAGACCTTGAAGAAAGTTCGGGGAAAGAAATTTTATTAAGAATTTGTTTATCAGTCTTATCAACCAACAGTTCGAGAAGTTCTATCAATTCTAATCTCTTCGTAGCGGGCTGATCCGGAAATTTATTAAGAGATAAAATCAACTTATCAAAAAGAGTAATAATGTTTTCAGAATAGCCGGAAAAATAAGTTTCGCGATAAAAAACATATCGCATTATTTCAGGAAACTTTTCTAACCTATAGATCGTAAATATATTGTTAACGAATTCCGAAGAAACTTTTTTTGAAACTATTGTATCCTGGTTAGACCAGTTTTTATAATCGTAAATTGCACTTGCAACTATAGAGTTGATAAACGGCTGGGTTGTTAAATTTTCAAGATATGAATCAAGAATTGATTTAAGCTCGTCAATCAGCGGCGATGTTGTTTTGCTAAAATCTTTTTTCAATTCACTTAAAAATTCCGTTCCTTCGCTTATACCAAGCCCTTCAAGACATGCATCGTAGATCCATTCGGTTTTTATGTAGCCGCTGCTTTGCGGATAATCGGAAAATGTTTGCAGATAAAAATTATTATACAATGATTCGACTAATTCTGCAGGGCGTTTATAATTTCTCCAGCCTGAAATAGATAGTATTTTCGTACCTTCCTTAAAATATGGTTCAGGGACAACTACATTAGCTGGAGAAATAAATCCCGGAATCACGCTGTATTCGCTGTTTTTTAAAACAGAATAAAAAGCAGCCATTCCTCTTCGAAACAAAATTTCCCATTCGCTTATGAAATAACTCTTGTTCGGTGAATTATTAATTGAAGAAAGCTGCCGGATTTTTTCCCAGATCGTAAGATCGTTTATGAAGTCAAAAGACGCTACGCCGAGAGCTGATCTGAAATTTCCAAGCTTTGGAAGAACGGAAGCGCCGGAAGACTTTTGACCGATCTTTATCATCAAATAAATTGTATCAAGTACTTTCTTCCTTGTTATGTCAGGCGTAATTAGAATTATGAAATCATAATGATTGAAATTCTTTTTGTTAATGCTGAATCGGTATAAATATCGTTTGGGAGAGGCGCTTAGCTTTGTAATATAAATTCCGTAATCCTTAACGTCGCGCAAATAAAAATTATCTTCATCGAAGATGAGCAAAAAAGCTTCTTTCAGAAAAGTAGAAGTAAAAAGAATTTCTTCGAGTTTTTCAATTTCTTTTTCGGAAATAATATCCTGATATACAATTTTATTTTTCCAATTCTTTTTTACCTTTTCATAAGCAGAAAGTTTAAGCCTGCCTTCGGTTTTCATCGCTACTTCCTTAAAAAGTTTTTTTGCATAAACGGAAATGCGCTTGTCCTTTTTAAGAAGAATCCAACTGATCAACTCTGCGCGAATTAAAGGATATGATGAAGGGTAATGAGTAGCATACTTAGCGATAATATCAAGTATGAATTTGAATTGTCTCAGCGCAGCATCGGATGCGGGCCAGGTTAGAGTTTTACGATACGATTCCAGCCGCAGTCTTATAGCATCAAGACGGAATCCTTCCATTTTGTTGTAGCTGATCTCTTCAATTGTTTTCCTATCGAGAAAAGATTTACCGCTGTTTATAAATGCAGGCAGATAGCGGTTGAAATCTATTTGAGGCTGATTAAGCAGCAGAATTTTATACGCCAGACTTCTAACAGAAAATTTAGGATGAAGCGACAAGCTTTCAATCCTCCGGCTTAAAAGATTTTCTATTTTATGCTCTACGCTTGAGAAAACAGATTCAATGTTTTTTAAAGCCGAAATTACTTCCGCTTCATTTCCAAAAAGAAGTTCAACAATGATGCTGTTAAGATCCTCCATGCCGATTGCAACGTGAGAGATATTAACATGAGTAGTTTCAAGATAATTTCTTCTTCTGTTTCTGAAGTCGATAAATATTTGCGAGGAGATATTTGTAAAATCCATTTCCCAATCTTCTTTGCAAAAAGCAAAGTTGATCAACCTAATATTTCCAGCCCATAGAATAGGCTGTCGGATAAATATTCCGAGATCAATTGTATCCGCCTTTATAGAATATTCAAAGTCGCCGATTAATATTCTTCCGGTTCCGGGATTCCTTTTTATAGGCAAAAAAATCTTACTATGCTTATTAAAAATTCCGTCTGGTCTGCACTCAAAATCTTCTTCTGTTAGCCCGAGATCTTTTAAAATCCACAGCGGGAAAATAATCTTTATATCCGTGCATAAAATTCTAAAGTCAGCTTTTTTATAAAGCTCATTAATTTCGTGCTGTAAGTTAGATTCAATATTTTTCCTTTTGAACGTTCCTTTCGGAGTAAGCTCTCCTTTGGCTTCGTCAAAGTTCCTTTTAAGGATTGAAAATTTTACAATCCGTTCGTACGCACTTAAGCCGGAATTTATTGATGAGACGATTGAGCTGAAATAATCTCTAAGCTTGCCCTGGTCTTTTGCTTTATTAATAAACGGCTCGCTGAAGTCCGGTACGATCAGCAAAGTGTTGTAAGGTTTCATGTCGCCGACGAGGAAAGCTCGCTTAAGACCGGGGATATTTTCAAATTTTTTTTCTATGAATGAAGGCGCGATGGTTTGACCTTTGCTGTTTTTGTAAATGTCTTTTACACGGTCGATGATAAAAAGATGATGGTTCTCGTCTTCTTTAAAAAGATCGCCGGTTGAAAGCCAATGCTGTTTGCCGTTAGAATCTGAAATCTCATCTAAATATTTTGCTATGTAAGGACCGCTTATTTGCAATTCTCCTTCGTCAGAAAATTTTATTGCAACTCCCGGCAGCGGAATACCAACAGAATCTTTGATATATTTTCCTGACGGAGTCATGCAGACACCGCCGGTTGCCTCCGTCATTCCAAAGCCGCTGCAAAGTTCCACTCCGTTTGAATTAAACATCTTAAATACTTTTGGCTCTAAATAACCGGCGGCAGATATTCCCCAGCGCAGATTTTTTCCTGTCAGTTCCTTAAGTAAATCATGCCTCGAAAGAATTTCCTTTTTATTATTTATTGCTTCTCTATATTTTTCATAAATCTGTTTCCATCTCATAGGAATGCTTACAAGACCGGTTGGATTCACTTCAAGCATTTCTGCCGTCAGCGAATCGATGTCATTCTTGCTTGCGAAAATATAATTGCCGCTCCAGAAGATTGTGCCGAGCATTTCAAAGTATCTGCCGAAAGTATGGAACAAAGGAAGATAGCAAAGAAGCACTTCTTCTCTCCCGACTTTTGGTAGAACGGCTGCTCTTGCGAAGCGCTTGGTGATAAGATTAAAATTTGTAAACGCAACACCTTTCGGCAAACCGGTGCTTCCTGAGGTAAACATTACCGTAGAAATCTCATCGAGCTCAAAACGCTTTCTTGATTCGAGGATAGGATTAATTTCTTTTCCGCTTGCTAAAGAAAGAAACGAATCGTAGCTGACTGCGCCGGCTTCTTTATGCAAATTGAAATTGCCGGTGAAGATGATAGTAAAATAAGTTTCCGCTTTCTCTCTCACCATTTTCAGCAGTTCAAATCGCTGTTCGGAATCAGTAACAACAATGTTGAACTTAAGCTTATTAAAAATATAGACAAGCGTTTCTAAGTTGAAATGAATGTGCAGCGGGGAAACAAAGATATCGTAAAACAGGCAAGCTAAATCGCAGCAGGCTGTTTCAAGAGAATTATCTGAATAAATTGCAACCTTCGGCTGATTGTGATTCAGCTTTAAAAAAGAAGCAGCGATGTTCCTTATCATTCCGCTTATTCTTTTGTATGAATAATTGTTTCTTATCCCTTCATTGAAGCGTGAGAATAAAATATTATCCGGATGACGCGAAACTCTTTGCTCAAAAAGTTTTTGGAAAGAGTAATTTGAAATCTTAATAATCTTAAACGCTGCTTCAGCCCATCTATAAGCTTCGTCCGTCTGTTTAAGTTGCTGCAGAAAAGCTGGGAAGCGGGACAAGTCTAAAAATTTATGCCAGGTATCGTTTTCAATTTCGCGGCTTTTTCCACTCGAGATAATTTCTTCCGCAGAATTTAGAATCGCTAAAACGGATTCGCCGTCAACTGAATCCGGAAGAGTTCTTTCAGCCTCAGCTAAAATATTTTTGAAATGAAGAGAAACATTTTCCATCTTGAATTTCCCAATTTTATTTTATCCATTCCTTCCAGATTTCTGGCTTGTATCCAACAGTTGAAATTTTTTCGTTCCTAACTATCGGAGTTTTGAAAAGCAGCGGATCGTTAAGCAGCTCGTTCCTAACATCGAATACCATAAAATTCAAATTGCGCTTTTGAAATTCCGCGCCGTCTTTATCGAGCAAGTCTTCGAGTGGAATTGAGCGCGCAATATTTTCTAATTCACCGTTGGAAATTCCCTTTTCGGATAAATTCCTAAAATGAAATTGAATTCTTCTTTCTTTAAAGAAACGTTCAGCCTTCTGCGTATCCTTGCATTTTTTAGTCCCGAAAATCTGGATGTTCATATAGTTAATTTTTGTTTTTATAAAAATAAAAAAAATTAAGGCTAATAATTAGTCGAAAATAAAATCGGATTTCGTAGGCTTGAAAAATTATAAATAGGAAATTTCCTGCGTCCTTTTAGCGCGCGGAAATCTGCTTTTGATCCCTTCGCTTGTAACTACAGCGGTGCCGAGAATAAAGCCGCGGTATTTAACAACGCACTGACCGTTGAATTCCGGTTTGCGTTTTATTGTTCCGCCTTCAAGATATTTTTTTAATTCATCGCTGTCTTCAATCAAATAAATTTTTTTTGAAAAATATTTTCCTAATACTTGAGCCGCCTGAGTATTTAAAGTTATTCCGCCGCTTCTGTCAATTACTCCAAACTTTGTCCCGATGCGTTCAAATATATTTAGGTTGTCTTCGTCCCAATCTTTGTTGATGAAGTAAACGTCGTTTTTTTTCTTTAAGAATTTATAGCCGGAAAATATTTCTAACGGAATATCGAACTCTTTTCCCAACAGTTCTAAAGGCTTCGTAATTTCTTTCTGCTTGCTGCTCAAGAGTTTTAATTCGTTTTTTACAATGGTTAAATTTTCCGGCGAAGAAGTTTCACCGGTTTTTTTTAGTTTAGCGATGAAGAAGCCGTCGGTGTCGGCTTCCCACGGAACTATTCTGCGCGCTCTGGAAAGAGACGGATGGAAAGACATTTCATTATAATTTGTAAATGCTTCTCTTGAACTGATCGGCAAATCTATCTCCGCAAGCTCAACGGGATACTTTTGTAAGATCTTGTTGATTACAAATTCGTTTTCTTCCGGCGTAAGCGTGCAGGTCGAGTATACAATCTCCCCGCCGACCTTTGCCATTTTAACTGCCGCAATAAGAAGCCGCGTCTGCAAATCTCCCAGCCTGGCAACACGCTCAAGCGACCACCAGTTGCTTACTTCCTCTTTCTTTTGAATAATTCCCAGACCGCTGCACGGAGCATCGACTAAAATCTTGTCGAAATATTCCGAATAAATTTTGCTTAGCGTTTCTCCCTTGTAATGTATAACTCCGGCGTTCATCAAATTCATTCTATCGATATTGTAGACGAGCATTTTTACCCGGTCAAGAGCGACTTCATTTGCGATCAAAGCTCCTTTGTTGTTCATCAGTTCACCAAGCCCTGTAGTTTTTGAACCCGGCGCAGAGCAAAGATCAAGCACCTTATCGTTTTCACCCGGCGAGAGAATTAACGGCGGCACCATTGACGAAAGTCCCTGGATATAATATTGACCTGTAATATGTTCGACTGTTTTCCCGGTCAATTCACTACCGGAAATTATTTTGAGTGCGTTTGGAATTGATTTAATTTCTTCGGAAGCAATCGATAAATCTTCGTGAAGCCTGCGTTTTAAATTTTCCCTGCTTGTTTTAAGAAGATTTATTCTTATATATTGAGAAGGTTCCGCCTTTATAAAGTCAATATATCTTTCTGCAGAATCCTTGCCGTATAACGAATTCAGATATGCTTTAATATTTTCGCTTACTTCGATCAAATGTATTAATATCTTGTTAAATTCAAACGCTTGAAAATCTCATTCACAATATAGTTTGATTTTTTTTCCCGGGGGAAAATTTTTTTGTAGTCTGTTTCAATATGCTTAATGATTGCATCCAGATATTCATTATAAAGAGACAAAGCTTCTCTTGTATATTTCCCGTCGGCAGGAATTTTAATTAAAGAAGACTTGTCCCTGCTTGAATAAACGATATACTTTGCCTCATCAAGACTTGCGGCTTGATAAACAGATTCTCCGTCGGTCGATAATATTTCGTAGCTTCCGAAGAATTCCTTACCGATCACAAGCGTTTTGCCTGGCAGAACAATCTCTTTTAATTCGTCCGTTTTAAGAAAAGCGCCTGGAAATTCTTTAAGTCCTTCTTCATTTAATTTGATTATCCAATCGGCGATAAATTTTTTCTCGGTCAATTATGCCTCAAATTTGTTTATGAAGTCAGTTAAAATTTTTCTTAATGAAGAAGCGTCGGAATATATTTTTATGCTTAATAGATTTGAGTTCCCGCCGGTGATCATAGCGGAAATTCTTTTTGCCTGTTCATTGTAAACTGCCAGCACCGGTATTCCGAGTTTGTACAATGAGTACGAAATTTCAAAACCTACGCCGAGACTTGCGCCTGATATCTCGGCTATCATAATATTGCTTTTGCTAAGCCAGCTGATGTCTCTTTTAAAAATTTCTTTATCGGTCAAACTTCTTGAGGGCTTGAATTTTTCGTTCAGCTCTGATAACGCCGTATGACCCGAAGACTCTACATGAAGAATTATTTCATTATAAAAATCCTGGAAGCTTGTATCTCCCTTTATAGAGCCTGCGCAATAAATATTCATTTTAAGAGTTTAAGACATTTAAATAATTCTGCTCGTACAAAGGAACTATTTTGGATTTGTCAAACATGCCGACAGCCCGGCTCCTTGCGTTGTCGGAAAATATTTTATATTTCTTTTCGTTGGTTAAAAGATCGATAACATATTTTGCCATTCTATCAATGTCCCCGATCTCTGCAATGAATCCGGTCTCATTGTGCTTAACTAATTCAGGCAGCCCTCCGACGCTTGATGCAACTACCGGCAGCCCGCAGGACATTGCTTCAAGCGCCGCCAGTCCGAAGCTTTCCGACTGAGATGGGATCAAAAACAAATCCGATGCGTTTAACAGCTCGACAAGCGCTTCCTGCTTTCCCAAAAATTTTATATGCTCGCATAAATGAAGTTCGCGGCAAAGTCTTTCGCATTCGGAACGATCCGGACCGTCGCCAACTAAAAGCAGTTTTGCGGGAATTTCCTTAATTACTTTTTCAAAAATCCTAATTGTATCTGGAACTCTTTTCACGGCTCTGAAGTTTGAAGTGTGAATTAAAATCTTCTCCCCGTTCGGCGCGATATGATGTTTAAAGCTGCAGGAATCTCCCGGCTTAAATAATTCGGTGTCGACGAAGTTCGGTATTACTTCAATATCTTTTTCAATTGAATAATTCGTTAAGGTTTTTTCCTTTAGAAATCTGGAAACAGCCGTAACACTGTCGCTTTCTTCTATGCTGAATTTTACAAGCGGAAGGAACGAAGGCTCCAGTCCGATCAGCGTAATGTCCGTGCCGTGGAGCGTGGTTACAATTTTTAAGTCTTTAGTGTCTTTTAAAATTTGTTTCGCCAAAAAAGCGCTGCTTGCGTGCGGGATTGCATAATGAACATGAAGCAGATCAAGCTTTTCATACTTTGCCACTTCCGACATTTTACTTGCAAGCGCCAAACTGTACAGGGGAAATTCAAAAAGCGGATAATTGCTCATTTCAACTTCATGGAAAAAAATATTCTCTACATAATCCGTCAGCCTGAACGGCAGTGCATAACTGATAAAATGTACTTGATGTCCCTTTAATGCCAGCTCTTTGCCAAGCTCAGTTGCGATTACTCCGCTTCCGCCGTATGTAGGATAACAGGTGATTCCTATTTTCATAATTTCTTATTTTCTGTAATTTTGATTTGTCTGAATTCTTAATAAAAACTTATATACAAATTTACAAACAAATATTGTTCTACCTCAAAGTAAAGTTTTAATCATTATGTTACTTGTCACTTACTGTGAGAAAAGAATAAATCAGAGTTATAATGAAATTATTAGCAGTCGGTCATAGCGTAGAAGATCACATACATTTTAAAAGCGAAAATATTATACAACCCGGCGGCATTTTTTATTCCGCATTATCGCTTCTAAACTTTAAGGAAGATAATGATGAAATATTCTTAAATACGTGTGTTCAGCAGGAAAATTATTCTCTTTTCTCTTCTGTTTATGAAAAGCTTGATAAAAAATATTTCCATTACGTTGATAAGATCCCGAAAGTCTTTCTGGACGTTCATAACTTTAAGGAGCGGGGCGAAACATATGAGAACATTACCGCGCAGCTTGAAGTTCCGTTTGATAATTTAAATTCATTCGACGGGATTTTAATTAATATGATCACCGGCTTTGATATAAGCCTCGGGCAAATAAAAAAAATCAGAAAGAATTTTGACGGGATGATTTACTTCGACGTTCATACCTTAGCGCGCGGACTGGATGAG
Source organism: Bacteroidota bacterium (assembly GCA_021824565.1). GTDB lineage: Bacteria > Bacteroidota > Ignavibacteria > Ignavibacteriales > Ignavibacteriaceae > FEN-1297. The sequence goes on along the minus strand of JAKAKL010000121.1, from coordinate 298,051 downwards.
AACTTCCGGCGGGATTTCAGATTGATACCGGATTTTGAAGACTGGGCGTCTTCAATTGATATTCTTCAGGCGAATGAAAGCGAGCTGAAAACCCTTTTCGATTTGCCCGATGATCTATCCATTATAAATAAAGTTTTAAGAAGCGGAGTAAAAATTTTTATATTGACCAAAGGTGAAAGAGGCGCAAGAATTTTTTCTCTTCGCAATGAAGAAATATTTTCTATGTTTGTTCCGTCAATTAAAGTTGAAACAAATAATAAAGTCGGATGCGGCGATGTTTTTGGGTCAATATTTTTTTATACTTATATTGAAACGAAAGATATTGCAAGGTCATTGAAGCTTGCTGTCATTGCAGCGGGCTGCGCTGCATCATATAATGATCTTAATAAATTTGAAAATTTAAAGAAAGATGTATTCTCACGATATAATTAAGAAAAGAGTTCTCCTGGTCGGCGCAAACGGCATGCTTGGTCAGCGTGTGATTGACTTTTTTACAAAGCAGCACAACGTCCAGCTTCTCGGCTGCTCTGTCGAGCCCGGGCCGTTTTTTGAAAATGCCGATTACGTTTCCTGCGACATTACAAAAAGAGAGGAGATCAAGAAAGTTGTATTAGATTTTTATCCCGACGTTATTATAAACACCGCCGCATACACTAACGTTGATAAAAGCGAAACTGAACGGGAACTAGCGTGGAAAATAAATGTTAAGGGAGTTGAATATCTTGCCGAATCCGCGCGTATTATCGATGCGCACTTTATTCATATTTCTTCCGATTATATTTTTGACGGCAAGTCCGGTCCGTATAATGAAAATGAAAAGCCTAACCCGCTCGGTTATTACGGCAGAACAAAGCTTGCGAGCGAAAATGCTTTGAAGATCTCAGGCTCGATAAATACAATCATCCGGACAAATGTTCTTTACGGCATCGCGTCCAAAAGCCGTCCCGATTTCGTCCGCTGGGTCGTTCAGTCCCTCCGCGATAGAAAAGAAATTAGAATTGTTACCGATCAATTTAATAACCCGACCTTTATTGACGACCTTGTTCAGGCAATAAGCAAGATAATTGAATTTAATAAGACCGGAATATTTAACATCGGAGGGAAAGAATTCCTTTCCCGCTATGATTTCACTTTGATCATCGCCGACTTCTTTAAGCTTGACAAAAGCTTAATTACTCCGATAACAACCGACGAGCTTCACCAGCCCGCAAAGCGACCGCTTAAATCAGGCTTAATAATTCTAAAAGCACAAACAGAGCTTGACTACAAACCGTGCTCGATCATAGACTCACTTGCGATAATGAAAAAAGAGCTTTCCTTATGAAAAATTTTTTAAGATATGGTTTTTTTATAATAATAATTTCTTCAAGCATGATCCTTTCTCAAGATAAATTCCCCGAATGGGCTAAGGGAATAGTCTGGTACCAGATATTTCCCGAGCGTTTCGCAGACGGCGATACTAAAAATGACTCTTCTCTCGTTGATAAAATTAAACTTGAAGCAAGAAGAGATATTCCCGGCTGGCATGTAAGCAAATGGACAAGCAACTGGTTTGAAATACCGAGCTGGGCTAAAGATTTCGGCGGCTCTTACAGGCGCGGCTTATCTTTAAGACGCTACGGCGGCGACCTGCAGGGCATTATAGATCATCTTGATTATTTGAAAAGCCTCGGCGTCGGCGCTATTTATATCAACCCGATCTTCGACGCGGTCTCTCTTCATAAATACGACGGCTCAACCTATCATCACATAGATGTGAATTTCGGTCCCGACCCGGAAGGCGACAAAAAATTAATCGCTTCTGAAATACCCGACGACCCTAAAACATGGAAATGGACTTCGGCTGATAAATTGTTCTTATTACTTATCCAGGAAGTTCACATGCGGGGAATGAAAATTATTATCGACGGCGTATTCAATCATACCGGCACGCAGTTCTGGGCTTTCAAGGACATTGTGAAGAACGAAGAAAATTCCAAATACAAAAATTGGTACGAGATAAAATCTTTCGGAAATAAAAACAACGAGAACGGCAAGCTCGATTATAAAGGCTGGTCCGGCGTCAGATCGCTCCCGATCTTCAACAGGACCGAAGATAATCTTTATCCCGAAGTCGCAGATTATATTTTCAACGCAACGAAGAGATGGATGGAGCCTGACGGCAATCCCGCAGACGGCGTCGACGGCTGGCGCCTCGACGTTGCAAACGAAATTCCGCTCGGCTTCTGGAAAAAGTGGAGCGCCTTCGTGAAAAGTATAAATCCCCAGGCTATTATCATCGGCGAATTATGGCAGCTCTCGCCGCAGTACGTAACCGGCGACGGACCTTTCGATGCGCTGATGAATTATAACTTCGCCTTTGCGGTGAATAATTTCTTTGTGGCTCAAAAGAAAAAAGTTTCCGCCGAAGATTTCATCGATGAGCTTAGAAAGATCGACCAGACTTATCCAAAGAAAAATTTATTGATCCTGCAGAACCTTGTCGACAGCCACGATACCGAAAGGATTTCCTCAATGATCGCAAATCCCGACCGCGCATACGATCGTGACGCCAATCCTTCCAATCCCAATTACAATCCCGGCAAGCCTTCGGCGAAAGATTACGATATGCAGAAATTAATACTTGCTTTCCAGATGACGTACCGGGGCGCGCCGATGATCTACTACGGCGATGAAGTCGGAATGTGGGGCGCCGACGATCCCGACGACCGGAAACCGATGGTATGGGACAACCTTAAATACGACAATGAAGTCATTACTCCCGAAAGCGGTTATAAAAAAGGATTCGGCTCTTACAAGGTCGAACAGAATAAAAACCTTCTTGATTACTATAAAAAGCTGATCGAGATCAGGAACGGAAGCGACGCTTTAAAACAAGGCGATCAAGCTTTCATCTATGTTGATAATTCTAAAAATACCTTTGCGTTCAGAAGGACATATAAGAACGAAACTATTATAGCGGTGTTCAATCTCGGCAAGAACTATTCAAAGTTTGAGCTGCCGGTCGAAGGGCAAATGGATTCGTATACCGAATTAATTTCCGGCAATACAAGCAGCCTGATAAACATGGGCAAGGACATGAGACAGCTGGTCGTACAGCTTGCCCCGAACTCCGTTAAAATATACAAGCTCGGCGAGTAGGAACTTTTATGAGAAAGTTTTTCACATTTTATTTTTCATTTATTTTATTTTTGTTAATTGCGGTCTTTGCAGCAGGTTGTTCTGCTAAAGAAACTATGGATTCTAAAATGATTACAGGCGAAATTCAAGTTGTAGGCAACGAGCCTTTTACAAGGCTGGCTTTAAGAAATAAAGACGGTATATTTATACTCGACTGCCCGGCAGACTTAAAAGATACTGCTCTAAAGAACCAGGGCAGGACAGCTAATGTTTATTTCAGCGGTATCTCAACCAGCGAAGAATCATTAAAAGTTCTGAAAGTAGAAAAGCTGGAAGTATTGCAGAAGTAAAATTTATAATTTAAAAACGGGATGATTTATGAAAAAGTTATTTGCAGTTATCTTTATCTTATTTTCTTTTCTGTCATTTGCACAGAACAAAGAATTAATTAAACCGGTTGTTGAACAAAACAATAAAAGCTATCCTATTGCCGGCGGCGAATATTTCAGGCAGCAGGAAAAGTCCGTAGCGCAATTCTTAAACGAGCATCCCGGTTACTTTGATAAACTTAGAATGCAGAAAACTTCCGCGTGGAATTTTAAAGTGGGCGATACAAAGCAATGGTTTTCATGGGACCTCTCCAAAACTCCCGAAACAGCTTACCTTGTTTCATCCACCTGCCGTGCAGTCGGCGTTAACTGCTACGTATTTGTCGAAGACGCGATGTGGGGAACATACGTTGATTCGGCTGCCGTTGCGAAAGTGGTTAATGAATTCGACAATTCGACTCCGGCAAATCCTAACAAAGGAATTTATCAGACCGATGTGCAGACTTTTGGAAATCCTCCCGACGTAGATAACGATCCCCGGATAATTATTTTGATACTTGATATTAAAGACGGATACAACGGCACCGGCGGTTACGTTGCAGGCTTCTTCAACCCCGCGAATGAGGTCGGCTATAACAACGCCGAGATCTATTATATGGATGCCAATCCGACAAACCTGAAAACATCAAGCGGATTGAACACCGCTCTTGAAACTGCGGCGCACGAATTCCAGCACATGATCAACTGGAACTATCATCAGAATGATCCCGAGCTTACTTTTATCAACGAGGGTCTGTCGATGGTAGCTGAAATAATCTGCGGCTACCCGGCTTCGGATCAGCAGCTTTACGCCTATGAAACAAACATCCCTCTTACCACGTGGCGCGGCAGCGATGCGACTAAAGTGCTCAACGATTACGCCAGAGCGCAAAGATTCTTTATTTATATCGACGATCAGTTCGGCTCGGGCATTTTCAGCAAGATTGTGCAGGACAATACCACGGGGCTTTCGGGGCTTGATAATGTATTCCATCAGTATTCATCGTCGTTCAACCAGGTATTTATAAACTGGACCATTGCCAACGAGCTTGATGACCGAAATGTTAACCCCGCTTACGGCTATCTGCTGCAGGGTCTTCCTAACTCAGTCGGAAAAACCTATTACAACCCGAACGTTAAACCTACTACCGATACGGTTCAGAATCTTGCCGTGGAATATTTAACGTTTACCGGCGCGCAGAATTTAAAATTTACTCCCGCCGCGAACGGAGGCTCTCTTCAAATAAAAGCAATTGAAACGGGAAATAATACCGCAAGAGTTTTAGACGTTCCTTTTAATTCCACTTTTGCCGAACCGCTTTATGGAACTACATATACGACAATTGATTTTGTTGTTATCAATGCTGATCAATCAAGTCCGCAGATTTATAATTATCAAGCAAGCGGCGTCGCGCCTAATCTGGAAACAGAGCTTAAATGGGATAACGCCGAACCAGTCGGTTATTATAAGTTTGATCCTTCCGATACAGTTTGTGTTCAGTTCGATCCGTATCCCGGCGGAAAGCTTGATTCGATTAAAGTCGCACTGAGACATGCAGGCTCTATTACCGGCGGCATATATCAGTATACAGGCTCTGCCAATCCTACTCCTCTTGGAACACCGCTTCTTAAGAATATTACCGCATCGATCTCCACTACGAGTCCTCTGCCATACCCTGTTCCGTGGCAGAACTGGAGCAAGGTTGATTTAACATCTTATAATATCAGGACTGATAATGCATTCGCGGTTGCCTTTGTTATAGGTTCCGATCCCGCAACGCCGGGAGTTATGGTGACTGATTATCACGGAACAGATTCCTACCACAGCTTTACATATCTTCACAATCCAACAGGCGGCTCGGCGCCGGGCTGGTATTATATTTCTTCTTCGGATACTACCGTGGCGATATATCTTATCCGCGCTTACGTAAGTGTTGATACTAACGCTGTTGTTATTCCGGTTGTTTACAATTATTCTTTATCCCAGAATTACCCGAACCCGTTTAATCCCGTTACTCATATTGATTTTACAATAGCATCGCCGTCGAGAGTTACTATTAATCTTTATAATACTCTCGGTCAATTTGTAGAAAGAGTTACCGACGCTGAGTATACGGAAGGACAGCATACTGTTACGCTCAACGGGGCGCCGCTTGCGAGCGGTATTTATTATTACAGGATAAATGCCGGATCGTTCATGCAGACAAAGATGATGATGCACTTAAAATAATTTAATTTAATCTACAGGGGATTAAAAAATTAATGCTGTATTTATTCGGTTCTTAAAAACTCTTTTATTCTATTTAAAAACTTTTCAGCATTCCTTACCTGCAGATCGGCTTGTTCTTTAGACGCTGTAAATAAATCGTCGTAATCGCTTTCATTCCTGATTCTTTCCGCAGACATCATTATTACAGAATATTCTTTCTCTATTAAACCCGCCTTAATGTAGTGCTCATTAAAATACGAAATAATGCCGGAATGTTTTTTGGAATCAAACCTGTCGAAAGCAAGCAATGCACGTACAGAGTGAAAGATAGAATAATAAGAACGGTTTATTGATTGGGAGTACAGTTTGTTTTTTAAGAGCAGCTTAGAAGCGTTTAAGTCGTCTTCTGATTTAGAGAGCCTGTAATTTGAAAGCGACCTTTCGGGATCATCCATATAATACTATGCCTTCTTTAATGATATTATTATAAAAAGGAAGCGCTTCAGAATACGCCGTAAATGAATTTATATTTTTTAAAATCGGCGTTATTACCATGTTATATTTTAATGATAAATCCGCAGAAAGATTATCCAGTTTTTTATTCAGTTTGTTTATTTCATCATTCCGAAGATCAGCAAGAATAAGTATGTCTACATCCGATTCATTATCGTAATCACCGTGCGAATAGGAACCGTACAAAATTATCTTCTTCAGTCTTTCATGAATAAGATTATCAAGACTATCCTTAAGCTCTTTTACAGCAGATGAGACTGATTCATTTAAAATGTGTTGCATAGATATTCAGCGATTATTTGTTTCAAATATACTTTTAAAGAGACCTTTATGCAAAGACATATAGCTGTTATAATTGGTTTGCATTTATCGCGAAGTATAAATAGATTAAATCAACCCGTTGAGTGAATTAGCTTTTTTTTACCGCTCTGTATAGAAGCCGGAGAGGTAAAGCTGTTATGTATTATGCTTTTATTATTAACCCGCGGATTAGAGGTCGTGTAAAAATTAGATTCTGATTACTTGATGTTCATAAAATTGAATAAGCAGATCACTTTTTGCATTGAGCACGCGGGCGCTCCTGGGTTATGGGGTTTGGTTCTTCTGCAATCATGTCTTCCGGCTGTAATGTATAAGCGTAAATCTATGAGTGCTTGTTGAGACGTGTATGCGGCATACCAATAAGGTAATAAGGTGAAAGGTTGCGTGCCCGAATTGCGGGCAAGGCGGGTTTGTTGTTACTAAGGTCAACAAAAAAATAAAGATTCTTTAGCATAAAGTATCAGCGCATTTTTAATCCCAAAATGTTTTTGATATTATGTTAAAAAAATTATCTTCTTCCGCAACCTTAGTAACCAACATAAAACCCGCTGTTAAAACCTTATGAGCTTATTGAATGTATGAACGTAATTTAAAGACATGGATACAAAAGTATAATTTGTATTTACAGCATTACTTAGAAAGATTAAGTTGACGCTTATGCAGTTGAACCGGGACTAAAAAGAAAATATAATTTCTGTAGAAGTGATATGATTGTAGAAAAATTATTCCTCCCGACGATAAGAACTCCGCCGGGAGTGAAATAGATACGAGAATATTTATGCGTTGATAAAGAATTTTCACGCAGCCAATTTAAATCAGTTTTGAAGGAGTTAATTATGACAACCGAAGAAGAACTGCTTTATTATCTAAAGCGAACCAGCGATATTTTCGCCGCCCACAAGGAATATATCCACGACCCGGAATTTGAAGAAAGATATGAAGAGATGCAGGAGCTTATGTCGCTGCTTCTCGACATAATCGAGTCGAGGAAGAAAGGCGAGAACAAATACGATTACACATCCGACGAGATGCTGGACCTTAAAGAAAGAATAATCCAGCTCGCCGGCGACGTTGAGCACCTGAGCGAAGAGTTAAGCTGATATATAGATCCTCAATACTGAAACAAAACCTGTCTAACGATTTGCTAAATGCCCTTTGCGCTTTGCATCTGGGAATTTAAGGCGCAAGCATATTATAAGATTTAAAGCCGCAAAGACAAAAATCCCGCCAGTAACCGTTCATGGTTCCTGATGTAACAGCGAATATTTGTTTTTAAAAAACTACGTCCTATCTTACGCGCGCGGATCCAGCTAATATTTTAAAACCATAATCTATCCGGAAGGAGCATATATTAAGAATGAATACAAAGCTGATCTTTCAGTTATCATTGTTCGGGCTTGCAATGGCTGCCGGGACAATTTCATTAATACCCGGAACAGTTGAGCCGGTTCTCTGGGCGGCGATCCTTATTATCTGCGCTCTAATAATTGCAAGGAACTGCGATGGAAAATATTTTCTGCACGGATTCCTGGTAAGCCTTGTGAACAGCGTATGGATAACAGCCGCGCATATAATCTTTGCAGGCACTTATCTCGCCCATCATCTGCAGCAAACTTCCGTAAAGGTTATTGTTCCCTTTATGGACCATCCGAGACTGATGATGCTTATAGGCGGACCTATTATAGGCGCAATATCCGGCGTAGTGCTCGGACTGTTTGCTGTCATCGCATCGAAGATAGTAAAAAAGAAACCGGCTTTAGAGGCAAGCGCGGGGAAATAAAAAAAACCTGAAGGCATTGAGCAAAGAGCTAAGCGCAATGATAGACGCCGCAATGCTCTTTGCGCTTTGCATCCCGGAATGTTTGCGATTCATACTGCGCGGGGATTTACCCACTTTACAAAATACGTAAATTTACTGATTCCATTTATTGAATAATTTATTATATTATAAACACATACGAAATTATTAAATCGCAGGAACGTTAATTGAATAAGATAAGGGTTCTGTTTATTACAAAATGTTCCGCTCTTGGTAAGGGCGTGTTGAATACTTTCAGAGGAAACGGCAAAATTGATTTCACATTGATCCCATTCAAAAATTTTTCATCTCTACCCGGCAATTACTCCGGGAAGAATACGGTGATGATCTTTTCGGACATCGGCATTACACGGGATGAATGCGTATTGATCCATAATTTTATTTCAGACGAAAATATTTCCGCAAAAAAGATCCTCTATACAGCTTCAAATAATAGAGACTACCTAATTACGTTTATCCTGGACGGCGCGAAAGGTATTGTAAGCTCAAGCGACGAGCCTGGATTGATTAAGGAAGCTGTATTGAATGTAAGCATGGGAAATAATTTTATCGGCGCCCTGATCCGAAAGATCTGTCTTCCGGAGGCTGAGAATAAGAAGACGGCTGAAACGCCCGCGCTTACCAGAAGGGAAAAAGAGATCGTCGAACAGCTTAAACAAGGAAAGACGGGCAGGCAGATAGCAGGCGATCTTTTCGTTGATATTAAAACAGTTGATTCCCACATCTCAAGGATACTAAGAAAATTCAAAGTAAAGAAATTAAGGGAACTGATACTTATCCTCACATTTGAAGCAGTCCAGATTCTGCTTATTATCATACCTCTCTTATCTCAGGAAATCACTTAAAAAAATTCAGGCACTTCCTTATAGAATTAAGAAGACAAGCCCGGTATATTTTAACCGTAAAAACTACTTTGTTCTTATAAAGTTTTGAATGAGCTGCCGGAGCTGCTGATATAATTAGAAGAGCTTTTTGAAAGACTTAATAAATTTTATGAGAAGCTTGAGAAGTTCTTCCATGTATCAGCAAAGCTTTTAGAAGACTTAAGGAAGCTTTTTGAAGAACTAAGAAAGCTTCCCGAAGAGCTGGAAAAGCTTTCCGAGGAACAAAGAAAGCTTTCCGAAGAGCAAAGAAAGCTTTCCGAGGAGCAAAGAAAGCTTTCCGAAGAGCTAGAAAAGCTTTCCGAAGAGCTGGAAAAGCTTTTCCAGGTCTTTCTAAAGCTTTAAAAAGACTTCCGGAAGCTTTCCGGATAGGTTCCGCGAGTATAAAAAGTCCGAAATTCGCAGAAAAACGAATAATTCAGCCTAAAACGATGTTTTTTATTTATTAATATCATAAAGATGCTGACAAGCAGCAGTAACAATAAAAAAGCCGGGAGTTAAGGAGGTGAGATAATTGGCTTACGTAAAAAAAGGAACGTCCGAGGTCGTTGACAACTCAAAGAAAAAGCTGGATGCGATGATAAAGATCGATTCAGATAAGAAGAAGACGATAGATTACGGAGAAGACGGCAACACGCTTACTGTAGAAGTATTCACTTCAAAGCTTCAGGAATATGACGCAGCGAAAAAAGAATACGATGCAGCGCTCGATGTCTTCACGCAGAAGCAGAACCAGCTTGACGCAATAGAAGTAATGCTTGCCGAATACAACAAGCGTATACTTAAGAGCGCGGCTGGAAAGTTCAACGAGGAATCCGACGAGTACGAGATGCTCGGCGGTACCAAGCCTTCCGACAGGAAGAAGCGCGGCGGCAAGAAACCGCCTCCGCCGTCTAACTAAACGCACTAATACCTGATACAAAAGCATGCGTAATTGTTTTCTCCGGGATTTCAATTACAAGTGCTTTTGTTGTTTTGTACGGCTACACTTTTTAATGTTCTGTAATATTGACAAGGAATTTACGAAAGAACTTAAGAAGGTAGTTGAAATATTTATTATATATCGGTTGACCTTCGCGTTTGTGGCATTCGTTCAGTCTCTTAATAAATTCTGTTTTATTCCCGCCCTTTTCTATGTTTCCCCAGTTTATGCTGCTGCCAAAATATAAATTATAAATGCTGATGATAAGCCTGCCGATTCTGCCGTTGCCGTCATAGTAAGGATGAATTTTTACAAAGCGGCGGTAGAATTCCACTGAATTTGAAAGAGGATCAGCAGGTTTATTTATCAGCAGTGAAAAACAATCTTGCAGATCTTTTTCTATTTCATCGCAAGGCGAACCGGAGTATTTGAATTTAGCTATTGTTCTATAATCCGAACCGCCAAATCCTATCCTGCCGCCGTTTGGATCTGTTGACTTTCTGAATTCACCGGCGTTATTCAATATTTTTGAAAATAAAAATGCGTGAGAGAAATGCATCAAGAAATAAAAATACTTTGGGAAGAAATCCGGTGCGCCGGGATATTTGAAATCAAGGCTTAGGATATTATTTCTAAGGTCCGGGTTATCTATAAGCTTTAAAAGGAGCGATAAATTCTTCTCAAGCTGCAGGTAACGTGAGATCAAAAGTTTTTCAGCCTGCCCGGGAGAAATTTTCTTTTTAAGAGGAAAATCAGTAATTAGTTCTGCAAGGTATGCTAATTCAGAAGAACTACTGGAGCCATTCTTTGATTTCTTTTTCAAAAGCATTCTGGCTTTGTTTTTCTAATTGCAGGTATTCTTTATAAGAGTTATAATAGAAAGTTTTTTTCCCGGTACTTGAGGGCATGTCCAGTATATATGAGTAGTGCAGATCGGTTTCGACGGGATAAAAATATTCCGCCTTACCGAGCGGAAAGTTCTTCGCAAAGTTTAAATTATTATAAAAAGATTTTATAGCCTTTTCATCTATAGTTGAATTTTGAGGAGTATTTTTCCAGGGCTGGTCTTTGTGCGTCATTGCGGATAGAGTTACTGCGCTGTACTTGATATAATTAGAAGCTATAAAGTCGACAAACTTTTTATTCGAAGAGGATAAAATTACTTTTGGAAAATTATCTTTAGCTATTTCCGATTTACCGTAACTTTTAAAATGATGATAAACTTCAGTGTTTACGGGACCAAGATCCCACTTCTCGAATCCGGCATCAAGGACCTTATTATGTGCAACTATTCCCCAAACATAAACGTAGTACAATAATTTCTGCAGCTTTAGCGGAGTAATACCGTCGGGAGAAAGCTTGCTGAAATTATTGATTAAGTAATATGATAGTTCAATTGGTTTCATTATGAATATAATAATTTAGCCTAAGGCGAATGTTATTTGTTTTTGCAGCAAATATACGTAAAAGCGAATTAAAAAGACTTGCGAAAATCATGAGCAGATGCAAACAGAACTGATAGCATTTCTTTTAAATACAAAAATTTATGCGAAGAGGAGGGAGAGAAGGTTATCTGAGCTTGCATTATAATTCTATAAATATATTTATGTTGTTTGAAGAACCTCCTCCGTTATTAAAGCGCTCCATAAAGAAGGCAAACGCAATCAAACATGTTTTGCTTGCCCGCAGCTGTAAAGATAATTTGAAAAGGGTAAAATAGTTTATGGGTGATATAATAAAGTCAGCATATATAACCCCCGGATATGCTGACTTAAATTAAAGTTTAGAATAGCTAAAATAATTTTTATCTTATCAGCTTAACATCGGATGCCTGCGGGCCTTTTGTACCCTGAGTAACCGTATATTCCACCTTATCATTTTCATCCAATGTTTTATCGTTGACGTCGGATATAGAATTGACGTGAACGAATATATCGTTTCCGCTTTGCTGCTGAATAAAACCGAAACCTTTTGCGCTGCTAAACCATTTAACAGTACCTTGTTTGCGCTCTGCCATAACAGATGCTCCTTTTTGTAATTAATTGATTATTTGTTTTTGACAGTGCTTTGAATTCTATTGAAGGGTTAAAACGAATTGCGTCTACTTCTACAATTATACCGTTGTCGGCGGGATATTTACTTCTATACCTACTGTCTTACAAAGCAAAGATACGGATAGTATTTACCGTATCCTAATTATCATTTAATAATATTTCTATTTGTGCAGCCCGTCAATGAACGAAAGGCTTTGCGGGAGATTGTTTTTTATTGAGCTTTTGTTCTTCCTTAACGAACCTAAGCGCAAAGGATTGAAAGAAGCTTGTCGGATTTACTTAGACTACATTTCATGCAAAGAATACGAACGTTCTTGCCGGTGAGGAAAGTGCCGCCTTTGGAGAAGGGGGAAAGATTAATTTATTAGATAGTAAAAGAAGAAAATTATTTACAATTAGTTTTACATTTATTAAAGATGCACTTATCACAATCGGGTTTGATTGGCTTGCATACTAAAGCAGTATAATCAAGAAGCGCAAAAAGTAAATCCTTTTGATTATCTGTTTTAAAAAGTTTCTTCGCCTTTTCTATAATTATTTTTTTTCTTCTTATCTCACCTTTTAATCCTAAACCATAATATCTATTTATGAAGCGCGCAATATTGCTGTCGATTACATAATCTGCATTATTGCTACAAACAGCTAAAACAGCACCGGCTACGTAGTCACCAACTCCTGGAATCTTTAGCATCTCTTTTTGAGTTTTTGGAAATTCTCCTTTTAGTTCATCAACAATGTACTTTGCAGCGTCTAAAAATTTTTTATAACGACAATGAAGACCTAAAGAGTTTGTATACTTTGCAACGCTCTTAGATTTTGCTTTAGCCAAATTATAAACTGTTGGATATTGTTTGAGAAATTTTTTATAAACCGGTTCCACCTGTTCTGCTTTTGTTCTCTGAAGCATGAATTCTGCGACCATCATTTTGTACGGATTGGGTCTATGTCTCCAATAAAAATTCCTTAAGTATTTTCTATGGTTTTTAATAATATGAGTAGCTAACTTAGCCATAAATTTTTAATATCAGGAATTCCGACTCTCAAATTGTGACTATGCAAATGATTTAGAAAATCACTTTTATATGGTTCATCAAGACAACAAATAAATTCTATTTCAGCTAGCGTATTACCAATGGAAAAGTAATCATTATAATCCAACAACTTTGAAGACATCGGGTAACTTGAATTATTTTCATCTGATCTTTCTGACAAGACGAATTTAGATTTATATATTGCTACGAAATCAAGATATTTCTTTTCACTTTGTATTGCGGGGAAAAAATAAAAAGAAGAATGATTGAATTTTTTTATATTCTTCTTATTCTCTGTGGTTAAACTCATTTCAGAATCATCTAATTCCCTCAATTCAATTAATTCTATATATCTAGTTTTGTTATTTGACAAATCGCAATCTGGGTTTACGATAATTCCTATTTTAGATGCTCCTTCGGAATCTTTAATTTTAATAATATCGCCGCACCTTAACCTATTTGGGGTAGGTTTGAAATACATTATCTTATTAATAATTTCCTTTTGGATATTTTCTTCTTGAATTTCAGTTTTATCAGCGGATGATAATAGGTCATTTATTCCTTTTATAAAATCAGCATCTGAAATAAGCTTACGATGAATAAAATTTAGAATTAAATCATTACTCCAATCGATATTATTATTTTTACCGGAAATAGACTTAATCATTTTTACTAAGTTTATGCTTGAAATTTCAGATAATTCAAAAAATACCTCTTCTAATTTTCGATGTATTGTTTCACGATAAATCTCACTTAAGTGTGCAATTTTACATATTGAATATAATTCTAAAACTTTCTCTTTTAATTTAGCGGAATCTATATCTTCTTTAGAAATACCATCTATTAAATCTTTAGGATATAGTATCTTTCCGTTTGAAAAATCCTGTTCATAGTTATAATATTGATGTGTCCAAACAAATACAGGTATAAAACAACATTTTTTTAATTCAGATAAAAACAAAAGACTTAATTCACTTCCCTCTCCATCTAAGTACCAATCTAAAATCACCAAATCGAAGTGTTTATGTGAATTTAATTGTTTAATTCCTTCGTCTTTATTCTGACAAAAAAATATTTCTATACCTTTTGAAGTAAAATCTTGTTCCAATTTTTCTTTAAATTCTTCAAACTTGTCATCTATAACAAGCACCCTATTTAAGTTATTCATATTTATCCTTAAATATTATTTTAAAGCTTGCACCATTTAATAAGTCAGGATAGTCCTCTTTTTCAACTAATATGATATCCATATTTTTTTCTTCAAGGATTTCTTTGACAATATATAGTCCCAAACCTCTGCCTTCCTCTACTTTTAATGAAAAGAATGGATCAAAAATTTTATCTCTGTAGCGTTGGACTATCCCCGGTCCACTGTCAGAAACATAAACACAGAGGTTTTTTGAATCCATAATTAAATTAATAGTCCTTTTATCTGTTTCTGATTTTTTCGATAACCAGTAAATTGAATTGTCTATCAAATTGTTAAAAATTTGCATGCACGATCCTTCGCGCATAGTTACCTTAAAAGGATCACCTAAAATTTTGTGTTTAATTTTTTCTTTATCTAGAAAATGTTCCTGTAATGATATTGTGTTTTTAATAATATCATAAATATTCAGTTCTTTTTCTTGAGCCACCTTTTTAACGTAGAACATAGGACCGAGTAATTTAATATCATTTCTTAATGCTTCCAGAGCTGCCCTGATAGTATTTATTTCCTTTTTAATATGTGGTACTTTCATATCAACATTTCCTGATAATCGGTCTAAAGAAGCATTTGCACCTGCGACAAGCCTAGAAAATTCATGTGTAAATCTCTCTGCTGCCAATCCAGTTCCTGCAAGGTTGAATAGCATATCATTTATGTGTTGTATATCTTCGATTTCATCTTTAGTTATTTTTTTTATGTCGTCTACCATTTTGAATATGGTTTGCAATTCTTCTTTAACTCTAACTGAGTCTTCTGGATTTTCAGCTTTTATTTTAGAAACTAATTTATCAATATCTTTTTTTACATTTTGAATTACATCATCCATATTTTTGTCTGACTGCTTTTTGGGTGGATTCACTAATCTTCTGTCATCCATCATTTCAGTTTCCAAAATATTAATTATACCAATTAGTATAATTGCGAACTGATGATAAGCTTGATTTTCAATTAATCCTTCACGATTTGTTTTATCTATAAGCAACGAATTTTCCTTTTGATCTATTTCAATTAAACCAATTACCTGATCATTGCCTATTCTTTCCCCGGGGTTTTGAATTCTTCTGTTATCAAGGTTTAACCAATCATTTCCTTCTTCACCGTATGGAAATATTCTTATTCCATCTCTATAAACACTTACCCCCGTCATTTTACGAAGACTTGTTCTTGATATATCTGTTGATTTTAATGAACTAACTTTCCTATCGAACGCAAAAAGTTTAACAAAAAAACCTCCACATAAAATTGGTTCACTTATATTTATATCCGTATTTAATAATAGATTTAAATGTCCTTCTTTTTTATTAGTCTTAAAACCAGGCAGTTTGAAATTGTATTCAAAGTCGAGTTCACCTTTTTTGTCTACAATTGCATATAAGGTATAATGAGCTTTATTAATAAGATCCGAGCCTTCAATATCACTATACTTTAAAAACGAATCAGGACAATTTTCAAAATTTAAGAAGACCTCAAAGTTATCAATTTCCTTAAACGGGCTTTTCATTCTTTTAAGCGAAGTAGAGATTCTTCTAATATCATCTTCAGACCAGGCAGATTTTAAATCTGAAATTTCTAAAGTTGTCCCAGAAGCACGATCTATAATTTTGCTATGATTATCTAATGAATAATTGATTGGAATCTGCGACAAATCAAGATTATAATTATCAAAATCTTTCCAATCAATTTCTACATTTAATTCATTATCATTTCCATGTACCTTGCTTATCATTAATAATTTATTTCCAATCTGCTGTACAGCAAATCTGCCAACACCTTTTTCACCTAGAGGTAACCGCCCCAACTTTGTTCTTTTTTCTTCAACTTTCTGCATTTCTTTATGCCCGGAAGCAGGATTCATCCAATTATTAATGAATTGTTCTTCGCTCATTCCTAAGCCATTATCTTTAATTGTAATTTTAGCATTAGGCGTATTTAATGAATCCATAATAATTTCAACTTTTGTAGCGTCTGCATCATAACTATTCTTTACAAGTTCAATTAAACCTACAGTTGCATCTTTAATAAGATGTTCGCCGAGTATCTGGATAAGACGGGCTTTTGGTGTAAACTTTATTTGTTTTTTATTCATAACTATGCTGTGTGCTCCCTATTAGATTTACATATTCTCATATTTGTCATAATAGGATGCTGGAATTGAGGAGAAATAATAATACTTCTTCCTTGACCAAGTGTAGGTACATCATCCCATATTGCCTCATTTATGTTTCCACCAGAAACTTTCAAAGCATTTAAATTTCGACTACCTGTTGTCTGGTGTATAATTTTAGTATTACACAATTCAAATATTTCTTCCGGAATGTGCGAAGGTTGCTGGGATATAAAACATAATCCAAGCCATCTTTTCCTTCCTCTTCTCGTAACCTCCCGTAATCTATCTAATAAAGCTTCCATCTTTGATGCATTTTCTTTACTGACAAAAGTATGAGCTTCTTCAATAAAAATAATTGTGGGAGGCAGCTCTGGTTCTTTTATTTTTTGTTCAAATATTTTTTTAAGCAGATAAGCAATTACAATATTATTAACCTGTACTGTATATGAATTACTTAAATCCATAACGCTTACTTTTCCAGGCTTTAATAAATCTAATACGTCAATTAGATTTTCCGTACTATCAAAAATTCTAAAGCGTTCTAAACGTCTTAAGAGTCTTTTAACAACTAACCATGAGGCTTTAGAGGAACCTTTCTGTTCTTTTACTACTTCTTCTAACCTTTCTAAAAGAGAATTAATTGTTAGATCAGGGTATTCCGGTTCTTCATTAAACTCATTTTCTTGAATTGCTTTCCATTGATTTTTAGGATTTTTGGGCCTGGTAGTCTTAGTGGTTATTTCAGCAATCTGTCTATCCCACAAATCTATAAATCTGTCCTCCTGTGTTTCATTCATACCCATTATTGCAGAAAGTTCATAAGGAGAAAGACTACCAAATGGAATACTAAATTCTAAAGAATCCGGTCTTTTACAATCTGTGCCAGCTGGATGATATACTTGAAAGTTTTTTAATCCCTCAGGAGTTACTTTAAATTTTTCAAATTTCTTTTTAAGTCCTGAGTTGCCTTCAATTTCTAAATTAGGTTTATCCATAGAAATGTATTCACCTTCTACATCAAGTACGACAACTGACCATCCTGCTGATATTGCTTCTTCAATAAGAACCTGCGAAGAATTTGTTTTCCCGGATCCAACAGTTCCGAAGATTCCAATATTCCTTGGCAAAACAACCTTTGAATTTGCATCAAGATATACTCTTATATCTTCATATCCGCTTAAATGACCAAGATACATATTACCTTTTAATTTCAATAAGTCTTCTAGTTTTTCTGGCGGTAGTGGAAATACAGGTGACTTTGGATGCGGTCTTGTTTGTATCCCCGATAGACTTGAGGAACTAAAATGGAATAATCCAATAAGTTCACAAAAACAAATTGCATGATAGTCGGGAACAAAATCTATCTCTCCTGCTTGTATTATTGAAGCTCTTGCAAATGCTGAATCACGACTAACTGCATCCGGTGTATAGAATGGACCTTTGGTTAATCGTGCTAAGTAAAATTGGTCATCATTCTCATCTGGAATAATAATATATTTTCCTCTTAATAATTCCTTTATTTTATCGAATGGGATTCTGATTTCTACTTCATTATTGTTACCGCTTCCTGAATCAAAATTTATAAATCCGATAGCATTTTTTTTATCCAGTTCCATAATTACTTTCTCCTCAAATTTTCTTCTGATGATTCAGAAAAATATTCTCCTTCTTTTGCTAATTGATATTCTATAATATTGTTAAAATCGCTTGCTTTAAAAAATGTAGAACATAGATTATCAGCATAATCAATAAGTAAAGGAAAACCTTTTTCTTTTTGAAATAAAGAATCTCTATAAATTATTCGAGCCGCCTGATCAAAGATATCTTCATGTGCATGAAAAACATACGGACGTTGAGAAACCTTAATTAATCCTACTTTTATTTTCGTCACTCTCTTATTTACGAAATTATTAACTAATAAATAATCCTCTTCCCGCCATCTTTCCTTGTCTTTCAGTAACGTCCGATCCTCAAGTATTTCTAAGCCAACGGATTTCTTTAACTGTATGTATTCGCCTTTGTTTAAAGATAAACCAATTCTTATGTATGCATCATTTTGCGACCGCGAAACTACACTTAGACATTTTTTATTATTTATAATTTTTTCTAATACTTCCAAAGTTACATCTAGAACCTTAAAATCTGCCTTACCAGGATTTGCAAGCATTTCAAATGGTATTAAAGGTCCATGATAAATTTTATATTTATCTTTAAACTTGTCATCAAGTCCAAGTTCACGCTCTCTAACCTGGAGTGCAGCCCTTAATACAACACTGGAAATTATTTTATTAATAGGTTCGTGAGAATATAAATATTCAGTTACATTTTCAATGTTCTGTTTAAATCTAGCTTCACTTATAAAATAGGAGTGTTGGATTTTTTCATTAAGATAATTAACTGCTACAACACCTAACTGAGCCATAGTGCCGGTGATTGTTTTATGTGTAGCTATAGTACCATCTATTCCAACAATCTCCCCCTTAATTAACAATTCTTTTTCCTTTGTTAAATCAGACGGTACTTTTTTTATTTCAAAGTGTTGTTCTAAAAACTCCCTTATTTCCTTTTTATGTTTTTTCCCTTCTATTATATCATCAGCTAGTTCTTTTGAATATTGTTTGATTCCTTCGGCTATATAGTCTTCGTATTTATTCCATACTTTCTGATTCAATATATCCCGAAAGGTAATGCTCATATACTTTACAATTGTTTTTTTATTCCTTTAGCTAAGGATAATGAAAGAAGAGGGGGAACTGCATTTCCTATTTGCATGAAAACACTTGTTCTTGACCCTTCAAAGAAATAATCATCTGGGAAAGATTGTATTCTTGCCGCCTCTCTTACCGAGAGTGATCTTAATTGATCGATATCGGGATGAATAAAATGATGACCATCCTTTGCAATATGTGCAATCATGGTATGTGAAATAGAGTCTTTCCGAACGACTTTAAATCTATCAAGAAATGAATCGACATTATTTTGAGTTCTAATTTCTATCGGTATTTCACTATTCTTTATCCTTTTGTTTTCTGTTTCAAGCATTTCAATGGCTAGCTTATAAATATTTAAATCTTTACTATTATGGGGTCTCGTAATATTCTGGGTTACTATATCTATACCGTTTCTAATTTCGAATCTTTTTAAATACTCATTCATTTCACCTTTATATTTGGCAACCGGAACTATGTCACCCGATTTTAATAAAGGCAGATCAACAAATAAATCTTTTATTGTCCACTCGTGTTCGATTTTATCGAAGTCCGGGTATAGAAAATCTAAATCCTTTTTCCAACCAACAATAATTACTCTCTTTCTTCTTTGAACAACACCAAAGTCGGCAGCATCTTGAATTTCGTCTTTGACATTATAACCAAGCCTGTCAAAATATGAGAGCATATTTTTGTAATATTTCCCGTTATTAGCTGTATATAATCCCGGAACATTTTCAAATAAAAATATCTTCGGGGAATATCTAGAAAGAAACTTACCATAATATTTATATAGAAAATTTCTATGATCTCTTTTCATACCATTTTCGTCAGCCGCTCTTCCGCTTAATGAATATGCCTGACAGGGAGGACCCCCAATGATTAGGTCGACTTTATTTTTCCCATTTAATTTATCAATCTTATTAAAAATTGTTTTTATTGTTCTTGAGCCTATTTCTTTATTAATAACAGAGCTTAGCGTTTTTTCCGGTACTTCACTATATAATTCATCGCGGGAAATAGTTTGGTTAAGATAATTGATGTAAGACTCAAATCCTTTATCATTTTTTAAATGATAGTAAGCTAATCTAGTTTTAATTGTAAAACATGCATTACTATCTTTTTCCACGAATGCAATTGGTTTAAATCCGGTGCGTATAAATCCTTCTGATAAACCACCTGCTCCTGCAAAGAGGTCAATAAAGGTAAGTTTTGTTTCCATTAATTGAATAAATAAAAATCATTTTTTCTTACTATCAGAAAAAATATCATCATAGAAAAAATTAGAAATAGATATATTAAAAGCGTTTGCTATCTTTTCAATGTTCTTTAAGGATATATTTCTTTTCCCGTTTTCTACGCTATTCACATATGTTCTATCTATCCTTGCAAGATCAGCAAAAGCTTCCTGAGATAAGCCTTTTTCCTTACGCAATTCGCGAATCCTTTTGCCAATCTTTTGTTGTATATCCATAAGTTTAAATTAGATTTGTGAGGATTATGAGACAACGGACTATGAGTCACATTGTTTTAGCGGGGATTTATATAAAAAGTTTCAAATATTAGTAGGATTGTATAATAAGAACGAACTACAATTCTCTTTCAAACTTCTTCTCCTTCATCAGCGATTTCAGCATCTGTTTATCAGGCTTAAAGAAACCAATTCCGTCTTTAATTGTTTTCGAGGTTACTGGATATAGTACAATTCCGTCTTTCTCTACTTTAAAAAATATCTTAGTACCGGCTTTAATGTCGTACTTCTTTCTTAGCTCTGCGGGTATGGTTACTCTGCCGCCGGATAATATTTTTCTTATGTTCATAAAAATATTCCTTTGTCAAATAAATTTTCAAAAGTAATTTACACAATAATAAAAAGGATAACATAAAACGAAAACATTTAGAGTAGGACTTCACAAGTTATACAGCGTAACAATACAAGCAGAAGACGAAGACAAAGCAATAGAGCTGACGGAGTATTTTATAGGCAGCGCCAGGGACGCATCAACGGATAAAGAAAAATCGGAACTCAATTTTGTTTTCGAGGAAATAGAAATGGTAATTAACGACGCGTTCGAAGCCGAAGAGATAACTGACTGATAAATACGGTCAAATTGTATTTCTTCCGCAGCGACGCGGTATTGTTATTCTTCCTCCGGATAATACTTTTCTTGTGTTCATAAAAATAATTTTCTTCTGTTTAAATACCTATAATTAGAGGTATTCATTTATTATTATGATTATTATGATTAAATTCTCCCAACATGATTTAAAGTTTTCTATCTATTATGAATATAAACAAACAAATCGAATATTGGAAAAGCGGTTCATTTTCCGATATTGAAACTGCTGAGATATTGATTGAGAAGGGAAAATATCTTCACGGTTTGTTTTTTGTCATCTTGCGATAGAAAAGATATTAAAAGCAAATTATGTAAAACATAATAAGACGGCAGCGCCAAAAACTCATGATCTTATTTACCTTACCGAACATTCAGAACTAGAACTTGAAGAAAAATATTTAGAGTTTTTACCTGTATTAATGAAATATCAGCTGGAAGGAAGGTATCCTGATTATTCTCCTTTGATTCCTTCAAAAGAAAAGATAAATGATTATTTAAGCAAGACTAAAGATTTATTATTATGGTTAACGCAAAAGTTATAAAGATAGTTAAGGAATATCTAGATGAGTTAGCCGCTAAAGGAATAGAGATAAAAAAGGCATTCCTTTACGGCAGTCAGGCAAACGGTACTGCATCGCCTGACAGCGACATAGACCTTATGCTTGTATCACCTCTCTTTGATTCCGAAACAGATAAATATATGCCCGCTATTTGGCTTTCTAAAATAAGAACAGAAAACAGGATTGAACCTTTAGCAATAGGCGAAAAGAGATTTATTGAAGATGACGTCTCACCGATCATTGAGATAGTAAGACAGGAAGGTATTCAGATTACAATTTAAAGTTCCCTCTCCCTCTCCCTCTTCTTCTCCTCCATCAAAGACTTCAGCATCCCTTTATCATGCTTCAAGAAACCAATTCCGTCTTTAATTGTTTTAGCGGTTACCGGATATAATATTATTCCGTCCTTTTCTTCTTTAAAAAATATTTTAGTGCCGGCTTTAATGCCATACTTTTTTCTCAGTCCTGCCGGTATAGTAACTCTTCCGCCGGATAATATTTTTCTTGTGTTCATATATGCGCCTGTTATATTGATCTAAAATTTGGCATAAAGTTATAAAGGTAGAAATGTATAATCAATACTGCAAAGGCTGAGACTGACATCATATTATCTTCTTCTATGGATTAACAAGTGAGAAGTAAGAAGTAAAAAGTGAGAGGTAAGAAGTGAAAAGTGAGAAGTAAGAAGTAAAAAGTGAGAGGTAAGAAGTGAAAAGGAAAAAGCACGAAGGGAACATCGAGTTATTAGGGTAAATTTCATTCATGTAAATCTCTTTGCATTTATTCTTCTTGCTATATATTTTTCAGCAAAAATTTCTTATCAAAAATTTATAGTCCTGGAGGCTGCAGTGAAACGCTTAATTATACTTTTATCAGCGGTTGTATTTTCTATTTCAGCATTCGCAAGTTCAAGGGAAGGTTATTACAGGTTCCCATCGATCCACGGAAACGAAATTGTATTTACTTCGGAAGGCGATCTATGGTCTGTAAACATTAATGGAGGTACGGCAACGAGATTAACCACAAGCACCGGGACAGAGTCGCACGCCTATATTTCACCTGACGGACAGACGATTGCATTCTCTGCCCAGTATGAAGGTCCAACAGAAGTATATACAATGCCTGTCGACGGCGGAGTTCCAAAACGAATTACATATAACGGAACTTATTCGACAGTAGCCGGATGGACGCACGGCGGAAAGATCATATATGCGACTTCCGACTTCTCAACGCTGCCGGATGTTCAGCTTTGCATAATTGATCCCGCTTCGCTCGAGAACAAATTAATTCCGCTTGAACAGGCGAGCGACGGAGTATTCAGCGCGGACGACGATACGTTATATTTTACTCGTCTTCCTTTCCAGGGAAGTCATACTAAAAGATACAAAGGAGGGACAGCGCAGAATATATGGCGTTATGTGAACGGAGAGGAAGAAGCGGTGCCTCTTACGGCGGATTACACGGGGACAAGCAAAGATCCGATGCTGTGGAACGGCAGAGTTTATTTTATAAGCGACCGCGACGGCACAATGAACATCTGGTCGATGGATAAAGACGGCAAGGAATTAAAGCAGGAAACATTCAGCAAAGGATTCGACGCGCAGTCCGCAAGCCTCGACGACGGGAAGATAGTTTACCAGTGCGGCGCGGATATCCATCTTTATGATATCGCTTCAAGCACGGATAAAGTAGTGTCAATAAATCTTTCATCAGACTTCGATCAGGAAGTAACGACGTGGGTAAAGAACCCGATGTCCTATCTTACTTCAGTGCACATCTCGCCGGAGGGAGATAAGGTTGTTCTGACAGCGCGCGGTCAGGTTTTTGTCGCGCCCGCATCGCAGGGTAGGTTCGTTGAAGTTACAAGGAAGTCCGGTGTAAGATACCGCAATGCGTGCTTCATGCCGGACGGTAAATCATTGATAATCCAATCCGATGAAACAGGCGAAGTCGAGTTCTGGAAATATCCAGCCAACGGCATCGGCAAAGGCGAGCAGTTGACCAGCGACGGAAAAGGATTCCGCTTCGAAGGCATTCCTTCGCCGGACGGCAAGAAGATCGCCTTCACGGATAAAAAAGATATGCTGCTGGTCTTTGATGCGGACACAAAGAAGACCGCGATCATTGATTCATCGGAGAACGGCGGATTCGGCGATATAAAATGGTCGCCCGACAGCAAGTGGCTCGCTTATGATTCTCCTTCTGAAAATACAAACTCGCAATTAACACTCTATAATTTGAGCGACGGGAAGAAAGATTTTATTACTGATGACCGCGTCGACAGCTACAACCCGGTATGGAGCCCCGACGGCAAGTGGATTTATTTTTTATCCGACAGGACTTTCAATTCAATTGTACCGGGTCCGTGGGGACAGCGTCAGCCTGAGCCTTTCTTCGATAAGACCACAAAAATTTATGCTATTGCTCTATTAAAAGACGAGCGCTTCCAGTTTGCCCCCGACGACGAGCTTTATACCGCTGCGGAAAAATCAAAAGACACTTCTAAATCTAAGGACAACGATAAAGCCAAAGACAAAACAAAGAAAGAAAAGAAGCTTGAAGTTAAGATCGATCTTGAGGGCATACAGAGCAGGATAAATGAAGTGCCTGTACCTGTTGGAAA
Source organism: Bacteroidota bacterium (assembly GCA_021824565.1). Classification (GTDB taxonomy): domain Bacteria; phylum Bacteroidota; class Ignavibacteria; order Ignavibacteriales; family Ignavibacteriaceae; genus FEN-1297. The sequence continues at coordinate 273,485 of JAKAKL010000121.1, read as the reverse complement.
TTACTCAAACCTGTCGATGAATGAAAAGACTTTGTTCTTTACAGAGAGATCAAATGAAGAAGGCGCAAAGACAAAGCTCGAAGCAGTTGAAATTAAGAATAAAAATGTTTCGGTTAAGCAGGTAGCTGAAGACATCAAATCATACGAGCTTTCAGCCGACGGCAAGAAGATACTTTTGTACAAGGGCGAAGGTCTTTATGTTATCGATGCGGCGGCATCGCCGACAAAGGAGCTTTCGGAGAATGAAGTGAACTTGAAGAACTGGACATTCTCATTTAACCCGAGAGAAGAATGGAGACAGATGTTCATTGAAGCGTGGCGTCTTGAAAGAGATTATTTCTATGACCCCGGCATGCAGGGAGTTGATTATGAAAAGATGCTGAAGATGTACCTGCCGCTTGTTGACAGGGTAAGAGACAGGGACGAGCTGAACGATCTTATCAGCCAGATAGTGGGCGAGCTTTCGGCGCTGCATACTTTCGTCGTGGGCGGCGACGTTAGAAAAGAATCTCAGCAGGTCGGCATAGGCTCTTTAGGGGCGCTTCTTTCGAAGGATGAAAAAGAAGGCGGCTACAGGATAACGCATATTTATGAATCGGAGCCGGATTATATTGACGATATATCCCCGCTGCTGAAGCAGAGCGTTAATGTAAAAGAAGGCGATGTAATCCAGTCGATCAACGGAGTGAACGTGCTTTCAGTGCCTTCGCCTAACATACTGCTTGAGAACCAGGCGGGACAGCAGGTGCTGCTGCATTTGAAGTCAAAAGACAGCGGCAAAGAATATGACGCGGTTGTAGTTCCTATTTCGCAGCAGGCGGAAGCAAATCTTAGATACGATGACTGGGAGTACACGCGAAGATTAATGGTAGATAAGGAAAGCGGCGACAGCATCGGGTACGTCCATCTACGAGCTATGGGAAATGACAACTACACTGAATGGGTAAAAGATTTTTATCCGGTATTCGACCGCGAAGGATTGATCGTGGACGTAAGGCATAACCGGGGAGGAAATATAGATAGCTGGATATTAGAGAAGCTGATGCGGAAAGTGTGGATGTACTGGAAAGGCAGGACGGGCAAACCGACCTGGAACATGCAGTATGCATTCAGAGGTCATATAGTAGTGCTTTGCGACGCGTTCACCGCTTCGGACGGCGAGGCTTTTACTGAAGGGTTCAAGCGGCTGCATCTCGGAAAGGTTATCGGGACAAGAACGTGGGGAGGAGAGATATGGCTCTCGTTTGATAACTGGCTTTTGGACCGCGGCATTGCGTCTGCCGCTGAGTACGGCGTTTACGGTCCTGAAAGAAAATGGCTGGTTGAAGGGCACGGCGTCGATCCGGATATTGTTATAGACAATACCCCGCATGAAACTTTTGAAGGCAAAGACGCGCAGCTCGATGAGGCGATTAAATATTTGAAGGAACAGATCAAAGAGCACCCGGTTGTGCTGCCTCCTCCTCCGGCTTACCCGGATAAATCTGTGGACTATAATAAATAATTCTGCATTATGGTTTGAAGTTCGCTGCAATATATTAAACAAAGGCAGGTGTGTCCGGGAAAATTAATTTTTTTTCTGCGAAAGGTTACGGCACACCTTTGCCCGGTGTAGAGTCAAAGGAAAAAGTAAAAGAATAAAATTCCGGCTGTATATGCGGCTCTGGGAATAGATCTTTAACAGCGCATTAGAAGCATGTTAATCTTAGCATAGGAATTATACTTCTTTAAGAATGAAGAATGGTATGCTCGTTGACAGATCGAAATGATTGGAAATCTTTTTCTGCACGTATAAGTCCTCGCGCTCGGTTATTATGCACATTTCCTTAAGCATATTAATTAAATTTCTATAGCTTGTTACGGCGAGTATAATTTTCATTTTCTTAGAAGGAATGCCTGCGGCTGTCAATTTATTTATGAGCTCATTTCCCTTTTCTATCTTTTCAAATTCGGCTGCTTCCAATTTTATTTTCTCGAGCTGATCGTTAAAAACATCCCGGTTCGAGTTTGAAAAAGCAGTATTCAATAGAACGATCTTTGCATTAAGAAGAGCGCTGCGCAAAGCAATTGTGCCTGCAAGGAAGTTTTCCCTTATCAGCTTGAAATGTTCCGGGGTTAAGTTCATGAGTAAATTCATACTAAACATTTCCTCCCATAAAAAGAACGGCGAAGAAGTACCGCAGAACATATTATCCGGAACATTCGCCGCATTATTCAACTCTGAATGTTTTGCCGAGTCAAACGCGTTTGCATCGAAGATAAGGTAATCTTCTTTAGAAATAAGCAGATCCGATGCAAGATTAATATTATACTGCGGATTTTTATCATTCATGTGTTGTACGTTTATTACATTATTTCTGCATGGAGCAAATGGCATTATATCTTTTATACCGTCATTCTCAGCCCTTAGTTCTATGTCTTGAACAACGATTCTTTCGATACCGTTAATAAATTTCTTGGATATAATTTCTATCAAAACCTCTCGTTTATTCTTTCCTCTTTTTCTCGAAAGAACGGTATAATCATCTATGGCTTTGCAGAAGTTTTGAAGCATTTGCGGATCATCTTCGTAATATTGTTCTAATCTTCTTTTAAGAAATTCTATCTTTGTTTTTTGTCTCGCTTCTTTCATAAATTCTCTTATGCAGAGGGGGTATGAACTTCTGCCCGCTACAATTAATCCATCCGCTATCAAAAGGGAAGCGCGGATAAGATTTCCTTCAGACTGAATTTCTATCTTGCTGTCATACGAATTTAAAATATCTAAATACATTTGTCCCTCTTCATATTTGATTAATTTAAATTTTAAAACATTTGATTATTCGCTTTGGGTTTTGTTTTGAGAATTATTCTTCCTCCGCAATAAGGAACGGTACGCTCATAGACAGATTTATATTTTGACTAAGCTCCCAGCATGAATACATTCTTTCCTTTTCGGTAATTATTCCAATTCGCTCAAGCATCCGAATCATATTGTCAAGGCTTGTTACGGCAAAGTTTATCTTTAATTGCTTCGATTCGGTGCCTGCTTTTATTAAGTTTTCAATGAGCGCATTTTCTATTTCGACCTTCTCGAACTCGACAGCAAGCCGGCACACGTTATCGCAATGCTCTTTAAGCGCCTGTATATTTTCTTCAGAAAAAAATATTTTTCTTAAAGTTTCACTGACGTGTAGAAGCTCATTGCGGAACGGCTCTGTAACGGAAATATAATTATTTCGTATTGTCTTGAGGTGTTCGTAATCGAGGTTACGTAACACTTTCATCTTCAACATGGGCTTCCATACGAAAATCGGATCGGAGGTATTTTGGAAAAATCCGACAAATTCGTCATCATGATCGTTTAACTCCTTATAACTTGCCATGCCGAATACGTTCGAGTCGAGGATTAAAATGTCGTCAATATTTTTTGTAATGGTTTTAATTAAAAAAATATTTGCTTTGGAAGAAGTATCAGACTTTACGAATATTGTAATATTATTTCGCTCACAGTCGGCAAACCGCACTAAGTCAGTAATTTTATAAGCGCCGGCGATTTTGTTATAATACTCAATAATATCATTTTGAAAGTGGTCCAGGTAAGGCTTCAACTTCATCATAGCAAGAGTGGCGTCGTTGCTTTTGCTTTTTTTCTTCATCATAGATGTGTATAGGTCAATTGTCCGGCAGTAATAATTAACTAACTTGGGATGCTTTTTGTAAAGACTTTTTACGTTGTCAATAAGAAGTTCCTTTTTATGTTCTAAGTCAGTCTTATCCAAATATTCTTTGAGATATAGGAAGAAGGAGCACTTGCCCGCAACTGTTATCTTGTCGGACATAAGAAGCGCAGCCCTAATTAGGTTTGCCTCGGTTTCAACACCGGTCTTTGAATTTTCCGAATTTAAAATGTCTAAATACATTTGTCCCTTTCCTTTTTGTCTAACTTAAATATTAAAGCCGATAATATCAATCATGCGCTTTGAATTTTTTAGTATGTTTCTATTAACTCGCCGGAAGCAAATACACGGCTAAACATGCAGAGCGCTAAGAGCATAGCCGCTATTTTGTTCTTAGCGCTAACGTTTTCACTAAGAATTTTATTTCAACTTCAATAAAAATTTATTATAGAGAAATTTTACCTGCCGAATCTTTATTGAGTATTGAATTATTAATGGAATATCTCTATTATTATGCCGCGGTTAAATCCATAAATCAATTTTGTGAGGAAGTTATGAAACAAAAAAAGCTTTTCAGCGGCATCGTTTTTCTATTTTCATTAATTTTTATTCTTTCATCCACGGCTTCAGCTCAAATGCAGAAGGCGAAGAAGCCCCGTCTAAGTTTAAAAGCCGGGGTATTTCAAAGGATCGGAATAGATACCGATATAAATATTTCATACAGCAGACCGGGAGTAAAAGGAAGAAAGATCTGGGGCGGATTAGTCCCATACGGCATGGCACCGGGAACAAAAGAATCTAAAGACAAACCTTTCCCGTGGCGCGGCGGAGCCAATGAATGCACTACTATCGAGTTCAGCAAAGACGTTACGATTGACGGGCACAAACTTCCGGCAGGCAAGTACAGCATGGACTTCATTCCCGAACCGAAAGAATGGACTGTAATATTCAATAAGGATACAACTATCTGGGGCAGCTTTTTATATAATGAAAAGGAAGATGCTCTACGGATAAAAGTTACTCCGGTTAAAGTTCCTTTCCAGGAATGGCTTTCATACGGGTTTGATGATCTGGCGGGAACATCGTGCACGGCTTATCTCCGGTGGGAAAAGCTGAAAGTTCCGTTTAAGATAGAGACTGCGGAATAAAAACATCAGCAGCGGAAAAATTTTTCAATCAGACTGTAATATTTCCGGCTTTAGATTCTCTAAAGTAATGTAGATGAAAAAAATTATTTAGAGAGCCGGAAATATTATGAAAAGATTGTTTTTACTTTTTACTGCTGTTTTGTTTTTTTATACTTCACAAACGCTGCCGCAAAGCTCGATTTCATTTATTAAGAAAGGGAAAGGCAGGCCTGTAATTTTTTTGCCGGGTCTTGGCTGCAAAGGAAGTGTATGGGACAGCGCCGTTAATAAGCTGTCCGCCGGTTATTGCTGTTACGAAATTTCGTACGCGGGATTTGCCGGCATGCCGCCGGACGGTACCTTCAAAATAGACCGGATAATTAAAGACATTATAAAATTTATTAATCAGCAGAAGCTGCAGCATCCCGTTCTGATCGGGCACAGCTTGAGCGGGTTCATCGCGCTTAAAGCCGCTGCTGAGAACCCGGATGTATTTTCAAAGCTGATCATAGTGGACTCGTTCCCGTTTGCGCTTGCTGTTTACAGTCCTGCAATAACTGTCGAAAAGGCAAAGCAGCAGGGAAAGATTTATGAAGACATGATCCTTAAACAAAACGATGAAGAATTTAAGAAAAGCGAGAGAGCCATGCTCTCAGGCTTAATTAGCGGCGAAAAAGATATTGATACCGTCTTGAACTGGATGATGCTCTCGGACCGGAATGCAATTGCCGCAGCGACTTATGAAATGATATCGACCGACTTGAGACCGGAGCTGAAAAAAATAAAATGCAGTGCTTTGATAATCGGGACGTGGAAAGGGAAAGAGCAGCTGGGATTCAACAAAGTAACAACTCCGAAAATTTTTGCAGCACAGTATGAAAACCTAAAGAATAAATCGATCGCGGTTTCAGATGATTCAAAACATTTTATTATGTTAGATGCGCCGGAATGGCTTAACTCTCAAATTACAAGGTTTCTTTCTGAATGAGCTCCGAAGAAAAAGAAAAACTATTTAACGAAGTCTTCAAAGAAAACAAAGACAGGATATTCAGGCTTTGTTATACTTCGCTGAACAACAAGGATGAAGTAGACGACCTGTTCCAGGAAGTAATGGCAAACGTCTGGCGCAGTCTTGACGGCTTTAGGAACGAATCAAAAATCAGCACATGGATTTATAGGATTACTGTAAACTCCGCGCTTCTGTTTAACAAAAGATATAAGACAAAATCCGGCAGGTTCCAAAACCTAGAGCCACACGAACTTGAAGAGATGCATGCGGGCAGTCCGTTTGAAAAAAGCCTGGATGACGATTTAAAGAACCTTCACAAAGCAATTGCAGAGTTAGGCAAACAGGACAGAATTATTATCGGTCTGTTCCTCGAAGGCACAAGCTACGAAGAGATTTCGGAGATCGTAGGAATAAGTCAGAATTATGTAGGTGTAAAAATTAATAGAATAAAAACCGCCCTGGCTAAAACTATGGGAGGAATGGAATGAAAGAACTAGATGTATTAAAAAATAATTGGCAGAAACAAAAGGCTGCTTCAGAAATTAAAATGGATGAGGGAAAAATCACCGAGTCTGCTTTGTCCATGCTGAAAAAGTTTGAGAAAAAAATATTTCGGATTAATGCCGTAAAGACTGCCGGGATAATTATTGCGGTCATACTTCTGATCTATACAATGCTTATTGCTACGCCGCCTACCGTATTTAAGACTGCGGCTGTAGCAGTGCTCTTAATTTCAATAACTGTCTTTTGGACAAGATATTTAAAACTTCAGTTAAAGACTGCGAAGTTTAACGTAAAGGAGAACAGCGTAGATTTTATTGACGAGGTGCTTAAGAATTTTTCAGCGCAGCGAGAGTTTTTCAAAAAGGACTTTAAAGTATTCGGCGCCGTATTGATTGCAGCGCTTAATATTATTTACCTTGATCTTCTTAACGGCATGCCTGGACTTGAAAGGATCGGCTTCCATACAGTGATGAGCGCACTTTTGATTGCAGTATTGTTCTTAGGCATTAAGTTCAGGATGCGGAGATTTAGGAATGAAAACGCACCGATTGAAAAAGAATTAATTAAAATAAAAGATGATTTAAAGGAGTCATTATGAAAATAAAAAATAAAAAAGCAGCGTTGTTTTCCATAGCTGCATCATTACTGGCTATTACCCTGGATGTTATTCTGCCGGGCTTGTCAAAGGCAAATCACGAAATGCAGGATTTTGTAAAGGGATTTCTGACAGGTATGGGCGGCGTGGTTATTGTTGTTTGGATTGTTTATCTGGTTAGGAATGCTGTAAAGTCGTATAGTGTGAATGGGATATCAATTCTTTTAGGTAAGGACAAAAATATTTTGCTTGCTCAAACAATGACGCTGCTATTAGCCGCTTCGGTTACTTCGATTTATTTTTCAAACAGTGTTTTAATATCCGCTGGATGCTTTGTTATAATAGCTGTTTCCTATGCTTTGAATTTTGTTTATATAAAAAGAATGGGAAGAAAAAACCTATGCAGCAATTAATTAGTAAGATATTAAGTCCGCTGACCTTTTATGCTTTTGGGAGAAGTTAGATCTGGTTCTTTCCACTGATAAATAAGTTGAGTATTTTTGTACGCTAAAAAAATAATGCCCCCGTAGCTCAGTATGGATACCTGCCCGACTCGTGTCGGTCGAGGCGGGCCTGCCCGACTTGCATAGTTCAAGGCGGACAATTCCGATTTAAGTCGGTCGAGGCGGGGAGCAGAAGTTTCTTAAACTTCAGTATAAATGGAAATATATATTGTTTATATATTAAAGAGCTTAAATTCTGAAAGAACGTATGTTGGATTTACGAATGACATTGAACGTAGACTGAAGGAACATAATTCGGGTAAATCGAAATATACGAGCAAATTTATGTCGTGGAAATTAGTTTATAAAGAAGAGTTTAATAACAAAGAAGAAGCTGTAAATAAAGAGCGCTATTATAAAACAGCGGCAGGAAGAAGAAAACTAAAAAGAATATTGTCATAAAATAATGCCCCCGTAGCTCAGTATGGATAGAGCAGAAGTTTCCTAAACTTTTGGTCGGAGGTTCGAATCCTCTCGGGGGTACAATAATTTCCTCTCTAAATCTGTTAAACTTCCGCTAGCTGCATCTGCTTTGACATCTTTTTGGATTTACATTCATCCAATCATAAATTTAAATAATGAATTTAAAATTAAAGGGTACAAAAATACCCGTATTAAAAAACTGAAGGATAATTTTTATGTCGAATTCATATTTCAAACTGCCAACGCCGGTAAACGAACCGGTTCTAACTTATGCGCCTGGTACACCGGAAAAAGCTGAGTTAAAAAAGAAGCTTGCAGAGCTTCAATCTAAACAAATAGAAATTCCTCTCATCATCGGCGGAAAGGAAATCAAAACAGGAAAGACCGCAGAGATCCGCGCACCGCATGATCATTCAAAGTTATTAGGCGTTTATCATAAAGGCGGCGCAAAAGAAGTGCAGATGGCAATAGACGCAGCGCTCGAAGCGAGAAAAACCTGGGCGGAAATGCCGTGGGAACACCGCGCTTCGGTATTTCAAAAGGCTGCGGAATTATTATCAACAACCTGGCGCGCTACATTAAATGCTGCGACAATGCTCGGGCAGTCCAAAACAATTTATCAAGCGGAAATAGATTCGGCTTGCGAGCTGATAGATTTCTGGCGCTTCAACACTTATTACATGACTCAATTAATGAGCGATCAGCCGTACTCTCCTAAAGGCATGTGGAACCGTGAAGAATACCGCCCGCTTGAAGGATTCGTTTTTGCAGTTACGCCTTTCAACTTTACTTCTATTGCAGGCAACCTTCCGACGGCTCCGGTTATTGTAGGAAACGTTTCATTGTGGAAGCCCGCTTCGAGCGCTGTTTATGTAGCTTACTTTTTAATGAAGCTTTGGCAGGAAGCCGGCTTGCCTGCGGGAGTAATTAATTTCGTACCCGGCTCGGGCGGAGAAGTCGGCGACCCGGTTCTTGCAAGCCCCGATCTCGCAGGTATTCATTTTACAGGATCGACCTCGGTATTTCAAGGAATGTGGAAGACAGTTGGAGAGAATATTGAAAAGGCAAAATATTATCCGCGTATAGTCGGCGAAACAGGCGGTAAAGATTTTATTTTCGCACACAACGCTGCCGATGTTGATGCGCTTGTTGTGGCGGCAATCCGCGGCGCTTTCGAATATCAAGGGCAGAAATGCTCGGCTGCTTCAAGAATGTATATTCCCAGATCACGCTGGCAGGAGTTCAAAACAAAATATACGGCGGAAGTCGGCAAGATAAAAATGGGAGATCCGGAAGACTTTACAAATTTCATGTCCGCTGTAATTGATAAAGGCGCTTTCAAGAGCATTAAATCATACATCGATTACGCAAAGGAATCTAAAGATGCCGAGATAATTACGGGCGGCAAGTGCGATGACTCGAAAGGATTTTTCATAGAGCCGACGACTATTGTAACTACAAATCCTCACTTCAAAACTATGGAAGAAGAAATCTTTGGTCCGGTGCTTACAATTTATGTTTATGAAGATGATAAATTCGATGAGACGCTCGAGCTTTGCGATACAACTTCTCCTTACGCGTTAACCGGGGCGATATGGTCGCAGGACAGAAATATTTTAGTTAAGATGTCGAACAAGCTTCGCAACGCTGCTGGAAATTTTTATATCAATGATAAGCCGACAGCGGCGGTAGTGGGTCAGCAGCCGTTTGGAGGCGGACGCGCGTCGGGAACAAATGATAAAGCAGGAAGCGCGATGAACATTTTGCGCTGGATGACTGCAAGATCAATTAAAGAAACTTTTGTTCCGCCGAAAGATTGGCGCTATCCATTCATGAATGAAAAATAATTCGCAAAAAAAGGAGTAATGGAATTCTAAGGTTCCATTACTCCAAATTTTTTAAGACAAATCACCCAAATACAATTTCAATAAATTGTCTTCATGCCGAGATTATAAAAAATAAACGACCAAATATCCGTCCACTCATCAATAATCTTAGAAGTCGGCTTGCCTGCACCGTGTCCAGCCCGTGTTTCTATTCTAATAATAACCGGGTTGTTCCCTTTGTATTTATCCTGAAGAGTCGCGATATATTTAAATGAATGAGCCGGAACAACGCGGTCATCGTGGTCAGCCGTAGTTGCCATAACAGCGGGATAGTTCACGCCGGACTTAATATTTTGCAGCGGCGAGTACTTGTATAAATATTGGAACTGAGCGGAGTCGTCGCTTGAGCCGTATTCATTTACCCAAGCCCAGCCGATTGTAAATTTCTGGAATCGGAGCATATCCTGCACGCCGACTTGCGGAATTGCTACTCTGAACAAATCCGGTCTTTGGTTTGTAACCGCGCCGATAAGCATTCCGCCGTTCGACGCGCCGTTAATAGCAAGCATCTTTGAAGAAGTATATTTCTCTTTAATTAAATATTCTGCCGCGGCGATAAAATCATCGAACACATTCTGCTTGTTTCCCAGCATGCCCGCTTTATGCCATGCTTCTCCGTATTCGCCTCCGCCGCGGATATTCGGGATAGCAAGCACACCGCCGTTTTCTAAAAAGATTAATCTTGTTATGCTGAACGCTGGATTTATGCTTATGTCAAATCCGCCGTACGCATAAAGAAAAGCCGGGTTTTTTCCGTTCCGTTTTAATCCTTTTTTATAAACTATGAACATCGGGACTCTTGTGCCGTCTTTACTTTTATAAAAAACTTGTTTGGTAACGTAGTCTGAAAAATTAAAATCAATTTCCGGCTTGCGGAAAACGGTAGAAGTATTCTTCGCTACGTTCAGTTCATAAATTGTCGGCGGGAAAGTGAAGGAAGTAAAATCATAGAAAGCGATATTTTCATCTCTCTTTCCGCTTAAGCTTTCGATAGTGCCAAGCGCGGGCAGCTTTATCTCTTCTTCATGCTTGCCGGAAAGATCATACATGAACATCCTGTTGCTCGCGTCCTTCATATAAATTGCAGCCAGCTTCCCTCCGATGAGAGAAACAGATTGAAGCACGTCTTTCTTTTCCGGTATGATTGTCTTCCAATTTTTTTCTTCTGGATTTTTAGGATCAACCAGAACGAGCCGGTACCTTGGCGCGTTTTTGTCGGTCAAGACCAAAAGCTTATCGCCGATGTTGTCAACTACGCTGTAATTATGTTCGAAGTTGTCCACGACTTTCAGCATCGGCGAATCTTCATGCTGAAGATCTTTAACATAAAGCGCGTTGTTGCTTGTCCCGGTTGAAAGATAAAGAATTAAAAATTTCTCATCTTCAGTTGTCTGCGCGTCGACTGTTAATTTCGGAGCGTTAAGATTTTCGTAGATCAATTTATCTTCCGACTGATCCGTTCCGAGCTTATGATAATATATTTTATGAAACTCATTTTTAGAAGTAAGCTCTTCGCCTTTTGCGGGAGTAGGATAGCGGCTGTAGAAGAAGCCGTCCTTGAACCACGCAATGCCGGAGAACTTAATCCATTTGAGATCGTCGCTTAAAACTATTTTTGAAGCGACATCCATAACATGGAACTCATTCCAATCAGAGCCGCCGGAAGCGGTTCCATACGCAAAATATTTTCCGTCGTTTGAAGGCGCATAAGTTGAAAGCGAGACTGTTCCATCCTTTGAAAGCTTATTCGGATCGAGGAAAACTTCCGGGCTGCCGTTAAGTCCGTTTTGAATATAGAGCACAGCCTGGTTTTGCAGACCGTCATTCTTGAAGAAGAAATAATTGCCGCCGGCTTTAAAAGGCGCGGAGTATTTCGGATAGTTCCAGAGCTTCTCAAGCCTGGATTTAATTTTGCCGCGATAAGGGATTTTATCGAGATAGCTGAAAGTTACATCGTTTTCTTCCTTCACCCATTCTTTAACCGCCTGCGCTGTGTCATCTTCAAGCCACCGGTATGGATCGGGGACAACAGTCCCGAAGTAATTATCTTTTACGGTATCCTTCCTTGTATAAGGATAAACTAATTTTGTTTGCGGGATAATAAATGTGGATGCAAAAAGTGTAAGCATAATAAAAGCCGTTAAAATTGTTTTCATAATCGACCTAAAATGAGTTAAAAATTTTTGTATATAATAATAACAATAAGATTGGGTAAACGGCAAGGAGAATTTTTCTAAAATTAGATTTAACCGGTAAGTTGCCAAGGCAGAGTTGTTATTAATGGAAGCCCAACCGTTATTAACAAGTCTAGAGTTGTTATTAATGAAAGCCCAACCGTTATTAACAAGTCTAGAGTTGTTATTAATGAAAGCCCAACCGTTATTAATAAGTCTAGAGTTGTTATTAATGAAAGCCCAACTGTTATTAACAAGTCTGGAGTTGTTATTAATGAAAGCGCAACTGTTATTAACAAGTCTGGAGTTGTTATTAATGAAACCCCAACTGTTATTAACAAGTCTGGAGTTGTTATTAATGAAAGCCCAACTGTTATTGACAAGTGCGGTATTATTATTAATGAAAGCGCAATTGTTATTAATAAAAGCACTCTTGTTATTTATAAAAGTACTATTGCAAATGGGAAAAGCGGTATTTCAAATAAGAAAAGCGGAATTTGGAGTAAAAACGAAGAGATAATAATAAATGTTGTTCTATTGTATAGTTTTTTCCCATACTTGTTTCCATGTCTTAGTATTATACAAAAGCATTTTACTTCCTTGTTTTTTTGTATATTCCCCATATTCGGTTTGTACAACATGGAGATAGTTGTAGGTAACAAAAGCAAAGTATTTACTATCGGAACTAAATCCCATGGCATAAGTTCCAGAGCCTGAACCGTTAGGTGGTATCAGATCAAATAATTCATCTTGATCAAAACTTTTTATCAACTGCCCGTTCGCATAATCATAAATAAATATTTTACCATCATCGGCCAATACCAGATAAGAATTGTTAGGTGAAATCATTTTAATATCATTATATTTATCATAAGAGATTGTAAGATTACAAGTATCCTTAATGCCTTTCTCTTCTTCAAATTTCTTATTAATAAGAGAATATAATTTATAATTACAATCCTCATCGATTAGTATATCTTTATCATCTACAAAAAGAGGTGTTCCTTTTACTGTTATATAAGGTATCCTGATCTTTGAAAAAAGATTGTCGTGTTCTATATCCCAAATGTAAACGTAATTAGAAATTGACCCGAAGGAAAACAACCATTTTAATCCGAACCACGATAAATCTATTAATCGTTTTCCGCCTCCTTCATCTTCTAAGCTCCATGTTAAATATTTACTCTGCCAAAATGCAAAATACTTACCATCTTTACTGATATTGAATTTTAAATATTTATCATCAAAATTACCAAGAGATGAAATAGCATCACTCTTTTTTATTAATGAACCGGTTTCGGCATTTAAAATAATTGTATTTTTTATTGAAACACCAATAATGCGCTTGTCATCTGAAGTGTAAGCCAATTTCAAAGGCGGTGACTTACTATCCCACACCTTTTCCCAAATCAAGCTCCCATTAGTAATCGAGTATTTTTTTATTGTATACTGACCTTGTCCTAATAATGACAATATTACGAAACTCAAATCATCATGTGATAGCTTAAAATCAAACACATACTCTGTTTTGTCTGTTACTTTTTTATTTATGTCCAATTTCCAACTATCAGTAAATGTAGATAGAGTGTCACCTTTTAGATTGGTGACAATTTGTATTCTGGTAGCGCCTTCAGTAATATTTTTTGTTATGGTAGTGTCACTGGTATTTACGGTCATTTCTTTTACAATACTTCCATCTTTACTCGAGAAAAAAATGACATTATTAGTAGTGAAGTTACTATCGTTATCCTTAGAGGAATATACTCTCGTAATAAATGATACTAATTTATTACTAGTATCTGTAAAACAAAGAAATCTATCACAATATGTTTTTGTTACTTTAAATTCCTGCTGCGAATAAACGTGGACTGTTGTCAGTATCAAAATAGATAGAATTATTTTTTTCATTATTTACTCCAAGAAGGATGAGAAGGTTCGGTAAATGTTTCCTAAAGATGGTACAGCCAATTTTTGTTAATATTAAAATAATCAAAATGATGCTCTTGAAAAAACATACTAAACTTACGTTTATATTTTAGAAATGAACATTGATGATAAGAAGCTGAACTATTGTTCCTTCTTATTTTTCTATTATTTTTTGAAGAAAGGCTTGAGTCTTTTCTGTGTAATAAAATTTGCAATTACGTTAGCTAAATTGTTTACGCCCAGATCAAAAGAAAATGATAATACAAAGCAAGAAGAAAATAAAAGAGTTACAATTACTTTTATTTAAGCTTACGTATAATAAATTGCCGATATTAAATCACAATTAATAAAATTACCTTAAGAACTTCTTCAGCTTTTTAATATATTTAAAATAATCAGAAATAAAATTTTTTAGATGGAGAAAAGAATGTCCTTAAGCGAACAACAATTAGAGCAATTAGCGATAAACACAATAAGATTCCTCGCGGTAGATGGAGTGCAGAAAGCTAACTCCGGTCATCCCGGCATGCCGATGGGATGCGCGCCTATCGGATACACTCTGTACGCGAAATACATGAAGCACAATCCTTCAAATCCTAACTGGCTTAACCGGGATAGATTTATTCTGTCAGCCGGACACGGCAGCATGCTTCTTTATTCTCTTCTTCATCTTTGCGGATACGATCTCCCGCTTGATCAGCTTAAGCAGTTCAGGCAGTGGGGAAGTATAACACCCGGTCACCCGGAATACGGACTTACTCCCGGAGTTGAAACTACAACCGGACCGCTTGGGCAGGGCTTTGCGAATGCCGTCGGTATGGCAATAGCGCAGGCGCATCTTGCATCATTGTTTAATAAAGACGATATAAAGATTCTTGATCATTACATTTACGGGATATGCAGCGACGGCGAAATGATGGAAGGTATTTCTCATGAAGCCGCGTCGGTTGCAGGCCATCTTAAGCTTGGGAAAATTATTTTCTTTTACGACGATAATAAAATTACTATCGACGGACCAACTTCTCTTGCATTTTCAGAAGACGTAGGGAAAAGATTTGAAGCTTATGACTGGCATGTTCAGCATGTGGAAAATGTAAATGATCTATCCTCGCTCGAAGCTGCTTTGAAGAATGCTCAGGAGGAAAGCGGCAGACCTTCATTAATTATTACAAGGACGCATATTGGTTTTGGAAGTCCGAATAAACAGGATACAGCTTCTTCTCACGGCTCTCCTCTCGGCGCTGAAGAGGTAAAGCTGACCAAGAAAAATCTCGGCTGGCCTGAAGAACCGTCTTTCTTAATACCGGATGAAGTGGCAAAATTATTTAAGACAGTTTCGGACAATGGAAAGCAATCAGAGAAAGAATGGAACGGCTTGTTAAGCAGTTACGAAAAAAAATATCCAGATGATGCAAAGTATTTTAAGAAAGTTATGAGCGGGGATTTCGGCGATGAGTGGAAATCAAAACTGCCTGTCTTCCCTGATGACGGAAAAAAGATTGCAACACGATCATCGTCTGGAAAAGTTTTGAATACGATTGCTCCTTATCTTACCACAATGATCGGCGGCTCTGCCGATCTTCATCCTTCGACAGATACTTTTCTAAAGGAATTCGGAAGTTTCAGCGGGGATAATTATAAGGCAAGAACAATTCATTATGGAATACGCGAACACGCAATGGGATCAATATTAAACGGCATGGCGCTTTACGGAGGGGTAATCCCATTCGGAGCTACTTTCTTAATTTTTTCCGATTACATGAGACCAACTATAAGGCTCGCGTCAATTTCAAAAATAAGACCGATCTATGTATTTACACACGACAGCATAGGAGTGGGCGAAGACGGACCAACGCATCAGCCGGTAGAGCAGCCCGCATCGCTGAGAGCAATACCTAAAGTAGTGGTAATTCGTCCGGCGGATGGAAACGAATCTGCTTATGCATGGAAAGCGGCGATTGAACATAAAGGAAGTCCGGTGGCGCTTTTATTAACACGCCAGGGCTTGCCGGTGCTGGATCAAAATAAATTTGCTTCAGCAGAAGGACTAGTGCGCGGCGCATATATTTTATCGGACTGTGAAGGCGCTCCGGAAATAATTTTAATGGCGTCGGGTTCGGAAGTTTCTATAACTATTAAAGCTGCGGATAAATTAAAAGCCGAAGGAGTTAAGGTCCGCGTAGTAAGTTTCCCAAGCTGGGAACTGTTTGAGCAGCAGTCAAAAGAATACAAGGAAAGCGTGCTTCCTTCAGCAGTAAAGGCAAGAGTTTCGGTTGAAGCAGGAATAAAAATGGGCTGGGAAAAATATATAGGAGACAGCGGCGAGAGCATCAGCGTCGAAAAATTCGGCTCATCGGCTCCGGTTGAAATAGTAATGGAAAAGTACGGCTTTACGGCAGAGCATGTTTATGAAACAGCGAGAAACGTTCTTGCGGCAAATAGAAAATAAATTATGTTAAACATTAAGGAATAAAATTATGAAAAATATTTTTATCCGGTTTTCGTTTATCATTCTTTTATCAATTTTTTTTAGTGTGAATAATTTTGGAATGCTAAAGGAAAATTCTGCTAAGGAAAAATCTTCCAAAGAATTTAAGATCAAGACTTCAACAGTAACATATTTAAGCGGCGGAGATACAGTAAGCGCATACCTGGCAGTTCCAGAAGGCAAAGGAAAATTTCCTGCATTAATATTAGTGCATGAGTGGTGGGGGCTAACTCCCTGGATGAAGGAAAATGCAGAAGGCTTTGCCAAGCGTGGTATTGTCGCACTTGCAATCGATCTTTACCGCGGCAAAGTTACGGACGATCCTAAGGTTGCCGCTGAACTGAGCCGCTCTCTTCCAAAAGCAAGAGCAATAACGGATTTAAAATCTGCATATAATTATCTAAACAATTTATCTGAAGTGAATAAAAAGAAGATTGGTTCAATCGGCTGGTGCTTCGGCGGCGGATATTCATTTCAAGCCGCGCTGAATATTCCTACATTAAAATGCTGTGTAGTTTGCTACGGCAGTTTGGATTATTCCGGCAATTCATTAAATGAAATTCACTGTCCTATACTTTGCGTTTACGGCGACAGCGACAAAGTCTTCCCTCCGCAAGTTGTAAAGGCTTTTGAAAAAGAAGCGGAAGAAAATTCATTAAAAACAAAAGTAATTTTTTATCATGAAGGTCAGCACGCTTTTATGAATAAGTATAATAAAAGAGCGTATAATAAAGCTGATGCCGAGAAAGCATGGAAAGATATTTATGTTTTCCTTGATAAAAATTTATTGCGTTAATATTGACAGCAGAAAGAAATAAACGGCTCCCATAAGAGCCGTTTTTTATTTTGTCAAATCATTTCCTATTTTTTGAATCAAAAAAAGTGAGAGGTTTTTAAATGAGATTCGAACGCGCAGCCGGGGTTTTATTACATCCTACTTCATTGCCTGGAAAATTCGGGATCGGCGATTTAGGAAATGAAGCTTATAATTTTATTAATTTTTTAGAAGCGGCAGGACAAAAGGTGTGGCAGGTTTTCCCTCTTGGTCCTACAGGCTACGGCGACTCGCCATATCAGTGCTTCTCGGCGTTTGCGGGCAACCCGCTTCTGGTCAGCCCTCAAAAACTTTGTGAAGACGGCTTTCTTGAAGAACACGATATAGAAAATATTCCTTATCAGAATCCTCATCAGGTTGATTTCGGCGATGTAATCAACTACAAAAAATTTATTTTGAAGAAAGCATTTGAATCATTCAAAAAAAATTCCAACGGCATGCAAAATGAATATGAAATATTCTGCAAAGAAAATGCCGAATGGCTTGAAGATTTTGCGATGTTCATGGCGGCGAAAGACTTTCACGGCGGGCAGGTATGGACAAGCTGGGATAATGGTCTTATCAAGCGCGATTCTGAATCTCTTAAGCAATGGGGGAAAAAATTAGCAGACGATATTTTTTATCATAAATTTGTTCAGTTTAATTTTTTCAGGCAATGGCTAAGCATAAAAAAATATGCTAATGAAAAAGGAATAAAAATAATAGGCGACATGCCGATATTTATTGCCTACGACAGCGCCGACCTCTGGGCTAACAAAAAACTTTTTACTGTTGATGAGAATGGTAAGCTCCTAACAGTTGCCGGAGTGCCGCCGGATTATTTCAGCGCAACAGGACAATTGTGGGGAAATCCATTATACCGCTGGGAGGAAATGGAAAAGGATGATTTCCTTTGGTGGCGCAATAGAATGAAGTCTCTTTTAAAATTAGTAGATATTGTCCGCATCGATCACTTCCGCGGCTTTGAAGCTTACTGGGAAATTCCGGGAGATGCGCCTACGGCAGAGACCGGGAAATGGATAAAGGCGCCAGGAGAAAAACTTTTTAACACGCTGCAAAAACACATGGGCGAACTTCCAATAATTGCCGAAGATCTTGGAGTAATTACAAAAGAAGTAGTGGCTCTTAGGGACAAGTTTAATTTTACCGGTATAAAAATTCTTCAGTTTGCTTTTGGAACAGATATGGAGACAAAGTTTCTTCCGCATAATTTTATAAATAATTGTCTCGTGCATACCGGTTCGCATGATAACGACACAACGCGGGCTTACTTTGAAAAAGCGAGGAGCGAAGAGAATGATATTTATTCTCACACTCAAAAGTATTTGAACTATTACGGCGACGATATAACATTTCATTTGATCAGGCTTGCCTATGCTTCTGTCGCTGATTTAGCGATAATACCGATGCAGGATATTTTAAATCTCGGCGGAGAAGCAAGAATGAATTTTCCGGGAAAGCTTGGAGGCAACTGGGCATGGCGCTTTACATGGGACCAAATTCCCACAAGTTTGGCGCAAACTTATAGAGAAATGTCGGAGCTTTTTGATAGACCGCTAAAGAAAAAGCTGCTCTGATTTATGTTTGCGAAAAATAATCCGAGAAACATTGCAGCGATTATTTTCATCGGTTTTATCAGCGGGCTGTATTTTTTTAAATACTCTGCTATATATTTAAAATATCCGGCAATATTGACGGCGCTTTATTTAATAGTATTTGTCGGCGCGGTTTTCTTCCTGGATAAAATAGACTACCCAAAAATTTTCTTCATTAATCAGAAATTTGTTGTAGTAATTTCAAGTTTTCTTTGTGTAATTTCAATACTATGGATTGCATTACTGCCTCGCTTTGGAGGCATAGGGAGACAGCCCGCAATAGAGGATTGGCTGGGAAAATTCTTTAGCGGAATATTTCCATACGGTTCGCGTATTGCTCCGTCAGGATTTCCTATTTTGTTCTTTCTCGCCGCACCTTTTTACTTTCTAAAAAATGTCGGCTACCTTGAAGCCGTGGGGCTGGCGTTATTTTTATTTTTCGTCATTTATTTTTCCAGGACAATTAAAGAAAATTTATTTCGGATAATAGTTCTACTTCTTTGCCCGGCATTTTATTACGGTTTTGCAGTTCGCGACGAACTTTTCTTTAATATGATGATCATAATAATGCTGATCTTTATGATGGAAAAATTTTATGACCCGGATAAACAGAGCTTCAAATTTGATTTGCTGGGAATATTATTTGGTCTAGCTCTGTCCACAAGGTCCGTCGTAGCGATTGTCTATGCTGTTTATTTAACTTATAAGTTCAAAGCAAGTATTCCGAAAGGAATAACCTTCACATTTCTTGTTATTCTTGTTTTTTGGTTTACGCTGCTGCCGTTTTTTTTGTGGGATCAAAATTCTTTTATAGCAAACGGACCATTTGCAATACAATCTTACGTTTCATTTTTACCGCTCTGGAACATAATTATTATTACCGCTGCCGCTGTGATTCTCGGATGGCTTGCATCTAATTTGCATGAAGTATTTTTCTCTGCCGGCTTAATGCTATTCATACCGGTGTTTCTTTCAATGCTTTATAAAATATTTGCCTTTGGGTTTTATAATGCTCTTGTAAACGATATTTTTGATCATTCTTATTTTATTTTCAGCATCCCATTCTTCTTATTATCGCTGCAAGAAAGAGCATCTGAAGAATTCATCGGAAATATTCTTACTGATTAACATTTTATAAAAAGAATGAACGTGAAAAAAACAATAACAATTTTTGGGAGTTCTCTTCCAAAAGAAGGCGATAAAGAATTTGAAATTGCGTATCAGCTTGGCAGCCTTCTCGCTAAAAATAATTTTAACATCTGTACCGGCGGATACCGCGGCATAATGCACGCAGCCTCTAAAGGCGCGTCAGAAAATGGTACGGAGGCTATTGGAATTACAGTGGATCTGTGGGGAGCAGTTCCAAGCGAATATCTCACTAAAGAAATTAAGTGCGATAGTCTTTTTGAAAGAATTACAAAGCTGATAGAAACCGGTGACGGCTATATTATTCTGAAAGGAGGCACTGGAACTCTGCTTGAGCTTTCGGCTGTTTGGGAATTGATGAACAAAAAATTAATCCGCAGTAAGCCAATTGTTTGTCACTCTTCTATGTGGAAAGAAATAGTGAGTATTATGGATAAACAAATCGAGCATGAGAAACGCACTGCAGGTTTGGTAGAGAGTATTGATAATGTTGAAGAGATAGTGGAGTATTTAAAAAGCAGGATAATTTCTTTTTAATCTTTCAGTGTTTTTAAAAATTCATCGACAGCTTTATAGGCAGCATCGGCTTCGAGTTCTTTGAGGCATTTAAATTTTATATCGCTTCGAGAACAAATTAATGGACGCGGCGAATAAAAAAAGCACGGTGAACATTCAAGATCAAGCGATACGATTTTATATCTTGTATTCCACGGGTGGATATAATTTGAATTAGTAGGACCAATCAGCGCAACGACGTTCCTTTTCAGCGCGGCGGCAATGTGCATCATACCGGAATCATTAGTAGCAAACACATCGCACCTTTTTACTAAGCCTAAACTTTCCGTTAATCCTTTGGTGTGAATTTCGTATACCTGCGGGTGACCGATCATTTTTTTTATTGAAGATTTTAGTTCGTCTTCCTCCGGACCGCCGAAAATAAGAATCGTTGCGTTAAGTCCTTTGATTAACCTGCTGCCGAGTTCTGCAAATTTTTCCGGCGCCCAACGTCGATGGATGTGATTTTTTAATGTAGACGAACCCGGGTGAAACCCTATCACGACGTTATTCTGTTTAATCCCGGTTTGTTCAAAAAATTTTGCTGAATAGATTTCATCCTCATTAGTCAAAGGGAAACAGAGATCAGGCTCCTCATCGAATTTTTTTTGCAGAAGTTTTTCTACAAGCATGATATTTGTTCTTACGTTATGCCGTAGATCGTTTTCGACGATTCTTGTATTGTTGAGAAATCCGAAATTACGGAGATCGCGCCTCAGATATTTTATCCCTGCTTTCTTTTGTGCGCCGGCAAGAAAATTTATTATGTTGTATTCTTTTCTGTTGGAAGGATAAACATTTATCGAAGCGTCGTATTTGCCTCGAAGGCTGAGGATAGATTTTAGTGAATTTAATTTTGAGCTGTTTAAGAGATCGAAATAAAAAACATTATCCAGGTTAGGATTTCTTTCAAGCAGCTCTTTTGCTCCCTTGAACATTGTTACCGCATCAATATTAGCATCGGGCAGAGCGTTTCTCAGGAGCTGCAGAGCGGGCGTAAACATTAGTGCATCGCCGATCCCTGATAAGGCGAAGATTAATATTTTCTTTATCAAAAAACTATTTCTACCTTATTCAAATTCAATTATTTTTTTTGAAGAAAGAATCAAACTTAGTTTTATCTACCGGCTTGTCGTACTTGCTGTAAAGTTCTTGAAGTCTTTCGAGAGAAAGAGAATCAAAATCTTCTTCATCCTTCTGCATTTTCACAAACATTTTGTAATCTTCCAATTCTTTCCTATCAAACTTAGTTTCGTATTTTTTCAACGCATCAAGATATTTCTGTTGATCTCTAAATGACATTTCTTATCCTCCTTCTGTTGGATAAATTCGGATATTATATCAATAAACAAATTTCTATGAGCATAATAATATCATACTATTTTCTGCGCTAAAATAACCAAAGCGGCGGACAATAAAAAAGCATGTTTTTCGGCACGCTTTAAAATGAATTTTTTTAAATTTATTTATGCTGTATTTTTGTTATAGACAATTTATTAGTATAATTATATTGACGATGCAAGACGGAAAGAACATTTCGATTGATATGACTAATAAACAAGAACCAGAAATTTCCGTAATAATGGCTGTGTACAACAGGGCAAATTATTTAGGCAGATGTATAGGCTCACTGCTTGATCAGACACATGAAGACTGGGAACTAATCGCAGTCGACGACGGAAGCGACGATGATACTTTTGATGTGCTTAAAGAATATTCAAATAATTATTCTAACATTAAAATATTCTGGCAGACAAATAGAAAGCTGCCGCTGAGCCGCAATAAAGGCATTAGCGAAGCTTCGGGGAAGTATATAACTTTTTTGGACAGCGACGATGAGTATGAAAAAGATCATCTCGAAAAGCATTTGGAATTTATGAAGAACAATCCTCATCTGGATTTGATTCACGGCAGCGCAAAGATTATCGGAGATAAATACGTAAGAGATAAATTTAATCCAGATAAGTTTATTCATCTATCAGAGTGTACGATCGGCGGAACTTTTTTCGGCAAGAAAAGAGTTTTTACCGAACTGAAAGGATTTAGAAACTTGAAATACAGCGAAGATTCAGATTTTCTCGAGCGCGCAGAAAAAATATTTAAAGTACAAAAAGTAAATTTTCTAACATATAAATATCACCGGGACGATCCCGGCAGCATTACAAACAGCTATGAACCATAATGACTTTCTTTATTACGTTGTAAATAAACCTTTCGGAATACTGTCGCAATTTAGAGATAGGCAAGGAAGGAAAACTTTGTCGGATTGTTTTGAAATCCCGAATGATGTGTATCCGGTCGGCAGGCTTGATCTTGACAGCGAAGGACTTCTAATATTAACTAACGACAGAAAATTAACAGACTTTCTTCTTAATCCGGTTTATAAACATGAGCGCGAATATTATGCTCAAGTTGAAGGCATCCCGCTTGAAGAAGAGCTAAAAAAATTGGAAGCGGGAGTAATAATAGAAAAAAAACTTACGCTGCCTGCAAAAGTTAAGATGGTAGACTCGTTTAAAGTTTGGGAAAGAACTCCACCGGTCAGAGAAAGAAAAAACATCCCGACCACATGGGTTAGCTTAACACTACATGAAGGGCGAAACAGACAGGTGCGCAAGATGACCGCTTCGATTGGTCATCCTACTTTAAGATTGATCAGAGTCAGAATAGAAAAAATCTTTCTCGGTGATATGCAGCCTGGCGAAATAAGGCAGTTGACCGAAGAAGAGGTCTCAGGCTTTAATATTAATATTTAAGTTTTGCATAATCCTTTGAATAAAAATCTCCGGTTGAAGGAATGCGCATTTCAAAATTTTTAATGAACTCAACTTCAACACTTACGGATTTTGTTATTAAATTAAGAACATGCCCGCCGCTTTTTTTATCTTTTGAAATAAAATGAAAATGATAACCGACGGCATTTATATTTTCCATATAAGGAGGAAAATAAAACCCGGCAATTGTCCCTGTAATATTTTTGAAATTAAAAACCGATTGATCTTTCAGAACGTCAGCAAGACTTGAATAAGGTGCGGTTTGTTTTTCTTCGCTTCTCGTTTGTATGGAAGAAAAAATTCCGTTTATCTTTATTGCGCAGATAATATTTTTTGAAGGCAATACTTTATCGATAAGTTTATCCAGTCCGCTAAAATCAAGCGTATCATTTATTTTGAACGTTGTATCTGCGTGAAAAAATGTTTCGGTTACAAAAGGGCTTTTAACTGAATTTGCTGGCAGGGTTACCTTGCCTGAGAATTCCACGCGATAGACAATCCCGTTAAGAATAATCATTTCGCCGTCAACACCGTTAAAAGTTCCTAATCCAAAATTGCCGCTGTGCTTTATTTGTGCCACTGTAAAATCATCGTTCATAACTCCGTTTAACAATGCGGTGATTGGAGCGCTTTGATAAACACATGCAGCTCGCTTGCTTTGGGAGAAAGCTGTATCGCCGGAAGAGATTAATAAAACAATGATTAGAAAAATTAATATGTTCTTCATAATAAAAACTTTTCAAATTAATTCAGATGAACAGTGCGCGCACTTTGTTGCCTGCAGAGGAATTTTCGAGAAGCAGAAAGGACAATCTTTTGTTAAAGGTTTTTGTGCTTCGGTTGATTCGTCTTTCTTCTTAAGTTGATTCACTGCTTTAACAAGTATGAAAACAGAAAATGCTATAATTAAAAAGCTGATGACGGTATTTAAAAATAAACCGTAGTTTATTGTAACCGCACCGGCGGCATTTGCATCCTTTAACGTTGCATAAGGTCCAGCAGCTTTTGCGCCGGATCTTAGAACTACGAACAACTCTGAAAAATCTACATTGCCAAGAATCAGTCCTATCGGCGGCATTATAATGTCTGACACCAGCGACTTAACGATAGTCCCAAAAGCGGCGCCGATAATAATTCCTACCGCCATGTCCAGAACGTTCCCTTTCATCGCAAATTCTTTAAATTCCTTCAGCATAGCTTCTCCTATAATTTTTTCATGATAAAATTAGTTGTGTTTGTTTATGTGAAATAAAGTTAATGATAAACTTTCTTTTTTGCATCATAAAATGTTTCAGCTATGCAAAATTTTTTTGCCTGATTAAATTATTCCAGGCACTTCGACAAATAACCCAGGCATAAGAAACTAATTGAAAATAAATTTTTTATAGGATTTGAAAGATATTCAAATATTTTCCAGGCTGGCATGGTTTTAGGGAAACAAAAATCAGAATATGGACATGAATTTTCTAAATTAAATAATCTGGAGTAATAAAATGAAAAGTCTCTTTAATAGAATTTCCAACTTTGTAAAATGGATTTCGTTGCTAAGTTTGATAACAGCCTTCGCTTTTGTTACCGGCTGCAAAAATTCACCAACGGGTCCTTCGGCTAATACTTCATCGGATGCGACAGCAATGCAGAGTATAGCCGAAAACGATTCCTCGATAACAGCGTTTGATGCAAATTATAATGAAGGTCAGGCAGTTAGTTTTATGGGTAAAACAGCCGCCGCAATTACGCCGATAAAAGTCGGACAGGAAGTAAGAGTGGTCAGCAAAAATTTTACTTATAATGTAGTTAATGATACGTCTTATGCAACCTTCACCAGAACTTTTGAAGGCGTATTATATATAACCGCTGTATCCGGTTTGTCAGGTCAGGACACAGTTTACTCTAAACCATTTACCTCGACCATTACTTTAAATTTAATTTTCGTACGCGTAGGTAAATCAAACAATCCTTCATTCAATTGGCGTTTGGCGGCGTTCTCATTGCCTGAAGGAGGAACCGCAAGTTCAAATATTAATATTTCAAATGTAACGGTATTTTTAGCTAACGGCGATACGCTCTCAATTGATTCTCCAAACGATTATTATATTGATAGGAATGTCGGCGAAAAAGTAGAAGCGCATGGCATGGCTGGAATGCGTGGCTTCGGAGGAATGGGCTGGTGGAGAGGCTTCCCAGCAATCGGAAAAAACAGCGCGGTTACGGTTAAGGTTACTTTAAACAGCGCTTATGCCGATACCGATTTTGTAACTATAACTCACGGCGGAGATAGTTTCGGTGTATTTCATCCTGAAAAGTTAAGATTAACTTTAGTATCTTCTACGCCGTCGGGCAGCGGTTACATTAAAGTTTATCAAGGCACTTATGTAACTCGAAACTGGGCAGGTTTCCATCATGCTGTAGTTAACGCCTTCCCGAAGCAGGTTATTTTTGATGATTCTTCTGCTGTTGAAATAAGCACCTGGGGTATCCCTTATTTTATAAAATAATAACGGTTAGAACGCGGATACCCGTTTTAACCACTTCTTCCCTCGGGAAAAGCAATTTTCCCGGGGGAATGGTTTTAAAGTGAATTTTGAAAAATGATTCTTTTTACTGTAAAATTTAGATTGAATAAAACTTGCCACAATGTTATGTTAGCCAGCGATGAAAAAAGTTAAATCATATATTGTGGTAATATTTTCGGGACTGCTGCTTTATACCGCAGGCTGCGATAATCCGGCTCCGACACAGCTTGTTCAGGATAACCCGGATTCACAAAATCCGGTTCAAGTTCAAGTGCTTACGAAGGATACCAGCAACGAGTATTACAGCAACGGTTTTGATACCACCGGAGTTGCTACAAATTATTCCGGCAATACTGATGTTATTACTATTAGCGGAGTAAAAACAACTGCGGCGGGCATTACAACAAATAACTATTTAGCTCAGGCAATCTTCTTTGACAGGAGCAAACCGATTTTTACTTCCAAAGGAAAGATGATGGGATATGGTACAAGAAATCTGGGAGAGGTTAGGTTTAATTCCCAAATTGCATCGATCATCCCTTACTATCTGAGGTTTAATGATTCCGGTGTTCATGTAGTAGACTCTCTCGGCGTTCAATATTTGCGCAGCGGCAGCCTTAATCCTTTCGGATTTGTTTATAACTCAAGCGTATCCTTTCAGCTTATAAAAAGGCGTATGATTGGAATGGGCAGGGATACAATAAGTTTTGATATTCCAACCCCAGACGAAATTACGGGCAGCATTGATCTTTCCGGCAGCAAGGCTAACCAAACTTTGAATGCCGTACTGCATTGGAATAAATCTTATGTTGCTAACGACACCATTGAAGTTATACTTGGAGTAAAAGTCAGAGGAACAAATATTTCCTTCCCGCTTTATATGCTTGAAGCAAAAGACAGCGGCAAGCTTACAGTTCCTCCGAAGCTTCTCAATGGAATTCCCTTTGCTAATTATGATAGGCTTGTCTTTACGTTTGTAAGAAGATTAGAAAGTCAGCAAAACATACAAGGAAATGATTTAACTGTTTTATCGCAGAGTATTCACAGTTTTATAATAAAGATACCTTGAGAAACAGCTACATCATCTCCATCATATTTTTTATTATGATAGAGACATTAAACATACAGGCGCAAAGCTCATTCGGGCTTTCGGGATACTGGACGCCGCTTCAGCAAAGCAGCACTCTGCTTAACAGCTTTGAAGCAAACCCCGGTAATTTTTCTTCGCTTAAAGATTGGGGATTGTCATTCTCTTACGGCGGCGAATTTTCGGGAACTCCAACTTCAAGCTTGTATTTAATCTCCCTGGATAAACAAATAGGCAGCCATTTTATTTCGTTAAGATATACGCCGGGTTATCAAAAAGAATTTATTTTTAATAACGGAGAATCAATCGTCCTTCATGATTCCTCCACACAGTCGCTAAGCTCCCAGTTTACCTATAAAGAATTATTCGGGCTCGGTTACTCTTATAAGTTTTCGGAGAAATTAAGCGCCGGATTTTCTCTCAGATATTTTAAACAGGAATTCGATCAGCAGTCGGTTCTCCCTGTATTTTCCGATACTGTTTATTTGAACCAGGTTAACAAAATTAATAATATCAATTTCTGGCGCGGCGATCTGGGAATTAATTATAGCCCGTCAAAATATTTTTCGCTTTCTTTTGCAACAATAAATTTATTGAATGTCAATGAATCTGTTGCGGACTCAACTCTTGCGCCTTACGAGATTAAAAAGGATAAAGGAGTTTCTTTCGGCTTGTCAATCGCTCCTTCAGAAAGCTATGATCTGAACTTAATTTATGAAACTACAAATGCGCTCCAGACAGGCATTAATTCATATTTCAATTTATTCGGGAACAAAATTGGATTCGGCGTATCCGTATTTCACGATAAATTTCAATCGCCGTTCTTTGCGGGAATAGTACCTGCAATTTCATTCAACACAAACAAGTTCAGTTTTTCTTTGAGCGGAATAAAATATTTTTCAAATAGAAATATTCCCCATACGTTCAGCGAGTTTACTAACGACGGGCTGAACAACATTATTAATAACCGCTACAGCTTTGACAAAGCCGTCTTGACGGTTACCTTCGCTCTAAATACGATCCCGGAAAAAGAAGTAGAATTCTTAGATGTTGATATGATAAGAGATATTTATCCGACGATGTCCGATAACTATCTTAATCGCCCTTTCGCCGACGCTAAAATTGTTAACCTTACCGATAAAACAATTTCCGTTAAGCCGTCAAGTAAAATTGAAGGCATCAACGAAGACAGAATAATTTCTCCGGTAGTAACCATCGGTCCGAAAGACACTGCCGACGTTCCTTTTTACACTATTATTCCTCAGTCTTATGATAAAAAGAAAACGGGAATTTCCTTTGTCGATTTTTTTGTTACTGCGAACAATGATAACCCCGACGACCAAACGCAAAAGCCAATTTTGATCAACGGAATAAACGCGTGGGACGGCAAAGTTATCAACCTGCGCTACTTTATAAAACGCAATTATGAGTTCTCGATGGACTACTCGAAAAAAATATTGAGCAACTATAAATCAGAGCTTGATACTATGTCTTATTCGCTTTCAATTTTTTATAAAGCTAAAATAATTTTTAACAACTGTGTTAGGGAACTGGTTTATTCTTCAAACCCTACGGCGGCGCAAAATTATGTTCAATTCCCTAATGAGACTTTGAATCTGAAAGGCGGCAACTGCGATGACCTAAGCGTTCTTTACAGCTCGCTGCTCGAAAGCGTTGGAATACAAACAGCGCTCGTAGATTATAAGCCTCAGAATGGAATCGGTCATGTAAGTGTTTTGGTAAATACACAGCTTTCTCCCGACCAGGCAAGACTGATAACGGATAACGACAGCAAATATTTTATTAGGAAGAACGAATCCGGCGTTGATGAAGTATGGATTCCGGTCGAGACAACTTCGCTTACAAATTTTGATAAAGCATGGGAGCTTGGCGCCGAAAAATTTAATCAAGACGCACTTACAAATCTCGGTCTGGCTAAAGGAAGCGTTGAGATTGTTGATATATATTAATTTTATGAGTTAGAGGTTTATTATGAAAAAGATATTGATCTTAGTTTTATTCTTAGCTGCCGGAATTCTTTCAGCGCAGCAGTTTAAAGTTGAAAAGGCTGCTGGAAATGTTAAAGCCCAGATTGGAGGCAGTGAAAAATGGACGGCGATAAAAACCGGAGACGTTCTTGCTGCCAATTCAATAGTATTAACCGGCGAAAAATCATCTTTAGTGCTCGGCGGAAACGGGACAAAGTTGTCTTTGAAAGAATCGTCTGCGCTGCCGCTGCCGTACCTGAAAAAAATGTCCGTCGACGATTTGATATTAGCATTAGCAATGCAGGACATGATAAACTCGCCGAGAAAAAAGGAAGAAGCTAACTCGAAAAACACCGCTGTTTACGGCGCCGAAATCAATGGGGTTAAAATTCCGTTCGTGCCGTCTTCAAATTTTGGAGTGCAGCGTTTGAACGGTGCAGTTCAGCTTGCTGAAATCGGCTTTAAAGAATCTGCTATTGTCGATGCGAAAGAAACATTTAGAAAATATCCCGGGACGAAAAGCATAGCAAGCTTCAGAATTTATTTCGCAAATCTTCTTGCCGATCTGAATTTAAATGAAGACGCTTACAACGAGTTCAAGCAGATCAGCTCTTTAAAATTAGACAGCCGTCAAAAGCAGGAAGTAACCAGCAAACTTGATTCATTATCAAAGAAATTAATGAAATAATGATTTGAAATAAGCAAACACCGAATTAACAAATAAAGCCGCTTCATGCGGCTTTATTATTTTAAGCAAAAAATACGGCTTCTTTCGGCTTTTTATTCGTTTTTGCTAAAATTTATCACTTTTCTCAAAGGGAAAATAACTTTTCCTTCGGGCAAAATGATTTTTCCTTTGGGCAAAATAGATTTTCCTTTGGGCAAAGCTGTTTTTCCTTCGGGCAAAACAGTTTTTCCTTTGGCAAATCGGTTTTTCCTTCGGGCAAAAATGATTTTCCTTTGGGTAAAATGATTTTTCCTTCGGGCAAAATAGATTTTCCTTTCAGAAAAGTGATTTTCTCTTCAGGTATAAATATTTTTCCCGAAGGTAAACCTATTTTTAATCTAGCACATCAGCGCGGCAATTGCGGCAGTGTTTACAATATCTTCGGCGCTGCATCCGCGGCTAAGATCAAAGTACGGTTTTTTTAATCCTTGAATAACCGGACCGACAGCCTCGCAGCCGCCGAGACGCTGAGCAATTTTATATCCAATATTTCCTGCATTCAGATCGGGAAAGACAAGAACATTCGCATGACCGGCAACATCGCTGCCCGGCGCTTTCTTTTTCCCAACTGATTCGACAATTGCGGCATCAAATTGAAGTTCGCCGTCGATCTTTAAATCCGGGCGTTTAGCTTTTGCAATTTTTGTAGCTTCAATTACTTTGTCGACCGATTCATGCTGCGCGCTTCCTTTTGTAGAAAATGAAAGCATGGCAGTGATCGGATTTTCGCCGGTCAGTTTTTTATGATTATCCGCCGCTGAAATTGCAATGTCGGCAAGCTGTTCTGCATTTGGATCCGGCACAACGCCGCAGTCGGTAAATGTATAAGTTTTTTCAGGGAAGACCATCAAAAAGAAGCTTGAGACAATTGAAATTCCATCAGCCATGCCGACGCATTGAATTCCCGCGCGCATTACATCGGCGGTAGAAGCTGTAGATCCGGCTACACTGCCGTCAACAATGTTTTCTCTTACCATCATCGCTCCGAAAAAGAGATCGCGCTTCAGCGTTTCCTTAGCTTGCTCGAGCGTAATTCCTTTTTTCTTCCTCAGCTCAAAATAAGTATTAGCAAAAGGATCGAACAATTCCGATTTCAACGGATCAATAATTTTAACTCCGCTTAAATCGATATTTAATTTTTTTGCATCGTTTAGAATTTTTTCTTCATTGCCGAGCGTAATTACCGAAGCGATCTTTTGGCTTGTTAAAATGGCGGCTGCTTTTAGCGCCCGCTCATCATGAGATTCCGGCAGAACAATAGTCTTTAATCTTTGTGCCGCCTTATTTTTTATTTCTGTTAAAAGGTTGTTACCCATTTCGTTGTTCCTTAATTGTAAAAAGTTTCACTCAAACTTAATAAAAATCAAAATAATTTTTTATCTTAACGCAGAGATTTAATTCGGAAAAATGGCGTAACAGGTTTATTTTTATTTAATAAACAGGTAATATTCATGTATTATATTTTAGAGATGATTGATTTTCCGGTTCATTTTACGTTGATTATTGATTATAAAACCTATAAATTCACACTCTTAATTTTGCCATGATTGCCGAAAATTTAAAGATTGTCAGAGAAAAAATTTCAGAGAAGTGCAGTGCAGTTAACAGGAATTCTTCCGAAATAAAGCTGATAGCAGTTTCTAAAAATTTTGGACTGAATGATATTCAGACTGCATTTGATGAAGGTTTAAGAGATTTTGGCGAAAATAAAGCGCAGGAACTCGACGCTAAATTTGAAAGGCTGGGAAATAAAATAACGTGGCATTTTATCGGCAATCTTCAGCGGAACAAAGTAAGGTTCGTGGTTAACACTGCAGAATATATTCACTCGGTTGATTCACTTTTGCTTGCTTCTGAGATTAATAAATATGCCGGTAAGATCAGCAAGATTCAAAAAATTCTTTTGCAGGTTAAAACTTCGGACGAAGCGGCTAAGTCCGGCATAGTTGCCGAAAGCGAAGTTAGAGATATAGCATTTTACTGCCGGGAATTTAAAAATATAGAGCTTGCAGGTTTAATGACGATTGCTCCGTTTACAGAAGATAAAGAGCTGATACGAAAAAGTTTTGGCAGCTTGCGAAGAATAAGAAACAAACTTAATTCGGAAGGATTGAATTTAAAAGAACTTTCTATGGGAATGACATCCGATTTTGAAATAGCAATCGAAGAAGGCGCTACAATGCTGAGGATCGGCTCTGCAATTTTCGGCGAAAGAGATTATTCAAAAGATTGGAAGGAGAAGCTATGAAAGTTTCCCCGGTGAACATCAAGAAGCAGGAATTTAACAAATCGCTGCGGGGATTTGACAAAGAAGAAGTCCAGGCTTTTTTGGATAAACTTGCTGATGAATTTGAAAATGTTTTGAAAGAAAATGATTCTTTAAAAAAAGATCTTGAACAGGCGACTGCCAGGCTTG
Organism: Bacteroidota bacterium; assembly: GCA_021824565.1. Lineage (GTDB taxonomy): Bacteria > Bacteroidota > Ignavibacteria > Ignavibacteriales > Ignavibacteriaceae > FEN-1297. The sequence continues at coordinate 241,552 of JAKAKL010000121.1, read as the reverse complement.
CTGAATTCAGGAAGATTGAAAAAAATCTTCAGGATACTTTGTTAAAGGCGCAGGAATCAACAACAAAATCGATTGAATCTACAAAAAAGCAGGCGAGCCTTATTATTAAAGAAGCTGAGATAAAAGCCTCGCAGCTTTTAGAGAAAGCGAGAGAAAACGCAAATGAAATACGTAATTCTGTTATAAGCCTGCGCGAAGAAAAAGATTTGATTATCGCTAATTTAAAATCAATAATTAATTCTCAAGCACATCTTCTTGAAATGAAGGTGGAAGATGCTGGCAGCGAAGCGGCGCCTGCAAAAGAGATTGAACAATCTAAACAAATAGATTTAAACGTTGACGACATTGTAAACAAATTACTGTGATGGAAAATCTAATAGAAAAAATTCACGAAACGCTTAATATAATTAGGCAGAATACAAAGGAAGAATATCCGGTTGGAATTATTTTGGGAACCGGTCTTGGCGGATTAGTAAAAGAAATTGAAATCGATCATGAAATCGATTATGCCGATTTACCACACTTTCCTCTTTCTACCGTTGAATCGCATAAAGGTAAATTAATTTTTGGAACAATCGGAAATAAAAAAGTTGTAGCAATGCAGGGGCGCTTTCATTATTATGAAGGCTACTCGATGAAGCAGATTACTTATCCAGTAAGAGTGATGAAATTTCTTGGCGTTAAAACTTTGCTGGTTTCAAACGCATGCGGCGGTATGAATCCTCATTTTAAGCGCGGCGATATTATGCTTATGACAGATCATATAAATCTGCTTGGCGATAATCCTTTGATTGGAAAAAATATTGATGAGCTTGGACCAAGATTTCCCGACATGAGCGAGCCATACGATAAAGAATTAATCAAGTTTGCCGAGGATGTTGCTCTTGAAAATAAAATAAAAATCCAAAAGGGAGTGTATGTTGCAGTGCCGGGACCAAATCTTGAGACAAGAGCTGAATACCGGTTCTTAAGAGCCACAGGCGCAGACGTCGTCGGCATGTCGACTATTCCTGAAAATATTGTTGCCAACCATATGGGAATGAAAGTTCTCGGGATTAGCATTATTACCGACGAATGTTTCCCCGACTCGCTAAAACCAGTCGATGTGAATGAGATTATTGCTACAGCTATGAACGCCGAGCCTAAGATGACTTTAATAATGAAAGAAGTTGTTAAGAGAATATAATGGAAAAGAAACCGGCATATCATTATTTAACTCCGACGCTTTTGATGATTCTTATTTTCGCATCAAATTTTATTAATACAAACCTGTTCAAGTTTGGAGATAATAACTTTGCCGTTTGGTTTGTACTTTCATTTTTATGCTTTGCAAGCGGATGGTTTATCAATAAGACTTTAGGCTGGCATTTCGGCGGTAAAGTTGTTTTTGCTATAATTATTTCCACAACTATTATCAGCGTTTTGATGATTTCATTCTTCAGAGATTATTTTGCTGCAAATGAATTGCTGATAGAAAATTTAATCCTATATAGCTTAAGAAATGTTATGCTTGGCGCCATGGCAATTTTCGGAATGTCAGTTGCAGAAAACCTTACTCTTCAAAAAGACATTCTGCTGCTTGAAGAAAAACTAAAAATATTTAAAGGTAATTTAGCCGATTCAAAAAAAGAAGCGGAACTTGAAATAAGAGAAGCTAAACTTAAAGCGCAAAAAATTATTAACGATGCCGACCTGTATGCTAAAAACACGGTACTAAAAAAAGAAAGAATTGAAAAAGAGCTGAAGGAATTTATTCAGGCTGAAAAAGAATTAATTAAGAAATATGAAAATATTGGTTAAGCCTTAAAAATTATAATGCAAAAAATCTGTTGTTCAATGTTCAAACAAAATTTAGAAAAAATAAATTATCCTGAAATAGAAGAGAAAATATTAAAGTTCTGGGAAGAGAATAGAATATTTGATAAAAGCATCTCCACAAGAGATAAAGCAAAATCATTTACATTTTATGAAGGTCCGCCGACTGCAAACGGCAAGCCGGGCATTCATCATGTAATGGCGAGAACCTTAAAAGATTTGGTCTGCCGTTATAAAACTCTGCAAGGATTTAGAGTTGAAAGAAAAGCCGGATGGGATACTCACGGTCTTCCGGTTGAAATTGAAGTTGAAAAGAAAATCGGGATCAAGCACAAAAGCGAAGTAATAGAGTACGGCGTTGAAAAATATAATCAAGCGTGCCGCGAATCTGTATTTACGTATCTTGATCTCTGGGAAAAGATGACAACCCGAATGGGTTACTGGGTTGACCTCGATAATGCTTACATAACTTTAACCAATAATTATATTGAATCAGTCTGGTGGGCACTTAAAACCCTATTCGACAAAGGACTGATTTATAAAGATTATAAAATTGTTCCGCAGGATCCTAAATCTGAAACGGTTTTATCTTCTCATGAATTAGCGCTCGGCTACCGCGAAACAAAAGACCCGTCTGTCTATGTTTATTTCAAAATAAAAAATTTGAATGAATACTTTTTAGTCTGGACGACGACTCCGTGGACACTAATTTCAAATGTTGCGCTTGCTGTCGGTAAGGAAGTCGATTATGTGAAAATAAATTTTGACGGCAAGAAAATTATTCTTGCCAAAGAACGGCTTTCAGTAATAGACGGCGAATATGAAATTCTGTCCGAGATGAAAGGCAAAGACCTTGAAGGAACCGAGTATGAGCAGTTATTTAATTATATAAAGACCGACAAAAATGCTTTCTTCGTTGCTCTTGGAGATTTTGTGAGTACTGAAGACGGCTCAGGCATTGTACATATTGCACCTGCATTTGGCGCCGACGATTATGAGCTTTCAAAAAAATATAATCTGCCGATGATGCAGCCGGTAACACGCGGCGGATTATTTACTGCAGACGTAACAGATTTTGCCGGACAATTTGTTAAAGATGCCGATAAAGGAATTATTCAAAAACTCAAGGAAGAAGGAAAGCTTTTCAGAAAAGAAACCATAACTCACTCTTATCCTTTTAGCTGGCGTCATGAAAATGTTCCTGTAATTTATTACGCACGCGAATCATGGTTTATTAAGACGACGTCAATTGCAGACAGAATGGTTGAGCTTAATAAAACAATTAACTGGCAGCCTCCCGAAGTAGGTGCCGGCAGATTTGGAAACTGGCTTGAAGAAAATAAAGATTGGGCTCTTTCACGCGATAGATTTTGGGCAACGCCGCTTCCAATATGGATTAGCGAGGACGGGGATATGTTTGCCATCGGAAGCGTAGAGGAATTAAAAGAAGGCTTTATTGAGGAAGTCGGCAAAAAAATTTCCGTAAAAGATATTGAGGACATCGATCTTCATAAACCATTTGTCGATAAAATATTTTTTGAAAGAAACGGAAAAGTTTATAGAAGAACACCTGAACTGATTGATGTGTGGTTTGATTCCGGCTCAATGCCGTTCGCGCAGTATCATTATCCTTTTGAAAATAAAGAATTATTTGAAAAAAGTTTTTTCCCCGCTGATTTTATATGCGAAGGTATCGATCAGACAAGAGGCTGGTTTTATACTCTTCACGCAATAGCAACAATGTTGTTCGACGGCGTTGCATTTAAAAATATAATCGTAAACGAGCTGATCCTCGATAAAAACGGATTGAAGATGTCCAAGTCCAAAGGCAATACTGTTGATCCGTTTGTTCTCTTTGACAAATACGGAGCCGACGCAACGCGATGGTATCTTGTTACAAACAGCCCGCCGTGGCGACCAACGCTGTTCGACGAAGAAGGTCTTGTAGAAGTCCAGAGAAAATTTTTTGGAACGCTGCTTAATACATATTCTTTTTTCGCTTTGTACGCCAACATCGATAAATTCAAATTTGAAGAAGAATTGGTTCCTTACGAATCACGGCCTGAAATAGACCGGTGGATAATTTCAAAATTAAATACTCTTGTCGAAGAGTATCAGGAAATGATGGACAATTACGATGTTACGCGGGCAGCGCGCGCAGTTTCAGATTTTACGATTGACCATCTTTCAAATTGGTATGTAAGACGCTGCAGGAGACGTTTTTGGAAATCCGAAATGAATGAAAATAAACTTTCGGCGTATCAGACGTTATATGAATGTTTAATTAAAATATCTAAATTAGCGTCGCCTTTTGCTCCATTTATTTCTGAAGAACTGTATCAGAATTTAAATTCGGTTACGGCAAAAGAAAATTTTGAATCAATTCATCTTGCGGAATTCCCTAAATCATCTTACATCGACAAAGAATTAGAAAGCAAAATGGAAATAGCGCAGAAGGTAGTTTATCTTACAAGATCGATGCGCGCTAAAAACAATTTGAAAGTTCGCCAGCCGCTGAAAAAAATAATGGTGGTTGTTGAAAGTTCTAAACGCGATGATCTGTCTAAGATGAAAGACGTAATTCTGGATGAAGTGAATATAAAAGAACTAATAGTATTGAAAGATGATTCTGAAATAGTAAATAAATCTGCAAAAGCTAACTTTAAGGTGATAGGACCAAAGTTTGGCAAAAAGGTGAATGCTGTTGCAAGTGCAATTAAGGAATTAGACAATGCTAAAATTGCAAGGCTTGAAAACGGAGAAAATATTTCAATAAATGCAGGAGGAGAGGAAATAATAATTTCCAAATCCGACATTGAAATTTTAAGTTCCGAAATAAAAGGCTGGGTTGTGGAAAGCGCAGAAGGTGTTACAGTTGCAATAGATGCTGAATTAACTCCGGAGCTGATAGATGAAGGACTTGCACGGGAGTTTGTAAACAGAATTCAGAACATGCGGAAGGATGCCGGCTTTGAAGTTATTGACAGAATTAGAATTAAATACGATGGAAGTGAAAATTTGGTTCAAGCAGTAAGTTCATTTCAAAATTATATAACAAACGAAACACTCGCCGAAAAGCTTGTAAAGAAGAATGAGTTTGAAGGCGGCTTTAAACAAGAATGGAAAATCGGAGATTACGATTGTTCCATTGAAATAGAAAAGGTTAATCCCTAAGAAAAGGAGACCACTATGGCAAAGAAATCTACTTCTAAAAAAACCGTTGCAAAAAAATCCACAGCAAAGAAAGCAGCGGTTAAAAAGAGCAGCCCCAAATCAAAACTTATTAAGCCAAAGAAAAAAGCTTTGACCGCTGCTAAGCCGGCTGCAAAAAAAGCAGTAAAGAAAGTTGCCGCGAGCGTTGTGAAGATTAAGAAAGTAAAGAAACAGAAAACTATTGAGAGGAAAGTTGTAAAAAAGGAATCTATGCCCAAGACTAAGTTAAAAGAGCAGGCTGTTGCAGTTAAAGAAGTAGTAGAGTTGACAGCCGCAGAGATTAGACAAAAAGCTATTGAGAAGATTAAAGGCTACGGTAAAAAGGATCTTGATCATTTTAGGAATATAATTCTTAATAAGAGAGATGAAATAATCGAGCAGCTTCAAAATCTTAAAGATCAGATGCTCGATCCTACGACAGGCGAATATATTAATGAAAACTCTCCTTACTCATTGCACATGGCTGAACAAGGCACAGACGCGATGGAAAGAGAAAAAACATTTTTGTATGCTCAGAGAGAAAATAAATTTTTAGGATATCTTGAAGATGCTCTGAAAAGAATTGACGCCGGCACATACGGGATTTGTATCGAATGCATCGATGAGCCGCAGCATTTGTGCCCGACCTGTCCGTTAATTCCAAAAGCGCGGCTCGAGGCTGTGCCTCACAGCCAGCTTTGTTTGCCAATAAAGCAGAGGCAGGAAAAAAAGTAAATTAATTATATTAACATTGCATTTTTTACCGGCAGAGCGCCGGAAAATTTTAGGTACTAACTTGAAAGTTTTGTTAGTTTCATTTTGTGTTGTGATTATTGATCAGCTAAGTAAATTATTTGTTAAAGGCTTTTCTATACCAGTCTTGAAATTAAATTTTTCGGGCATTCATACCGGACAAAGAATACCAATCGTCGATGGACTTTTCAGTATTACTTTCGTTGAAAATCCGGGAATAGCTTTCGGAATTAATTTCGGATCAAATTTTAAAATATTGATTTCACTTTTTACGCTGGCAGCAAGCGTAGGACTTCTGATATATCTTTTAAAGAACAGAGAAAAAAGTTTTAACTTTCGTTTATCTCTTGCGTTAATACTGGGAGGCGCCGCAGGCAATCTAATAGATAGAATTTTTTACGGTGTCTTTTACGGCTACGCCCCGCTGCTTTATGGAAAAGTGGTGGACTTTCTTGATTTCAGAATGTTTAATCTTTTTATTTTTAATCGAACTTTTGGGAATTATGTTTTCAACTTTGCCGATGTTTCTGTTACGGCAGGAGTGATTTTATTGCTATATGTTTTTAACAAACAGAAAGCTGCCGTAAAAAATATTGATACAAACGTTGAAAATATTTTAGCAGAAAAAGAAGGATCGAATTGAAAATATTATTTGTTTCACTTGCCGTAGTTTTGCTTGACCAAATTTCAAAACTTCTTATTAAGGGTTTTTCGATTCCGTTTTTAAAAATTTTTTATAAAGGAATGTATGAAGGAGAAAGCTTCCGAGTAATAGGGAATTTTTTTAGAATAACTTTTATTGAGAATCCGGGAATGGCTTTCGGGTTAGACCCCGGCTTCAACATGAAACTGTGGCTTTCAGTTTTTTCACTACTGGCAAGCGCGGGACTGTTTTTTTACCTGTATTATATTAAAAATAAAAATTTTGTTTTAAGATTTTCAATAGCATTAATACTTGGCGGTGCTGTCGGCAATCTAATCGATAGAATGTTTTATGGAATTTTTTACGGCTACGCTCCGCTTTTTTATGGAAGAGTGGTAGACTTTCTTGACTTTGACTTTTTCAAATTTTCATTCTTTGGCAGAACTTTTGACAGATGGCCGATATTTAATTTTGCCGACGCGGCTGTAACAATCGGCGTATTAACTTTAATAATTTTTTATCGCGCTGATCAGTTTGAAAATCAAGACGAGAGAAAAGAAGATCGCGAAAAAGACCAGCCTGCTCGGGACGAAACTAACTTTTAGCATTTCATAAAATCTAATCTTATTTTCGAATTTACAAATAATAAAGATTAAACTAAGAACTAGATTTTATGTCGAAAATTATCTCCCAAAAAAATTATAGCTTTACAGCCCCGGATGGTAAAAAAAGAGAACGCATAGATTTATTTCTGACTAACTGCATAGAAAACGCAACCCGTACTAAAATCCAAAAATTAATTGAAGCAAATTTTGTAAAAGTGAATGGCGTTTTCGTAAAGCCGAGTTACCAGGTTCAGCCCAAAGATTTTGTTGAAGTTTCAATACCAATCTCGCCCCGCCCCGATGAAATTGAGCCGGAAGAAATTCCTCTTGAAATTATTTTTGAAGACGAATTCTTGTTGGTTGTTAATAAGCCCGCAGGGATGGTTGCGCATCCAGCTTATGCGAATTATACCGGTACGCTTGTAAACGCGCTGCTGCATCACTCGCAAAACTTAAGCAACAAAAATACAGCGGAAAGACCAGGTATAGTTCATAGAATTGATAAAGACACTAGCGGACTGCTGGTGGTTGCTAAAGACGATTGGACACACGCAAAACTTGCCGAGCAGTTTTCAAAACATATTACTGAAAGAGAATACTGGGCTGTTGCGTGGGGAATTTTTAAGAAAAAAAACGGAGAGATTAATTCTAATATCGTGCGAAGTAAATCCGACAGGAAAAAATTTACAGCATCTGAAGCTGATGGTAAAACAGCCGTTACTTTTTACGAAGTCTTAAAAGAATTTGATTTTACTTCTCTCTTAAAATTAAATTTGAAAACCGGTAGAACGCATCAAATAAGGGTTCATTTAACAAGCATCGGGCATCCAATTTTTGGCGACCAAACGTACGGCGGAACCAATATTGTCTACGGATCTTCGTTACCCAAAATGAATAGCCGTGTGGAAAATCTTTTTAAAATCATGACGCGCCAGGCTCTTCATGCAAAAACGCTGGGCTTCTTTCATCCTCATACGAATGAGTTTTTAAGATTTGATTCCGAGTTGCCCTACGATTTTAAACAGCTGCTTAAAAAATTATGATTCCCCAAGCAGTTAAAAACTACCTTGATAAATTTAGTCTTGGTGACTGGAAAATAGAAGCTGAGAATTTAGAAAATGTAAATGCCGTAATTGTAATTCCTGCAATTGATGAATATGAAAACCTAAAAGGGCTTTTAGTTTCTCTTTCAAAAAATGAGAGGAAATATTTTAGCTCAACACTTGTAGTGATAGTCATTAATAATCTCGCATCTTCCTCTTTTAATATTAAAAACCAAAATGAAAAAAGTTTGAGCCTTGTTCGTTCTATTATTAAGAACAGTTTTGAGGAAGAAAAAAAATTTGTTAATGAAATTGTTTCTTCCGGATTAAGAATTGCTTTGGTCGATGCTTCTTCAAACGGTAAGGAAATGCCGAAGCGGGATGGCGGTGTTGGCTTTGCAAGAAAAATCGGAATGGATCTCGCCATAAGAATTTTCGATTATAATTCTAACGAAAAGAAATTAATTATAAATCTTGATGCTGACTGCATTGTTCAAGAAAATTATTTAAGAGAAATTATTGACAACTTTAACCAAAGAAACTTATCAGCAGCAGCGGTAAATTATGAACACTCGATAGGCGAAGGAACGGAAACTTACGCCGCTATCATTTGCTATGAAATATTTTTAAGGTACTATGTTTTAGGACTTAAATACGCTGCATCGCCGTATGCATTTCATACAATCGGGTCAACAATGGTTTGTGATTATGACAGCTATATTAAAGTTGAAGGAATGAACAGGAAAAAGGCGGCTGAAGATTTTTATTTTATGGAAAAGTTAGCAAAGAATTTTAAGATCGAAAATATTTTTTCTACAACGGTTTATCCATCAAGTAGAAAATCGTGGCGTGTTCCATTTGGAACCGGGCAGAGAGTAAGAAGGTTTTTGTCAGAAGAGCAGAATGAATATCTGCTTTTCGATCCTAAATCTTTTTATATTTTAAGAAACTGGCTTGAAGTATTTACTAAAACAACAAATGTTAGCGTAAATTTTTATATTCAAGCCGCTGAAAAAATAAATTACAATTTATTAAATTTTTTAGCAGAAAATAATTTTGAAGAAAGTATGAAGAGGATTATTAAAAATTCCGGAACTGAAAAACAGTTGACTCTGCAAAAGATGCGCTGGTTTGACGGCTTCAGAACGTTGAAACTCATTCACTATTTACGTGACAATTCTTTTCCCCAAGTAAATATGTTTGATGCGCTTGACGAGCTTTTTAGCAACTTTAAAATATTTCCGATTCATGAAAGGAGAAATAATCCGGTTCCAACATTAGAAATTCAAATGAAATATTTAAATAACTTAAGAAAGTTTAGCTGAAAATTAAAAATGATAATTAAAAACAATCTTGATGAAATTGAGAATTATTTGGTTGACGCTTCTAATTTTCACGGCAATTGTGAAGCTGTTTATTTTCCGGAAAGCAAGGAAGAAGTTGTTCAAATCTTGAAAGAAATGAATGATAAAAAGAAGCCGGTTACAGTTGCGGGCAATGGCACGGGGCTTACTGGCGCACGCGTTCCGCAAGAAGGCGTCGTAATCTCTACGGAAAAATTGAATAAAATAGTTGAAGTTAACGAAACCGAAAAGTTTGCTGTTGTTGAGCCCGGAGTAGTTTTGTCGGACTTTATTAAAGTTGTTTCAGATAAAGAACTTTTATATCCGCCGGACCCAACTGAAAAAAATTGTTTTATCGGTGCAACAATAGCGACTAATGCTTCAGGAGAAAAAACTTTTAAGTATGGTCCCACAAGAGATTATGTAATGGAACTTGAGATTGTCTTGCCGACAGCGGAAATGTTAACTCTAACGCGCGGAAAAGAAATTGCAAAAGATTATTCTCTCAAAATGCAAACTGATTCCGGTAAAGAAATTCAACTTGATATTCCTGTCTACAAAATGCCTTCAACCAAAAATACCTCAGGATATTATTGCAAAAAGAATATGGACGCAATTGATCTTTTCGTCGGCTCGGAAGGGACTCTTGGGATAATTACGAAAGCTAAATTAAAACTTCTGTCAACACCGGAAAAAATTATTTCTTGTGTTGTTTTTTTTAATGATGAAAAAAACGCACTTTCTTTTATTAAGGAAGCACGCAACATTTCACTTAATACAAGGCTGAGAACAGATGAGCGCACTATTGACGCGCTTGCGCTGGAATTTTTTGATGTGAACGCACTTAATTTTTTAAGCGGTTCTTATTCACAAATTCCTGAAGATGCAAAAGCTGCTGTTTGGTTTGAACAGGAAGTAACTCATTCAAACGAAGAAACTTTTTTTGACTACTGGATTGACCTGATAAAGCAATTTCACGGCGATGAGGAAAGCGCATGGTTTGCCGTCAATAATACCGATAAAATTAAACTGCAGGAATTTCGTCACTCAATTTCTGCTAAAGTGAATGAACATATAACAAAAAATAATCTCAGAAAATTAGGAACAGACGTCGCCGTTCCCGATGCTAATTTTGAAGATCTGTATTTCTATTCAAAAAAAATTGTGGAAGAAGCTGGAATAAATTATGTAATCTACGGTCACTTTGGAGATTCACACATGCACTTGAATATGCTTCCTGGAAATAGTATTGAGTTTGAAACAGGCAAATCTATCTACAGAAAAATTTGCCTCAGAGCTATTGAACTAAATGGGACTGTTTCTGCCGAACATGGAATAGGAAAAGTTAAAAAAGAATTCTTGATTTATATGTACGGCAATGAAGATATAAAAAAAATGATTGCGTTAAAAAGAAGCCTTGATCCGAATTTAATTCTCGGGCGTGGAAATATCTTCGACATCGAAGAGTAATTTCATATGGCAGAGCTTTCCTTCAGATCTGATTTTAAATTCTTATAGTTAGGGCACAATCTTTCTACATGCTTCCAGAATTTTTGTGAATGATTCATTTCCAGCAAATGACAAAGCTCATGAATAATAACGTAGTCGATAATGTCTTTTTTATAACTAATCAGTTTATAATTAAAAGATAAATTCCCGCGTGCAGAACAGCTGCCCCAGCGGGTTTTTTGTCTTTTTATTGAAATTTTATTTATCAAAAAATGATAATCTAAAGCGAGCTCTTTTACTCTTTCGATCAGATAATTCTTTGCTTGATGCATGAGCCATAATTCGTAGAGTTTTTTTAATTCAACGCTGCTGTTTGAAGGGCTGGTAATAGTTAAAATATTTTTTTCGAACACTGTTTTATGTTTCTTGATGAAGAAATCAAACTCTTGAACGATGGATATTTCATTTCCAAACAACAAAAATTTTTCCGGTGTATTGCCGCGTTTGGAAAGATGTTTTTTTATCCATAATTTTTTCCCGGACAAAAAATTCTCGGCAGAAAATAAATTGTAGCCGTATGGTAACACCATTTCAAGACCGCTGTTGTTGATTTGAAGCATTAAATATTTTGCGCGTTTACTGTATCGAAGTCTTTAAGGAAATTCATCTTCGTCGATTTTTAATTTCCGTATAAATATTTCTTGGTGCTTTGCCAAATTATTTTTGATTTGACAGAAAATTAAGGCTTATTTTTTTTGAAAGTAGTTCTATCCTTACTGTCTTGCAAAATAATTCCAATCTCTTTTAGACTATCTCTAATTTTATCTGACAGCTTAAAATTCTTCTCAATTTTTGCTTCGGCTCGCAGCTTGATTAGCAGTTCAATTAATTCATTCTCTATTGAATTACCGCTGAGTTGAGATTGATCCGATAAATCTAAAATCCCAAGAACTTCCTCCGCTGTTTTTCCAAGAAAAGATTTTACACTTTGATAAAATTCAAAATGGAGGCTTGCGTTTTCAGCAGCCGCTTTATTTACTTCTCTTGCAAAATCAAAAATAACAGCCGAAGCCTGTGGTGTGTTAAAATCATCATCCATAGCTGCTTCAAAATTCTTTTCATATCTAGCAAAATCAAACTCAGGGAAAATACCGTCTTTGCTTTTATTTTTTAATTCTTCGTTAGTTTTATCAGCAAGATTACGAAGTTTCTCTAATCCTTTTTCGGCAGAAGATAAAAGTTCTTCACTAAAGTTTAAAGGACCTGCGTAATTAGTTTGAGCAAATGAAAGTCTTACAGCTTCGGGTGAATATTTTTTTACGATATCTCTCGCAGTAAAAAAATTGCCGAGCGATTTGGACATTTTTTCATCATTAATATTTAGGAAGCCAAAATGAATCCAGTAGTTGACGAACTTTTTTCCGTTCGCGGCTTCACTCTGCGCAATTTCATTTTCATGATGCGGAAAAATTAAATCGTTTCCTCCTGCATGAATATCAAAAGTTTCTCCAAGATGCTTGCAGCTCATCGCGGAGCATTCAATATGCCAGCCTGGTCGTCCGTTGCCCCAGCGGCTGCTCCAGAATGGCTCGCCGGGTTTTGCTTTTTTCCACAAAGAAAAATCCAGCGGGTTTTTTTTCTCTTCATTTATTTCTATTCTAGCGCCGGATTCAAGATCGTCAATTTTTTTTCCGCTTAGTTTTCCATAGTCTTTAAATTTTGAAACATCATAAAAAACATTTCCGTCAACGTTATAAGCAAAACCCTTGTCTTCCAATTCTTCAATAAGTTTTGTTATATCATTCATATGCTCGGTAGCTTTTGGATAAATATCTGCGGGTTTAATTTTAAGTTTGTTTATATCTTCAAAAAAAGCTTTAACAAAATCTTCGGCTACGGATTTTGCTTCTTTATTTTCCTGGATGGATTTCTTTATAATCTTATCGTCAACGTCGGTAAGATTCATTACATATTTTACTTTGTAATTTTTATATTCAAGATAGCGGCGGATTATGTCTGCCATAATAAAAGAGCGAGCATTTCCTATATGGAAATAATCATATACTGTCGGTCCGCAAACGTACATGTTTACGTTCGGCGGATTTATCGGCTTAAATTCTTCTTTCTGTTTTGTAAGTGTGTTATATATTGAAAGCATTATTCTTTTAATTTTTTGTTTTACAAATTTAAGAATTAAAATTATTATTAACAGAAAGAATTATCTCTTTCGCAGCCTCAAAATCGGCGCCGGTGATCCAGTTAATTTTAACACCTTCTTTTTCCATTTTCCTAAACCAGGTCATCTGTCGTTTTGCAAAATTATGGATTGCAGAATTTAATTTGAAAAACATTTCTTTGTAGCTCAATTCTTCTTTTAAATACATGCCGATGAATTTATACTCAAGACCGAAGAAATATAATTTGTCAAATGAAACTCCATCTGCTAATAAATTATTGACTTCTTCAATCATCCCCGACTCCAACCTTTTCTTCAGCCTTTGAGTTATACTTTCTTTAATTATTTCTCTTTCATTTTTGATACCGATTATTATAGAATCAAATTTCTTGTCGAGAATATTTCTTTCAGCTTTCGCCGTCAGTATAGCTTTGATAATTCTTTCTTTGTCGATCAGATCGGTGGTATTATGCAGCTTTGGTTTAAGTTTTAACAGAAGGTTTTTCAATTCATCGAGTTTAAAACTATTCAGGCTGTTAATATCGTAATCATCCGGCTCAATTTTTTTTAATTCATAATTTTGAATCACGGAGCTTAAATAAAGTCCTGTTCCGCCTGCAAGCAAGGGTAATTTTTTTCTTGAAACAATATCGTTGAATGCTTTAATAAAATTTTCTTTGAACAAGTATAAATTAAATTCTTCAGCCGGCTCAATAATATCAATCAGATGGTAAGGAATCATTTTGCCGCCGACAACATAATCTTCAAAATCTTTTCCGGTTCCGATATTCATTCCTTTATAAACCTGGCGGGAATCGGCTGAAATTATTTCGCCGTTGAATTCATAGGCAAGCTGCGCTGCAAGCTTCGTTTTGCCGCATGCAGTCGGTCCGAGAATTACGATTAATTTTTCATCCATTTAATTTTCTGGAAATAATACCGCTTGAAAGTTCTAATCCGCAATAGGAATATAAATTGAAATTATTGCTCCTGAGCCTTCTGTTTTGGAAATTACAATTCTACCGTCATGTTCTTTTATAATTTTATCAGCGATAGTTAATCCCATTCCTGCTCTTTCTCCTTTGCCGTATGTAAAGAACGGTTCCAAGATATTTTCATAAATATTTTCCGGTATTCCTTTGCCGGTATCTCTGAATTCCGCAATCACAAAATTGTCGCTGTATTTTGTAACCACAAAAATCTCACCGCCGTCCGGCATCGCTTCACAAGCATTTTTCGTAATTTGATAACAAACCTGATAAAGCGCTTTCTTATCGACGTTCACAAAATTATTTCCGCTGAATTTTTTATAAAGCGTAACCTTCTTTTGTCCTAAGTATTCTACTAGAAGCGAAAGAATATCGTTCATTACCGAATTGAAATCTTCCTTTACAGGTTTTAGAGATTGAGAACCGGAAAAAAAATCTGAAGTAAATTTAAGCGTGTCGGTTATTGATTCCGCCTGGCTTGAGATCATCTCGAGTATTGGATTTATTTCCTGAGAGATATTTCTGTCTTTGATTAAATCCGAATATGTCTTTATTAAAGCAAGCGACGAGTTTACATCTTCAATAATTGAGTTTGCAATTTTCGTTACATTAATATCAGCCCGGCTCTCCGCTTTTTGTACAACAACTTTAGTTTCAACTGATGAAGCATTGTTTAAAGCATTTTCAATCGCCTGCGAAATATTCGACGCTATCTTGGAAATAATATCTATTTCATTTGTACTGAAAATTTCTTTTGGCGAATTTACAAGTTCAACCACAGCGTTCACCGCAAGATCGCTATTGCAGATGGGTACGCATAAAATATTTTTCACATAATCGTCGCCGGGATTATCAACTTGCTGAACATAACGTTCATCCGAAGCAGGATTACTTAGATTAATTATTTGATTTTCCGCTGCAGCAATTCCTATCAATCCTTCGTTCAGCTTTATTCTGATTTCGTTTTTTTCGCTGGTTCCGGGAACTAAGCCGTAAAATTCATTTGCTGCTTTGTCGAATAAGTATAGCCTGCCGTAATCAGCGCCGGTGATATTTGTGGTTTCTCTTATGATGTTTTCAGCAACGGCGCCAAGTTCTATGCTTGAATTAATTTTTTTAAGAGCTTCTATTGCCATTAAAAATTCAGTTTCATAAAAAGCGTTTTCATGGCTCTCAGGCTGCTTCAGTACCGCTTCTTCTTGAATTTCAGGATCTGTAAAATTCCAGTTAAACTTTTCGGGCTCGGAATCTAACGGAGGTAATTCGTCGGAATTTATTTTCGGCTCTTCGCTAACACTTTGATCACTGAAATCCCACCCGGCGTTTTCTTCAACGCTTGGATTTTCATTATTTAATTCAATTGGAGTTTCAATAGATATTTCTTTATTGTTTTGCTCAGCGATTAACGGCGGTTCTTCCGGCTGTATCTTTATCTGCTCTTCTTGTTTATCTAATGTATTTTCTTCCAACGGAATTTCAGGAATGCTTACTTCGAACTCCTGAGTGACTCTCTCCGGCTCAATGATCCACGGTCTTTTAATATATCTTTTTTGGAAAGTATCGTGCGAATTGTCTTCAAAATTATCAGAGTGCTGACCTGGCAGATTATTTTTTATTTCGCTGTGAACCGATACAAGCTGGTTATAATCATTGCGTCTTATTTTAAATATTGTACAATCTGTTTCTGCTACCGCAGAAGATTTTCTCGGAGTATTTTCAAAAAATTCCTTTTCTCCGAAATAATCGTTATGGCTTTTATTTTCAACAGTCGCAACACCGTCTGGTACCGGGAATTTAAGCTTTACACTGCCGGTTAGTAACAAATAAAATTCTTCGCTGCTGTCTTCCTTTTTAAAAATAACATCCCCCTCTTTGAATTTTATTAAATCGCTTTCGTCAAAATTATATTTTATACTGCTTTCATTTATGCCGGAAAACAGCTTGTTCTTTAATAGTAAAGACAAATTTTTGATTTGAGGCATACAATTGATTTATATTTGGCTTCAACATTAATATTATTACAAATATAATTATAATGAATTCTGCAGAAATAGAAAACGGTATTATCCATCTTTCTAAAAATGATGACCGCCTGGCAAAAATTATAAACGCTTCCCGCAAATGCGCTCTGAAGCCGAAGAAGGATTATTTTAACTCCCTTTTGAAAGCTATTGTCCAGCAGCAGCTTTCTACTGCGGCGGCGGCTTCGATTTATAAAAAATTTGTTTCCTATTTTGATGGGAAGATCATTCCGGAAAAATTAATGCTTGCAGATAATTCCGATTTAAGAAATCTTGGAATGTCAAATGCAAAGGTGAAATACGCAAAAGATCTTGCCGGGAAAGTTTTAAACGGCGAATTAAATTTGAAAAAAATATCTTCTAAAACAGATAGCGAGGTTATTGAAGTATTAACAATAGTAAAAGGCATCGGCGTTTGGTCTTCACACATGTTTTTAATTTTTACTCTTGGAAGACTGAACATTCTTCCTGTCGGCGACCTTGGAATACGCCGCGCCGCAATGAATGTTTATAGCTTACGGAAACTTCCGGACGAGGAAAAATTATTAAAGCTTTCCGAAAGATACAACTGGGCACCGTACAATTCGATTGCAAGCTGGTACCTGTGGCGAAGCCTCGAGATGTGAACTATCTATCCTGCATTTAAACTATCATTAAATTAAATTTGCATGAATCTTTAAATTAAATTTTGCATCAGATGAACGAAGAAGAACTAATTGAGGCGGCTAAAAACGGAGACCGCAAAGCGATGGCGCAGCTTGTTAAAAGCTATGAGAAAACCATATATAACTTTGCATTCAAAATTTGCCGCAATCCTGAACGCGCTGAAAATATAATGCAGGAAACTTTCCTGAGCATGGTTAAATCACTTAACCAGTTTGACGGTAAATCGAAACTCTCCACCTGGCTCTATCGAATTGTAGCAAACCACTGCTTAATGGAAGTTAGAAAAAATAAACATCAATTCGTTTCAATCGATGATGACGAAGATGAATATTATGATAATAACTTTGCGGGCGATTGGAATCTTGAACCGCAGAACGTAACTGAGAATGAAGAGTTAAAACAAATTCTTGATGAAGCTATCACCAAGCTTGCACCGGAGTACAGAGTTGTTTTTTTACTGCGTGATGTTGAAGGTTTATCTACCGAAGAAACCGGAAAAATTACAGAGCTTTCCGTTCCCGCGGTTAAATCAAGACTTCACCGCGCAAGGGCATTTTTAAGAAAAGAAATTAACGAGGCATTTAAAAGATGAAAGAAAATAATGTTACTTGTAAAGAAGTAATGAGCCATATTTGCGATAGTCTTGGAGAAGAACTTGACTCTCCGAAGTGTATAGCTATAAAGAACCATCTTGATGAATGCAAGGACTGCCGCCAGTATTTTAACTCTGTTGAAAAGACAATCGAATTTTATAAACTATACAATCTCGAATTTAATCCGGCAATGCACAACCGTCTGATGGATATTCTCGGGCTTGAAGATAAATAGCTTGAGCTTAATTTAATTTTGCTGAATCAGGCGGCGGAGTTGAATTCCCTCCGTCAAGTACATACTTCCATTTTCCATCTGCTTGTTTTTTCCAGATAGTTATATAATTGCCGTATTGATTTGCAGGGATACCATGTTCATCGCGTCCAGTATATGTCCAATTTCCTATTGTATATCCTAATTGTCCGTCAGGCGAAACTTCTGCCTTTATTGGTTTCCATTGCAGCGTGGTTTTATCGGTGTCATGATTAAGATATAGCTTTGTTAATTCACTTTTGCCTGTGATTGGAAAATGTTGTTGTCTAAGTAGAATTACGCTGTCATCGGCAAAATCTATAAACGCTCTTCCGGTACCGTATATAGTTGAAGCGGTATAAAAATCCTCGTCCGCTTTAATAAGAGATAATTTATTTGCCTCGACAAATTTAGTGCTTTTTTTCTTACTGCTGTCGCCGACATTTATTGTAATCAGAATTGCGGCAATTATAATTACAACTAATATGATTAAGAGTTTACCAGCATTGCTCATACTTCCTCCTTTGGTTTTGAAATAGTGAAAAAAAAATTTCAAATAAAAAGAAAATATTTTAATATGAAAAAAGACCTTTTCGCTAAGAAAATCTTACTAAGCTGATAAAATTCTTTATTATTTAGAACTCATCTGTAACGCATCCTTCTGAAGCGGAAGAAACATTCTTAATATACTTAAATAATATTCCACTGTCAGCTTTAAATTTAGGCTGCTGCCATTTTTTCCTTCGTTCATCTAAAGTTTTAGAATCCATATCAACATTTAACATATTCTTCTCAGCGTCAATAGTTATTACGTCTCCGTTTTCTACAAGAGCAAGATTGCCGCCGACCTGCGCTTCGGGTGTTATATGCCCGACTACGAACCCGTGCGTTCCGCCTGAGAATCTTCCGTCGGTAATTAACGCAACGCTCTTGCCTAAACCCGCGCCCATAAGTGCGGCGGTTACCTCAAGCATTTCGCGCATTCCCGGTCCGCCTTTCGGTCCCTCATACCGAATTACAATTACATCGCCGTGCGATATTTCTTTGTTCTCAATTGCGCGCAAAGTTTCTTCTTCAGAGTTGTAAACTTTTGCCGGGCCTGAAAATTTTAATCCTTCCTTGCCGGTAATTTTAGCAACGGCTCCTTCTTCTGCAAGATTGCCGTAAAGAATTTGAAGATGACCGGTTTTCTTAATCGGATTACTTAATGGGAAAATAATTTTTTGTCCTTCCTTCAATCCTTCAAGGCTTTCAATATTTTCACCCAAAGTTTTTCCCGTAACGGTAATGCAATTTCCATCTAGCAGACCTTCATTCAATAATAATTTCTGCACAGCCGGAACGCCGCCGATTTCATACAAATCTTCCATTACATATTTCCCGCTCGGCTTCAAGTCGGCAAGATATGGAGTCCGGTCGGAAATATCCTGGAAATCTTTTAAAGATAATTTTACGCCTGCGGCTTTTGCCATGGCAATTAAGTGAAGCGCGGCGTTTGTTGAGCCGCCCAGCGCTATTACAACGGTGATTGCATTTTCGAACGCCTTCTTAGTCATAATGTCGCGCGGTTTCAAATCAAGTTCCATAATTTTTAGAATTGCTTTGCCTGCGTCGTAACATTCTTTTACTTTTTGATCACTGTTTGCCGGGCATGAAGAACTGTATGGCAGGCTCATTCCCATAGTTTCAATTGCAGACGCCATTGTGTTTGCCGTGTACATTCCTCCGCATGCTCCCGCGCCCGGGCATGCATGATGCAGTACGTTTTCTAGATCTGTCACTGTAAATTCCTTTGAAAGATATTGACCATAAGCTTCAAAAGCTGAAACCACATCTAATTTCTTTCCCTTAAAAAAACCGGCTCTTATCGTTCCGCCGTAAATCATAATGCTTGGTCTGTTTAATCGCGCCATAGCCATTATGGAGCCAGGCATGTTTTTATCACAGCCTGGAATTGCAATAAGAGAATCATACCATTGTGCGCCCATTACTGTTTCGATTGAATCGGCAATTATATCTCTTGAGGGAAGAGAATATTTCATCCCTTCTGTGCCCATAGCGATTCCGTCGCTAACACCGATTGTATGAAATATTAATCCTACAAGTCCGCTGTCGTTTACTCCTTTCTTTGCCACCTTTGCAAGATCATTTAAATGCATGTTGCAGGTATTTCCTTCCCAGCCCATACTTGCAATGCCTACCTGCGCTTTCTTAAAATCATCATCTGTTAAACCAATGCCGTGCAGCATTGCCTGTGAGCCGACTTGCGAGCGCGTTTGCGTCAATCTTCGGCTGTATTTATTTAAATTTTCTTTCATCTTCGCCTCTATGAATTACAATTATTACTGAATAAAATCTGCTTTATCAATTTCAATACTTAAACTTACACTTGATCTTGAACTATAACAGATGGCATGGGTTAAGTTCAAGTTCGAGAATTTTAAGTGCCGTTAGTTTTTGAAGTCCAAATGTACGAAATAATAAAAATTATTGACAGAGAATAATAGAAAAAGATTGCAAGGTTTTGCAAAGGAAGGAATAATTTATCGTAATAGTTTACTGGCTGCTCATCCTTTTAATTATTGTCGATATAATTTCCGCAGATTTTTCTTTTACTTCGCGGTAAATAATTTCGTTTGTCTTAAGCACCTCGCGCGCAGTTATTTGGTTTGTAAGGCTTGTGCAATTTATCAAGACGTTTAAGTAAGCGCCTTCCGCTGAGGATGAAATTAATGAGGCTGCCACTCCCGCATCCGAAAGCGAATTTTGATTTCCTTTTTCAGAAATTATTTTTATTAACGGAATAACTTCATTGCACTTTCTTAAAACTTCCGCGGGCACCATTGCCGCTTCCAAAGTTGCGCTTTGAATTTTTTCGCTGCGCGAATTTATTTCCGCTTCATTATTCTTCGGAAGCTTGAACGCTTCCATTACTTTATCAAAAGCTTCGTTGTCCTTCCGCGCGAATTCTATAAAATCATTTTTGAATGAAGTTAATTTTTCTTTGATCCTATTAGCTTCAGCCTCAAAGTCTAAATATTTTTTTTTGCCGATTGTTAAATTGCAGACCATAATGCCGAGGCTGCTTGCCAGCGTTCCGCAAAGAGCAGCCACGTTTCCGCCGCCCGGCGTAGGCGAGCCTGATGATAACTCGTCTAAATAATTTTGTAAAGTTTTTTTTGTGTCCATTAAATTAATTCCTCTCTTCCTTTCAAATTTTAGTTGTAGAAATTAAAACCTCATTTGCTTTTGGCTGATGAAATCTAATTTGCGAGGCGCTCATATCATGTAGTCTATTATCTTTTCGTTCTTGTTGAAATAATTGATCGAGTTTAATCCTAATTTTTCTATTGCAAGATCGACTAAAGATTTCTCATCGTAATTTTTCCCGTCTGCATAAAACTTTCCCGTTTGTATCAAAGCTTCCAGAGGAACCAATCCGACAATTTCACTTCCGTTTATTTCTACGCCAAGCCTCGATGCTTCTTTCTTCACTTCTTCAAATGCTGTGTGAAGCGGAGTTATGTTGTAATTTGTAAGATTCATTGAAACCTGAGTTGTGTGGAGTTTCTCAAGCGAAACGCCCATGGCTTTTACTGATTTCAGTCTCCCCGGAATTTTAACTGTCTCTCCATTTACTTTGATTACTTTGCCGGATTCATCGCGTTTTGCATAGCCGGATTCTCTCAACATCTCACCGATTTCTTTTGCATATTTTACGTCGTGTGATTTTATGTTTACGTTATACGCTATTAAAAAAAATCTTGCTCCTGTAACTATTGCGCCAAGCTTAGGATTGAATGTGTTTGTGCCGTAATCCGGCATCCATTCCGGGTCTTTTAATTTTTCTTCGAGCGCTTCATACTCGCCTTTGCGGATGTCCGAAAGATTTTTTCTTGCAGATTTTCTTGCAGCGGCTTCGTACAAATAAACCGGTATGTTTAATTTTTCTGAAATTGTTTCGGCGTAAGTTTCCGAAATTCTAACGCAGTCTTCCATAGTCGCATTTTTTATAGGTACAAAAGGAACTACGTCGATAGCGCCGAGCCGCGGGTGCTCGCCTTTATGAGCTCGCATGTCGATATTCTTAGCTGCTGCAAGACTCGTTGCCAAGGCTCCGTGCAGAATTCCTTTATCACTGCCTGCAAGTGTAACAACTACGCGGTTATAATCGCCGTCAGGCTCAAGGCTGAGCATCTTGCAATTTTTAATTCCGTCTAAAGCGTGTTTCATTTCATCGAAGATTTCTTCGTTCTTTCCTTCGCTGAAATTCGGTACACATTCAATTATTTTCATTTATTAGTCCGTTGAAAATTTTTCATATAAAGATAAAGAATATTACAATAAGTATGAACCCTAAGAAAGCGTAAAATCTATTTTTCCAGTTCAAATTCGTATGAAGATTTTACCCACTTTCCGTTTGAAGTAATTAATGATTTTTCAATAAATCGTACGTTATTTTTTTTGTCGATTAAAATTACAGTTGATGATCTCGTCCCGTAATTAGGAGCGGCGACAAAGACCGGGGAAACAGCCCGTTCGATTCCTAATTTCAATCCGGTTTGAGGCAATAAATCGTCAGGCGGAATTGAAGTGTCTGAGAGAATATTAAAAAGAGTTTTATCTGAAATTTCTTTGCTGTTTAATGCTTTGGCAAAAGATTTTTTGCTTCGTTCAACTTTATACCAGGGCGTGTCCAAAAGATGATTGCTTAAACCGTAGATGCCCGGGACAAGCTTTGTTCTCTTCTTAGTTTGATTTGAAAAATAATACAAGCTTTCTATGGCTCCGAAGATTAAATTATAGCCGTTATATAAATCCGCTTTCGTTTTTAATACATCAGCAAATTTTGATTCAGAAATATTATTCAGAAGAAAGTCTGTAACTATTTTGCCGCGTGTCGGCGCATTTAACTTTAAATTTTTCATATCGCGGTAATTTGTTATCGCAGAAAACCTGCCCTGAGTTGTTAATCCCAGCCATGTTCCTCCAGCTTCCAAATCTTTTCCGGCGAGCAATACGTTTTCATCTTCCCAGAAATGCGCAGATAAAGCAGGGCGTTTATAAAATTCATCCCGGTTTGCTGCAACGATCAATTTATATTTAGGATGATTTCTATAGGAAATTAGAAGCAGGCACATATTTTTAATTAAAAATTTTTTTGAAAATAATTTGTTTCCAACATACATAAAGGTTATTTTATTTTCAAATACTTACAAAAATTAGTCATACATATACTTTAATTATCAGGGGGAAATATATTTCAAATAATAATTTTAAAGTTGATTTTAGAATTTAGAAATAGCAATTTTAACTTAGTTTCTAAAACTTTTAACGCTGGAAAAGCTTATACTTTATTCTTCAGAACCAAAAGCTTAGTATGATAGAAAATGTACTTTCTTTGAAAAATAAAAAATTAACATTCCATTTACTGCTGAATACTTTATTTGTGCTCATCGTTTTTTTCCCGCGCGAAAATATTAAAGCCCAATCGCGTGATTTAAACTTTGATTTTATCTCTACAGATAGAGGTCTTTCGCAGAATACTATACATGGCATTCTACAGGACAATGAAGGCTTCATGTGGTTTGCTACTGAAGACGGCTTAGATCGCTACGACGGCTACAACTTTACTGTGTTTAAAAATGATCCCGGCGACCCCAAATCAATTCCGGATAATTTTATTTGGACGGTTATTGAAGATCATAACGGGATAATCTGGGTCGGTACCAACAACGGAGGCTTATGCAGGTTCAATCGCGGCAGGCAAAACTTTACTATTTATAAAAATAATCCGTCTGATCCTACAAGCCTGAGCGATAATAATGTAACATGTCTTTATGAAGACCGCGAAGGAAATCTTTGGGTCGGTACAAACAGCGAAGGTTTATGCAGGTTCAACCGCGCCAAACAAAATTTTACTGTTTATAAAAATGATCCTAAAAATCCGTTCAGTATTAGCAGCAACAACATTAGAGCTGTAATTGAAGATAGAAATGGCTATCTGTGGATAGGCACGGAAGGAGGAGGATTAAATAAATTCGATGTTAGAACAGGAAAGTTTTATCATTATAATCATAGTCCAAACGATCCGAATAGTTTGAGCAACGATGAGGTGCTTTCTCTTTGCGAAGATAAAAATGGTAATCTATGGGCTGGCACTCTTATAGGCTTAAATAAATTCAATCCGCAGAAAAATTCTTTCTCAAAAATATTAGATAATAAAGCCATGTTGAATAATCATAGTTTTAGTATGATAAATTCTATAATGGAAGACAAGACAGGGAAAATTTGGGTTGGAACCGGAGGCGGAGTTTTCTTGCTGAATAGTTCAGAAAGAAATTTAATCGACAAAAGATATATTCCTGACTTCAGCATTGTTAATAATAATATTATTTCATTGTTTGAAGACCGCACTGGAATTGTTTGGATTGGTACAGCCGAAAGAGGAATCGCAAAGTATGATCGAGAAAGAATGAGATTTATGCAGTACAAGCACGATCCTTCCGATCCTTTCAGCCTAAGCTATAATACCATTCGCTCTTTTTATCAGGATAATTCCGGCACGCTTTGGATTGGCACTTTGGGAGGCGGATTAAATAGGCTGGATATTTCAACAAATAAATTTATTCACTTCATTCATGATCCGGAAAATAATTTTAGCCTTAGCGACAATTCAGTGTCGGCTATCTATAGGGACAGGCAGGGATTCCTTTGGGTCGGCACCTGGCGCGGCGGATTAAATAAAATGATCAGCTCCGGTAAAAATTCTTCCGCAAGATTTATTCGCTACATGCACGATCCGAATGATACCAACACATTAAGCAGTAATATTGTGCAGGCAATTCTTGAAGATAATTCCGGCAGGCTCTGGATAGGCACCGAATCAGGCTTGGATTTATTTGATAAACAAAATAATAGGTTCGTCCATTTTGTAAATGATCCGAATAACCCGAACAGCATCAGCAATAATCAAGTTCAGTCATGTATTTACCAGGATAGAAACGGCTCCCTCTGGGTGGGAACCTGGGGCGGCTTGAATAAAATTACTTTACCAAAAAATCCTAATGATTATTCCGGACCCGATTACAAGTTTGCTCTCTATCAGCATCTTTATAATGACTCGCTCAGTCTAAGCGACAATAGAATAATTTCTATATATGAAGATAAAAACGGTAATCTATGGATTGGCACTTACGGCGGAGGTCTGAATAAACTGCCTGCAGACCAGCAAAGTTTATCGCCTGATAAAGCGCGGTTCATTCATTATTCAGCAAAGGATGGACTTGCCAGCAATATTATTTATGGCATCCTTGAAGATGAAAATAAAAATCTATGGCTTAGCACCGATGACGGGCTATCAAAATTTAATCCGTCTAAACAAAGTTTCCGGAATTATTATGAGAGCGATGGTCTGCAGGGTAATCAATTTTTCTGGGGAGCTGCCTGGAAAAGCAAAAACGGAGAATTATTTTTTGGCGGTACGAACGGCTTCAACGCATTTTATCCGTCAAGATTAAAAGATAATCCGTTTGTCCCGCCCGTTGTTATAACAGGTTTTTACATTTTTAATAAACCTGTATCGATTAATGATAAGAATTCTCCCTTAAAAACAGCAATAACATATACAAAAGAAATTACTCTATCATACAGCCAGAATGTTTTTTCGTTTGATTTTGCCGCACTTGATTACACCGCGCCCGGGAAAAATCAATATGCGTATATGATGGAAGGGTTCGATAAAGGCTGGGTCCGCTCCGGCAATCGTAATTTTATAACATACACAAATCTTGACCCCGGTAAATATACTTTTATGGTCAGAGGCTCTAACAACGACGGCGTCTGGAATACAAACGGTGCATCAATTAAAATAATAATTCTTCCTCCATTCTGGCGGACATGGTGGTTTATTTTATCCTCTGTATTTGCAGGCATAATTGTAATCATATTTTTAATCTCTTACCGCGTAAAACACCTTCTGAACATAGAAAGATTCAGAACAAAATTAGCCGCCGATCTTCACGATAACATTGGCTCAAGCTTAACCGAAATTTCTATTATCAGCGAAGTAATCTCAAGAAAACTTGAGCCGGTAAATAATTCTGGCGATGTAATAAGAAACTTAAAAATGATAAGCGATAAGTCGAGAAACCTCATTGATAATATGAGTGATATTGTTTGGCTTGTAAATCCTAAACGCGATTCATTGTACGATTTAATTTTACGCTTGCGCGATACCTACACAGAACTGTCATCATATAAAAGTATTTCATTCAAATCGGAAAATCTGAAATCGCTTGAAAAAGTTTCTCTTTCAATGGAACATCGCCAGCATCTTTACCTGATTTTTAAAGAAGGCATTAATAACTGTATACGGCACAGCGGGTGCAGCGAAATTTCCTTGGACGCATTTGTGCGCGGCAAAAGACTCGAAATGATTCTTCGTGATAACGGCGATGGCTTTGATTTTGAAAATCTTCCGAATGGAAATGGTCTTTCAAATATAAAAAATAGAGCGAAAAGAATCGGCGGCTCCTTGAAAATCTCTTCAAAGATAGGTGAAGGAACAACCTTGCATTTTATAGGCAATATTTCTTAAGATAATTGGGTATATTAGAACTAGTTTTATTGAGAGTTACTCATGCAGGAAAAAAAGATTAAAGTCATAGTAGTAGAAGATAACGATGCCATACGCGAAGGCTTGAAGATGCTGATAGATGGTACGGAAGGCTACAGTTGCATAGGCGCATACATAAAATGCGAGTTAATGCTGAAGAATATAGAGAAGCTGAAGCCTGATGTATTGCTGATGGATATAGGTCTTCCAGGAATGAACGGTATAGAAGGAATAAAACAAGTAAAGCGCCTGTTACCGGATTTGACGATATTGGTATTAACGGTCTATGAAGAGAACGATTTAATATTTGAGGCATTATGTGCGGGAGCAAGCGGGTACTTAGTAAAGAAGACGCCGCCGTCGAAGCTTCTGGAGGCGATAAGGGAGGCATATGAGGGAGGGGCACCGATGAGTTCACATATAGCAAGGAAGGTGATAGAATTTTTTTCAAAGAGAGATGGATTTCCTCAGCAGAGAAGACAGATTTCATCGCAGACAGCAGCAAGCATATTAACGTCGAGAGAGAAAGAGATACTAAGCGGACTGGTAGATGGAAATAGTTTTAAGACGATAGCAGACAACTTATTCATCAGCATAGAGACGGTGAGATTTCACTTTAGGAACATATACAAGAAACTACACGTACACTCACAATCAGAGGCAGTAGCCAAAGCCATTAAAGAAGGTATTATTTAATTACTGATTTATCTTCAACACTTACTTCCCCCCATTTAGGTAGCTTTAAATACTATTTCGGTAAAACACTTAGCAAAAAAACCTCTGTTTATGTAGTAGCCTTAATATCTAAATTGCTTTAGATTAAGCAAGCTGTTATAAGAGATTGTGATAGTATTTGTATTATATGGACAAAAAAGAAATTAAAGTCATAGTAGTAGAAGATAACGATACCATACGCGAAGGCTTGAAGATGCTGATAGATGGTACGGAAGGCTACAGTTGCATAGGCGCATACATAAAATGCGAGTTAATGCTGAAGAATATAGAGAAGCTGAAGCCTGATGTATTGCTGATGGA
>JAKAKL010000121.1:0-214352 GCA_021824565.1 Bacteroidota bacterium | reverse complement strand
CCATACGCGAAGGCTTGAAGATGCTGATAGATGGTACGGAAGGCTACAGTTGCATAGGCGCATACATAAAATGCGAGTTAATGCTGAAGAATATAGAGAAGCTGAAGCCTGATGTATTGCTGATGGATATAGGTCTTCCAGGAATGAACGGTATAGAAGGAATAAAACAAGTAAAGCGCCTGTTACCGGATTTGACGATATTGGTATTAACGGTCTATGAAGAGAACGATTTAATATTTGAGGCATTATGTGCGGGAGCAAGCGGGTACTTAGTAAAGAAGACGCCGCCGTCGAAGCTTCTGGAGGCGATAAGGGAGGCATATGAGGGAGGGGCACCGATGAGTTCACATATAGCAAGGAAGGTGATAGAATTTTTTTCAAAGAGAGATGGATTTCCTCAGCAGAGAAGACAGATTTCATCGCAGACAGCAGCAAGCATATTAACGTCGAGAGAGAAAGAGATACTAAGCGGACTGGTAGATGGAAATAGTTTTAAGACGATAGCAGACAACTTATTCATCAGCATAGAGACGGTGAGATTTCACTTTAGGAACATATACAAGAAACTACACGTACACTCACAATCAGAGGCAGTAGCCAAAGCCATTAAAGAAGGTATTATTTAATTACTCTATTTTGTGCTTTTAATAAGCCTAAATTTTATAAAATATACCTATCTATTTAGGTAGCTTGCGTGTTGATTTTACTGTAATTTTAGATAAAAAACCTCTGTTTGTGTAGTGGTTTAGACGACAGCAAATACATAGTTTAACCATGTTGTTATTTTTGAGTTCTTTTTACGTAATAGTTTTTAATAAATCCAGTTTTTAATATTTTACTAAATAAGCTATATACTTTAGAGTAAGAGAATAAATTCGATATTGATTAAAAATTTTATAACAACTTTTTTAGGTAGAAGATTTTTTAGCAACAATCAAATTTAATTAATGATAATATTTCTACAGCCACAAAGAGACGAAAGCAAGATGTACAAGAGGACAAGAGACAAACGAGAAAATGCTTGGAGGCATTCATGAGACACTCCTTACGATTATACCTAATGATAATAATAACAGCAATAGTAACGTCGACAGGCTTATCACAGACGGGCAAGATAGCAGGACGCGTTATGGATGCAACAGGTAAAGAACCGCTGCCATTCGTAAACGTAATAGTACAGGGAACATCATTTGGAGCTGCCTCAGATGTAAACGGATATTACTCTATCATAGGAATACCGCCTGGCAGCTATACAGTTAAGGCGTCATCAATAGGCTACACACCAATGGTAGTAACCGAAGTAAGAGTATTCATAGACTTGACGACGATGGTAGACTTTAACTTGAAGGAAGAGAGCGTTAAGGTAGGCAAAGAAATAGTGGTGGTAGCGCAGCGTCCGCTTGTTCAGAAAGACTTAACCTCATCGACAGCAATAATAGACTCTAAAGAGATAAGCGCGCTTCCGGTAACTGAGTTTCAAGACGTGCTTCAACTGAAAGCGGGCTACGTAGGCGGAAGCGTAAGAGGAGGCAGAAGCGGAGAAGTAGTATACGCTATAGACGGAGTGCCTGTAACGGACGTGTATGACGGATCTACGGTAGTAGACGTAAGTACAAGTTCAATACAAGAACTTCAGTTTGTCAGCGGAGCTTTTAATGCAGAGTACGGCAAGGCGCTCTCAGGCTATGTAAATATAGCTACGAAGGACGGAGGAGATCACTTTACGGGGAACATTACAACATACCTTGGCGGTCATTACAGCAACCATACAAATATCTTTAGAGATATTAACAGCATCAGACCTATGAACATAAGAGATATTGAAGGAAGCCTAGGCGGACCTATAATTCCGGATAGATTATTTTTCTACACAAACGCGAGATATATATACTTTGGAGGCTGGATATACGGACGTGATGTATATAATCCTTGGAATATCACGATAAACCGCGGACCAACATATCCTGTAGCTCAGAGGTACATACTTAGTGCAATAACGACCGGCGATACCAGCGGATTAGGCAACAATGCATTTGTCCCGATGAATTACAATGAAAAGGTATACGGACAGTTTAAACTTACCTTGAAGCCTTTCTCCGGGATGAAAATAGATTATAACTACATTCTTGACGACGTAAACTATAGAGATTTTAATCAGGCATTTACTTATGATCCTTATGGAGACTTTAAGAAGTTTGATAACGGCAATACTAACATATTAGCTATAACACATACATTAAGCGCGTCAACCTTTTATGTACTGGACTTTTCATATTTTTTCAAAGAATTTCAGCAATATGTCTATCAAAATCCCAGCGATCCGAGATATACAAACACACAGCTTTTCAGTTTAACACCGACAGAAGTGCCGAGCTTTAATACCGGCGGTACACAGAACACGATGTTCAGAAGAACAACCGGATCATACGGAATTAAGTTTGATATAACTTCGCAAGTTGACCGCATAAATCAAGTGAAGACTGGTATTGAGTATAATCTTAATACATTAACTTTTAACAACGTAACACTTATTCAGCCCATAAACCTTCAGGATGTTACGGTAAGCTTAGACCCGTTTGCACCGATGCATGTTCCAAACCCGAATGATCCAAATGAGAACCTATATATAGACCTATACACAAGAAATCCGGTGTCATTCTCAGCGTACATGCAGGATAAGATAGAGCTGAAGGAACTCATCATCAACGTAGGATTAAGAGGAGATTATTTTAACCCTGACGGCAAGCTGCTTAATGATCCATCCGACCCGGATATATATCATCCTCTAAACCCGGTAAACAGAGCGCAGACAATGGCTCAGAGAGAGGCTCATTGGTATCATAATGCACCGACAAGCTTTAAGCTTAGCCCGAGACTTGGCGTAGCCTTCCCGATAACAGACCGCGGAGTAGTACATTTTTCATACGGACAATTTTTTCAGATTCCGAATTTTGAATTGCTTTACACAAACCCGGATTATAAGTTTCCGCAAGGAACTGGCAACGTAGGAATTGCAGGAAACCCGGGACTGAAGCCTGAAGAAACAACTAGCGGTGAAGTTGGAGTTTCGCAGGCATTGTCGGATGACATATCAATAGATTTGACAGGATATTTTAGAGATATAAGCAATCTTGCAGGAACAACTCTTAATCAGATATATATGTTTGGCGGAGCATCAACGTACAGTCAGTACTCAAATAGCGATTTTGGATTTGTTAAGGGAATAATATTATCTGTAACAAAGAGAATGAGCGATCACTGGTCGGCAACGCTGGATTATACTCTTCAGTCAGCGAAAGGAAATGAATCGGATCCAAACGCATTGAGAAATTATCTGGTAAGTGGAATTCAGCCTGAGGTACAGATACTGCCTTTGAACTGGGATCAAACACATACGATAAATGCAACATTTAATTATGCATCGGACGCAGATTGGGGATTCAGTTTGATAGGACAGTATGGAAGCGGCTTCCCGTATTCACCTTCCTCATCAAAGAATTTATCCGATTTGTTAATCAATACAGGACTGAAGCCGTCAACAATAAATGTGGATTTGAGAGCATATAAGGACATAATGCTGAATAAGCTGAGATTGAGCTTGTTCTTGAGAGTATATAACATATTTGATACGCTGAACCAGTTGAATGTATATAATGACAGCGGCACGGCGAACTTTACAATAGCGGAGTTTTTGGATAGAACGAACGGCAATCCCACAACGCTGGTAAACTCCCTTGACGAATACTTTAGGAACCCGTCATATTATTCAGAGCCGAGACGTATAGAGATAGGAGCGAGTTTGTTCTTTTAATTTGAAGAGCAGATGAAAGAGAATGAACACAAGGAAGAAAACAAAAGATTTATTGGAAAAAAGAAACATGAAAATTGCTAAAGCCACAATACAGTTATTAGTAATAATATTGATGACGATAATAACGAGTCAGCAATCTTACTCACAGGCAAAGAGAGTAACGGCGCGAGGAGATTACACTTTTAGAAAGGCAGGAGTGCACAGAGGAAATCAAGTGCGAACTGTGTTCTCTAATTATGGTGTAATAGCGCAGCCGGGAAATCAGGGTCCGCAGGCAGCATGGAAGTATGATGCTGATGGTTATGCAGGTGATATATCTCCTGTTGTTGGATTTAAGCTTCCACCGCAGCCTGACCCTAAAGTTGCCGGTCTAATGGACACGGTTCATGAAGTAGTAATAACACCAGTAAATAGACCAGGCGGTGGAAATTCAAACGCGCTCAACGGTCAGTTTGGCGGTTTTGAGCCGATACCCGGTTTTGCTAATCCTACTCTTAATAAAATTGGTGAAGGAGTTGCAATGAGCCAGCTGCCTGAAACGTGGCCATTGTCATGGCCTGATCATCCCGACTGGACTTATACAGGCAAGCCGGTTATTGTTAACGGAAAGGACGAAACGCCTCAGGTAGATTGGAATGGTTATTTCGGACGAGGGCAGTTCAATGCTGATCAGGAAAGCTACTACTGGATGGATGATAATGAAGATGCAAAGATGTTTAAGGTTTATGGATTTCTACCTGACTCAACAGACCCGACACGTCATGGGCAGGGAATACAGGCTGACGTAAGAGGACTTCAATGGTCAAACTTTCTGGCGCAGAATGTAATATTCTGGCTGTATGATTTTACAAATGACGGAACCACTACTTATGACCAGGTCGCATTTGGAACGTTGGTAGGAACTTATGTAGGTATCTCAGGTGATGAATATAATGACGATGCATCGTTTTTTGATGTTAGAAATGCAATCACTTACACTTGGGATATAGAACCGGGTTTAGGGATTGAATATGTTCGTCCCGAAGCAAACCCAAACTGGCAGCCTAATCCGTTTGCTGTCGGGTATATTTCTTACGCTTTTCTTGAATCGCCAGGAAATGCGACAGACGGAATAGATAATGATGGAGACAACGTAAAGTTCGATCCAACTGCTCCTTACTTTACAGAGAATGATTTTAAACCTCACATAGTGCAGGCGGGAGATAAATTAGTTCTAATAGATAAACAAACTTTTAAAAGATCCATCTTCGTAATGCCGAATGATACTGTAACAGTATATTCAATGGGAGTGCCATTCTTCTTAAAGCCTGGAGTTACATCATTGGTTGAAGGAAATATTGATGC
Source organism: Bacteroidota bacterium (assembly GCA_021824565.1). Lineage (GTDB taxonomy): Bacteria > Bacteroidota > Ignavibacteria > Ignavibacteriales > Ignavibacteriaceae > FEN-1297. Next base: position 209,197 of record JAKAKL010000121.1, on the reverse strand, counting down.
AAATGGTAATCTTAACCCGAATGCTTACGATGGAATTGACAATAATCTAAACGGTCTTATTGATGAAAATTATCTTGTTGATTACAGGCAGTTTAAAAAGTCTCCTCAGGGCGTAGTCTTAATTGATACTGTTAATCCAGTGCAATATAAAAATTATGTGACCGGGCAGGGAGTCAATGCACCGATGATCGATGAGGCAAGAGACGACGGTATTGATAACAATAAGAACTGGGTTACATTTGACGATGTAGGCTTGGATGGAAAACCAAATACGCATGATTTTGGAGAAGGTGACGGACTTCCAACTTCAGGTTATCAGAAACCAGGAGTTGTACCTGGTCTTGCTGCTGGTCCGGTAAATATATATGGACTTCAAGATACTCATGAACCAGGCGAGCCTGATATTGATAAGACTGATGTTCAGGAGTCTGATCAGATTGGCTTAACGAGTTTTCAGTATTTTACTCCTGCTGGTGCAATTAACATGGCAGCAAATGAAGATATGTGGAAAAGAATAACTCCCGGTTTGTATGATGTTCCTGCTTCGGTAGTGAATAATACAAATACTCATGGTGAGGATGGAGACTTTATAATGGGTTCAGGATATTTTCCACTAAGCCCGGGACAAACAGAGAGATTCTCTTTAGCCCTTGGATTTGGTGATAATTTAACTCAAACTATAAAAACCAAGCAAATTGCGCAATTAATTTATAACGCTAATTATAATTTTCCTCAGCCTCCTGATAAGCCAACACTTACAGTGGTACCAGCTAACGGACAGATAACACTATACTGGGACAGGGTTGCAGAATCAACAATTGACAAAACAACTCATAAAATTGAGTTTGAAGGATATAAAATATATAAAGGTACCGATCCGGATTTTACAGATGCGCTACAGATAAGCGATGGGACTGGCGCTAAAGTGTTTTATACTCCTCTTTATCAGTGCGATCTTGCAGACGGAATAACCGGTTATTTCCAGTCTTCCCCGACTTTGCTTTCGTTAACCAATGCTGCTCCGTATTATCTTGGAAACGACAGCGGCATTCAAAACTATTATGTTGATAAAAATGTTACAAACGGCAGAACTTATTATTATGCTGTTGTTGCTTATACCAAGGGCGAATCTGCTTTTGATATTTTCCCCTCTGAAAATACTCATTTTCTATCTAAAGATGTAACCGGAACAATAACAACAGACATTAATACTGCTGCGGTTATTCCGAACGCTCCTACTCTTGGATATGTGCCGCCGCCATCAAGTATTCAGCTTACACGAGCAAGCGGATTTTCGTCAGCCATCCCATATTATGAGGTAATAGATCCTTATGCTGTAAAAGATTCTACATATAAATTGACTTTTTTAGATTCTTTAGTTAATGGTGTGCCTATTGCATATGCTTACAATGTTACAAATGCTGGTAATGGAGGTGCGCTTTTAAAGAAGGCGAAACTCCTTTTCGGAAATGGTTATGTTTTTGATGGGGTGAGACTATGGATAGACACTTCGTATCAAAATACAAATGCTATTGTTATGGATACCTTAACAAGCGGTTGGAACCATCCGTCCAAGCAGAATCTGACAGTTATTCCTGTTCAGAAAATTATTCCTTCCGCGAACATCTATGGCATCAGATATCCTAAAACATATAAGTTTGTTTTTGATAATACATACAAGGACTCGTCAAACAGTTTGACCCAAGCTTTTGGAGGACTATCATTTCCTATTAAAGCTACAAACTTTAAAATCTATGATGCTACAGATTCTCAACATCCTGTTCAAGTGCAATATGCTTTTACAGAAGCTAAAAAATATTTTGTTGATACTCTCTCTAATCTTGATCAGGTTTATGTATCAGATTCAGCCGGTAAAACTTTATCGTGGGACATGCAATTTTATGGTGCTGATACGTCCAATATACCACAGTTAGGTGATACTTTAACGGTGGACTTTACAAAGCCGCTGTCTTCAAAGGATGAATTTACATTCTCAACCTCAGGACCAACAACTGATCAGAACAGTCTCCAAGCGCAGCTTGATAAAATAAGAGCAGTGCCCAATCCATATATTGTAACAGATGTATTTGAGCAGTCTAATCCGTCAACAATTAGAGGACGGGGACAGAGAATAATAGACTTTACGAATCTGCCTATGAGATGTACGATAAAGATATACACATCAAGCGGAGACCTTGTAAAAACACTTGAACAGAATGGAGACATCAATAATGGTTCTGTAACGTGGGACTTACGCAGCAACGAAGGATTGGATGTCGCGTTCGGAGTTTATTTCTATGTGGTAGAAGTGCCGAACTCAAGTGCGAAGAAGATAGGAAAATTAGCAGTAATAAAGTAAGAAACAGTAAGGAAGAGGAAATACATATATACATATGAGTATTGGAGCTTAAAAATATGAATAAAACAGCTAAACCAGCCTCACCAAGTCTAGGCAGGGCAGTAATAATAATAATGATGATGATGTTAGGAGGGAAATACTGGACGGAAGCAGTCTACTGCCAGACAAAAGTTGGCACAACGGCGGCAGACTTTCTAATGATCCCGGTAGGACCGAGAGCCTCTGGAATGGGAGGGGCATTTACAGCAACTGCAAATGATGTAACCTCGGCATATTGGAATGCAGCCGGTCTGTCAAGAATAGGCAGAGATGAATTTACAGCAAGCTTTTCAAATTGGATAGCAGGAACAAAGCTAAGCTGGTTTGGATTAAATTATGCGCTTGATGAAGATGATGCAATCGGGTTGAGTATAAATCAGCTTGATTACGGACAGGAGGAGATAACAACAGAAGGTCAGCCGAATGGAACAGGTCAGTACTGGAGTGCGGCAGATATAGCTCTGGGGCTGTCATATTCGAGGAACCTAACGGACAGATTTTCTGTAGGAGGTACGGTAAAATATATAAATGAAAAAATATATAATGAATCAGCCAGCGCATTTGCATTGGATGTTGGACTGTTGTTCTACACACAGCTTCAAGGATTAAGGATAGGAATGAATATATCGAACTTTGGAACTGAGATGCAGCTTGCCGGACAGGATTTACTTCTGCCGGGGAACATAGATCCGGCACATACCGGCACTAATAATACAATAGCTACAAACTTGCAGACAGACTCATGGCCTCTGCCGTTGATCTTTACAGTAGGATTGGGTTATGATGTAGTGAATACTGATCAATGGGACTGGACAGTAGCTACAGATGCGGTTTATCCGAATAATCAGTCTGCATACTTGAATCTTGGAAGCGAGTTAAGCTGGAGCAAGGTGCTGTATCTGCGCGGAGGATATTATTCGTTGTTTAAGAAGAATGAAGAGGGAGGTTTATCGGCAGGGGTGGGAGTGAAATATGATTTCGGATCGTTCTACACGAAGGTTGATTACAGTTATACAAACTTCGGAATATTCGATCCAATAAATAGGATATCAATATCAATCGGATTATAGAGGTCAAAAATAAATAACTAATTTCTACTAATTAAAATCGAGAGGTTCAAAATGAAAAAACTAATGCTTACAATAATGTTCGCATTTACAAGTGTTGCTCTGTTTGCTCAGATACCTGTTACATTCCAGGTAAACATGGGCTATCAGATTAGACATAGCTTGTGGGCAACCACAGACTCTGTTGTTATTCGCGGTGATTTTCAGTACGACGCTGGAGATACTGCAAATAAAGGAGGATGGGCAGGCTACCACTTTTTAATGCAGCCGCGTTCTTCCGGAGATTCAGTTTATATCTTAGCTGTTAATATGCCTGATTCGGATGCTGCTAAAACCTTTAATTATAAATTTGTTGAGGTAATAAATGGCGCTGACAACTGGGAAAGTAGGAGCAATCGTACTTTTGTGGTAACTTCACCAAGCGTTACTCTTCCGGTAGTAAATTTTAATGATCAAAAAGATACAACTGTTGCTACCGTTAAAAACACTGTTGAAATTAAAGTTGATATGAGTAGCTATCTCGGTACTAACCCGGGTCAATTTGATCCAAGCAAGGATTCGCTTGTTGTTGTGGGGCTTAGTAACTGGGATTCCCCACCTTCTTGGAGTGTTGATCAATCTACTTTTACTGGAAATAGAACATTACAACAGGACTTAATTGATCCAACTTTGTTTACAACAACTTTATCATTTTACGGGCCAGTTGGAGACTCAGTTGAATGGAAAATTAAAGCATATCCTGATGCTAACTTTGGAAACGGCGGCGGTTATGAGACAGGAAGTAATAGAGCATATCATTTTGTTTCTGATACGATAAATACTCAAATAATAGGTCCTATTGTTCCTACACTTGTGATTTATTCAGGCTATACTTCTGCGGATCAAAACATTACTTTTAATGTGTACATGGGTAATGCTGTTGATTATCATAATAAACTAGCTATTGATCCTACAAAAATAAATTTTGTTGGACTTAAGGGCGGCGTTCCTGCAATTGGTAACTGGGCAGGAAGCTGGACTGTATCTGATACAGTTGATGGTCCTACCTATGTTGATACAATTTCTACGTTCAAGGTATTGCATAAGGTTTCAGCAGACGTTTGGTCAATTACCCAAAAGTTCCCGGCTGGTACACCTGCTGGTTCTTTTGAATTCAAGTTCGGCTGCGACTATCCTGGCGTGGATACTGTTAACAGCGGCAGCACTTACTTAGATAATGAGATGGGATTCGGAGTAAACCATGTTTGGACGCTTCAATTAAATCCACCTTCTACACCAACTGTACTGAACTTTATTTTCGGAACTCAGGATTCTGTAGGCCAGTTGCCAACAGGAATTAAGAAGGCAGACAACTTACTTCCAAAGACATTCTCACTCAGCCAGAATTATCCTAATCCGTTCAACCCATCTACTATTATTAGATACAGCGTTCCGAAAGCGCAAGTTGTTACTATTAAAGTTTACAACATGCTCGGACAGGAAGTCGCTACATTGTTGAACAACATGCAAAACCCAGGTAATTACGAAGTAAACTTTAACGCAAATAATTTAGCAAGCGGCGTTTATTTCTATACTTTGAGCGCAGGCAATTTCAAATCTGTAAAGAAGATGATGCTGTTGAAGTAATTTGTGAAAGTATTAAGGTCGAGGCTAATTATTTAGCTTAGATTAAAATACGACTCACAAAAAAGTTAAACCCAATCCTGAGAATATCGGGATTGGGTTTTTTATTGATTTGAAGATATGATTAAAGATTGTCGTGAGATTATTTTGGGCGCTTAAAAGCACAAATTTGGTTGTCCGGACAACCTTGCCGGTGCTCCGAAGAGCTTCCGGGTTCTACCGACAACCCAAAGTGCGGTCGGAAGGACCTAAAAGATGGTCGGTAGAACCCAAGCGGTGGTCGCGAGGACCTAAAAGGTGGTCGGGAGAACCTAAACGGTTGTCAGAAGGACTAAAATGGTGGTCGGAAGGACTAATTATGTGAGGCGGAGCACCAAATCAGTGCTCGATAGCACATTCTAAGTCCTCCAGAGCGCCTTAAGGGTTCATTTAAGTATTTAAGGCGTATTTGAACGGATATGATTTAGAAGCTCTTCGGTTTTTTCTTCCATTAATTTTATGTTCCCGCGGCTTTCAACATTTAATCTTATAATAGGCTCGGTGTTTGACATTCTTAGATTGAATCGCCAATCGTCGAATTCAACGCTTGCGCCATCAAGATGATCAACTTTGCCGCCGGAATATCTCTTTTCAATTTCTTCGAGCTTGCCGGCGGGGTTTTCTATTGTCGAATTAATTTCTCCGGAGCAAGGATAGGCTAGAATCATTTCTTCCACTAACTTTGACAGAGGTTTATTTTCTTCGGACATAAGCTGAAGTGTTAACAAAAACGGGATCATGCCGCTGTCGGAGTAAGCATTTTCTCTAAAGTAATGATGTGCTGACATCTCTCCACCGTAAATTGCATTTACTTCACGCATCTTCTGTTTAATGAATGCGTGTCCGCTTTTAGATAGAACCGGTTGTCCGCCACTATTTTGTACGACCTCAACAGTATTCCAAACAAGCCGCGGGTCGTGAACAATTTTTTCACCCGGGTGATTTTTCAATATTGATTTTGCGAGAAGTCCAACAATATAATATCCTTCGATAAAATTCCCTTTCTCATCAAAGAAAAAGCATCTATCATAATCACCGTCCCAGGCAACGCCGAGATCAGCATCATTAGATAGAACAGCATCGATTGTAGCTTTTCTATTTTCAGGAAGGAGCGGATTAGGAACGCCGTTTGGGAAATTTTCATCAGGCTCATTAAAAACCTTAATCATTTTAATCGGCAGATATTTCTCAATGGCGTTTAATGCAAGTCCGGCGCATCCGTTTCCTGCGTTCACTACAACCTTGTAAGGATTTATTTTTTCCGGCTTATAAAATTTATTGAGGTTATTAATAAATTTGTCCATCACATTTTCTTTCCTAACGCTGCCGTGTGTCTTTGCGCTAAGGCTTATATCATTTTTTAAAATCATTTTTTCGACATCTTGGAGACCGGAATCATATCCGACAGGCACGGAGCCTTTTTTAACGAACTTCATTCCGTTATACTCAGGAGGATTATGGCTTGCGGTTATCATAATGCCTCCATCGGCATCAAAAAAGGGAGTTGAGAAATAAATCATCTCGGTACCGCATAAACCGATATCAATAACATCAGCGCCGTTGTCATTCAGTCCTTTTATTAGAGCCTTGCTGATCTCTTCAGAAGATTTTCTTACATCGTATCCGACGACTACTGTTTTTGCGCCTATCAATTTTGAATATGCTATTCCTATTTTATAAGCCAGTTCGGAGTTTAATTCAGAAGGTACTTTGCCTCTTATGTCATACGCTTTAAAACAATTTATTTTATCCATAAAAATTTCTCCATAAGATTTAACAATTCCAGTTTCAAAAATTTATCGTAGATTATTTCCGCCATTTGCGCAGATAATTTAAAAGACTATTTTTGAAGCAACAAAATTATAAAAAATATTTCATCAAGCAATCAAATAAAAAATAAAAAGAGAATTATTTTTCAATGGACTTTTTGTTTTCAACTATATAAGTTTAGCCAGTTAAATTTTTTTATAGGGAACAAATTATCGGAACTAATTATACAGTGAAATGGCACTTCGCTAAATGCAACAACTCTAAATGCAACTCGATCTTTTTGGTTCATCCGGAAGAAACTCCAGGCGATCTTGGTTTTATCTGTCCCGATTGCAGCGCAAAGACAACGACTTCGCACATAGTGCAATGCTCAAGCTGCAAAACGATTTTGAATTTTGTTAGAGCAAGTTCAAATGAGGAAAAGGTAGTTTTCAGCGTTCCAAAATGTTCGCACTGTGTTGGAACAATTGAAGACGAGTGGGAAATCGAACCTTTATATCAATCAGACTCCTACATGTAATCCCGGATAGTAATAATTTTATTATAGGATAGAATTATTGCAGCAGAGTTGTTTTTTGAAAAATTAGTAACTTCACTAACATTGAAGTTCCATCTCTTATTCAAAAAAGTGATAGGCGGTATTATTTTTTGACGGCTAAATTGTTACAAGGAATTATAGGAGCTATTTTTCTCGCCTCATTAAGCTATATTTAATTAATATATTTTGTGTACTATGCAGTTGAGCGACAACCTTGTATTAAATCCATCTTTTATTTCACATTCGCAAATTCACATCTTAAAATCTATTTTAATCTTAATCCAATAACTATAAAAAACATCATAGGTGACAGATGAAAAAAAATAACAAAACTACTTTTATAAATTTTCTTGCGGCTGTTGTGCTTCTGCTTATGGCAGGGTGCGCCACTTCAGTGCAAACTCAGCATGAGAAAGTATCTGCACAGGGAAATTATAGCTGGCTTAATCTTGATACGGTTAAAGCCGGGAAATTTGATACCGGGAAAATGTGGACATTCGATTATCCTCCCAAAACTTATTTTAAGGAAGAATATAATTTCAGCCCTTCCAACGAATGGCTTGATAACGTTCGTATGTCGGCGTTAAGATTTGCAAATTACTGTTCAGCTTCGTTTGTTTCTGCCGATGGTCTTGTAATGACAAACCATCATTGCGGCAGAGAAAGCGTAGCGGAAGTTACAAAAAAAGGCGAGGATCTCTTTGACAACGGCTTCTACGCAAAAACATTAGCAGATGAAAGACCTGTCCCTGGATTGTATGTTGATCAGTTAGTAATGATCAAAGACGTAACTTCGGAAATTCAAGCTGCGATAGATTCAGGTAAAACTCCGGAAGAGAAAGTTGCGAATGAAAAAAGCGCCATCACTAAAATTGAAAAGAGTGAAGGCGAAGCTACTAAACTAAGAATGCAGGTAGTTAAACTTTTTAACGGCGGAAAATATTCTCTCTACGGTTATAAAAGATATACGGATGTAAGATTAGTTTTTTCTCCGGAAGCTTCTCTTGGCTATTTCGGCGGAGACTATGATAACTTCACTTATCCCCGTTACGATCTCGATTGCAATTTTTTCAGAGTTTACGAAAACGGTAAACCGCTTAAAACTGAACATTATTTCCATTGGAGTCCTGAAGGAGCAGAGCCCGGCGAGCCAGTTTTTGTCGTAGGTAATCCTGGTCATACTGACCGCTTAAAAACAGTTGCACAGCTTGAATACATGAGAGACATATTATATCCGCGTACGCTGGGTTTGCTTAACGATCTGATTGCTGTATATTCAAAAGTAATAGAAGAACATCCGGATCGAAAAGCTGAACTGCAAAACAGGTTGTTCGGGTTTTCAAACTCACAAAAAGCGTATGAAGGAATGCTTAAAGGATTGCGCGATCCTATCCTGATGCAAAAGAAAGTCGACTTTGAAAAGAATTTTAAAGACGCGGTTGATGCTAATCCTAATTTGAAATCTCAATACGGCGATCTATGGAACAAGATTGCCGAAACACAAAGTGAATTGAGAAAAGTATCAAACGAAAATTTCGCGCTGACAATAATTCCTTTTTTCAGCTCTAAATATTTTGTTATAGCACAGAACGTTGTAAAACTTGCTGAACAATTAAAATTACCAGAAGATCAAAGAGCCGATGAATATAAAGGAAGCGAGCTTGACTCAACTATTAACGATTTAGTTCCAGCTAATTTTGATAAAGATATGGACCGCGAAATGCTGAAGTATCAGATCGATAGAATGATTACATATCTCGGTACTTCAAATGAAATTGTTAAACAAATGACCGGCGGCAGAAGCGGCTATGAAGCGGTTGATTACATGCTTAACAATTCAATTCTAACAAGCGCCGATAAATTGAAAGACGCCATCAAAAAGGATTCAAGCGGGGTTTTAAATTCGCTTGATCCTTTCATTTATTTTGTCGTCAACTCAAAGGCAAGAAAAGATGAGCTGCAGAAAAAAGTTGACGCTATTACTTCAGATGAAACTACTTACTCTAATGAACTTGGTAAAGCATTGTTCGATGTTTACGGAACTTCAATTCCGCCGGATGCAACTTTTACTCTTAGAATTTCAGATGGAGTAGTAAAAGGCTATCCTTATAACGGAACTATTGCGCCGCCGTATACAACATTCTACGGATTGTATAATCGGTATTATGCTTTCGGTAAAAAATATCCATACGATCTGCCAAAGGAATGGCAGAATCCTCCGGCAGATTTCAAATTAGAAACGCCAATGGATTTTGTTGCTACCAATGATATTATCGGCGGCAATTCCGGAAGCCCGGTTATCAATGAAAAAGCACAGATTGTTGGTTTGGCGTTCGATGGTAACATCGAGAGCCTGCCGGGTAATTTTATTTTTACAACAGAGACGAATAGAACGGTAGCTGTTCATTCCGCAGGTATGCTTGAAGCAATTAAAGATATGTATAAAGCAACCAGACTGAGCGATGAACTTCGTACAGGCAAAATTGCTGAAGAAGATACTACCGAAACCACAAATAAATAAATTATAGAATGACAGATGGATGCGGAAGAAATTCCGCACTATCTGTCTTTTTATTTCACGCCTCTATCAACCCTAATGAAATTATTTAAAATTTTATTTTATACTTAGATTAGAAATTATCAATCTAAGTTAGCCTTGAATTTACATGCCTAACGAAAAATTAATGCCAGGTAAAAAAATGACAGTAAAACTTTTCCAATAATAAAGTTGATAAGTTGAATTGATAATTTTAAAAAGGATAGATAATAAAAGAGCCGCGTTTTGGCGGCTCTTTTAGAGAGAGAGGTTCAGAATAACTAATCAAGTATTTATGAAACATATATTTTACAATCTTATTATTTCATGAGAATCATTTTCTTTGTTGAGACAAAGTTATTTGTAATTAGTTGATAGATATAAACTCCGCTCGCAAGATTATCTGCGTTAAATGACACAGAGTAATTATCTTTCTGCATAATTTGTCCATCGATCAAAGTCGAAACCAACCTGCCGAGAGCGTCATATACTTTGAGAGAAACAGTACTTTTCTGAGGGATTGAAAAGCTAATATTGGTGCTGGGATTAAACGGGTTTGGATAATTTTGATCTAAAGTATAATTTGTAACAACCGGCTGCGCTTGCGAGGTTTTTTTCATAGTCTTAATTATTTCATTTATTGATCTGATCCAAACTTCACCATTCCATGAACCGGCATAAACATTGGAACCTAAATTAGCGAAACCATAAATATACGGCTCTGTTAAGCCTGTATCTACCGGAGACCAAGATGCGCCGTCATCAACCGAAAGAAAAACACCTTCGCCGGAAGTACCAACAAGAATTTTAGGATCAATAACTTCAAATGCGCGAATGAATGTAGTTGTAAGCCCGGAATCGGAAGACACCCAAGAGCCGCCGCCGTTGGTAGATTTGTAAATCCCTGCGTCGTTGCCCATGTAAAGAGTATTGCCTCTCGAAGCGAATTGATAAATATATAAATTAGGTAAGCCGGAATTCAACTGTACCCATGCGCTTCCGTTATTATTAGAGAAGAAAACTCCGTCTCCTTGCGACCCGGCATAAATATTATTATTGTAAATAAAAAGAGTGCGAATATACAGGTTAGTTATACCATTGTTCATTGGATTCCAGGTGGAGCCGTCATCGGTGGAAAGAAAAATTCCCGCTCCCCAAGTTGATACAAAAATATTACTTCCCTTAAAGACAATAGAATAGATATTATTATTGGTTAAGCCTTTAAGTAGCGTCCATGATTTACCGTTATTTTTCGATCTGAATAAACCACCCCAATTATTACTTGCAACGCCGCTGCCGTAAACGCCCGCAAAAATTTCCGAATCATTTACAGCAATTGCATTAATATCGCCGGTTGTAAGACCTGAATCAATATAAGCCCAGGTAGCGCCGCTGTCTGCAGAGAAATAGATATTCCCTCCAAGAGTTCCGGCATAAAGATTTGAACCGTGAGTAGTTAGGACAGTAACTTTTCCAGGGAATGCTCCATGACCATACGGCGGATTCGGCAAAACTGTTTTAACCCATTGCCCGAATATTTCGTTTGACCCAAATACTATTATGATATAAAGAATAAACGGTAAAAATTTTTTTTTCATATATACGCCTCAAAATTATTCGCAGAAAACAAGAAAATATACTTTCTCTGAAGTTTGATTAATCAAGTTGTATGCTGAATAATTCAAATATTATGCCCTCAAAATGGTTCTTTTTATAAATTGAAGCAACGTAATATCTGCTGTTTTCCCTGCAATTTTAATTGGGCGACTAAATGAGAGGTTTTTTTCTTATTATTTTAATAAAGTTTATTTATTAAAATGATAAACTGTAAGTACTGGTTAATTTTATGATTCCAAAGTAATAAGCATATTATTATTTTTTTCTTATTACTTTGTCTGGCAAATTTCATAAATTTCACAAACTAATTATTTATAATTTGAATGATGAAGAAATATTACAGCCTGCTTGTTTTATTCATACTTGTTACGCAGATGCTTTTTGCACAGAGCAGCGGCGAAAACATGCTTAAATCATTGCAGGAAAAATTTAATACTATCCAAACTATTACAGCAGACTTTAAGCAGCTTGTGAATGGAAAGATAAATCTATCCGGCAAGTTTTATTATGAAAAGAAAAATAAACTAAGACTTGAATTAAAAAATGTTATTATAGTTTCAGACGGTGAAACAAACTGGAGCTTCAATAAAAGAGAGAACAAGGTAGTAATAAGCGATTACGATAAAGATAATCCGCCGGTCTTTTCAATCGACAAGTTTATCGAATCATATCCTGCTCAATGTGTAGTTTCAGCCGCTGCTGAAGGTAATGAAAAAATCTTAGTGCTTACGGCAAAGACTGCTGCAATGAATTTTAAGACAGTAAAAATATGGATGAACAAAGAAGACTTGATAGAAAAGTTAGCGATCGATTCCGGCGGTAAAAATATCGAGATGCTGTTTAATGATTACAAAATAAATGAAAAGTTCGGCAGCAATAAATTTTCATTCACACCTCCAAAAGGAAGCACAATAGTTGACCTCAGATAAAAAGAAAAAACTAAGCCTTAAAAACGCTTTACAATACTTGCTTTCACTGTTATTAGCGGCGGTATTTTTGATAGCCGCATTTGAAGGAGTTGATTTAAGAAAGGTGCTGGGGATAGTTTCCGGCGCATCGATTTTCTGGATTATAATCCTTTTTGCGTCAATGCTTCTGTCTCATTACTTAAGGGCAATACGATGGAAAATAATTATCAGCTCTGTAAAAAAAGAGGCTTCAATAAAAAATTTATTCGGTTCTTTAATGGTTGGATACGGCGTTAGCTGCGTGGTGCCGCGCCTTGGAGAAGTAACGAGAGCAGTATTGATTGGCAAATGGGAAGGACTGTCGCGAACTTCAATGTTCGGAACGGTAATTCTCGAAAGAATAATCGATGTAATCTTTTTAGGGCTGTCTATTCTAATTTCACTTTTCATCTGGAGCGACAATATTTATTCTAACTTTCCCTGGCTGAAGTTAACATTATACATTACCGCATTGTCTGTAGCCCTGGTATTCATATTTTTGTTCTTAATAGTCCGGTACAAAGAAAAATTTTATTCTTACTTAACTAAATTCATCGGCAGATTTTCAGAAAAATTAGCGCATAAAAGCGGTTACATCTTTGAGATGCTTGTGAAGGGATTCTTAAGCTTAAAAGGAGTTAAGAGTTATTTAATTACAATTCTGCTCAGTGTTTTGATCATGCTTAATTACGGTTTAAATGCGTATCTCGGATTTTACGCGCTGGGAATGCAGAATTACGGGATACCAGTCACTTATACAATGGCGTGGGTTCTTATGAGCATTAGCGCTATCGGAGTTGTAATTCCTACGCCCGGCGGAATCGGCTCCTATGAAATACTCTCAAAGACAACCTTGGTTTTATTGTTTGGATTTGGTGAATCTATCAGTCTTGCTTATGCAATTCTAACACATATTATTTCCACTGTTTTATTTATTTTCGGCGCGCTTATTTCATTCTTTATTTTGAATAAGCAGCACGAAAATCTATTTAAAGTAATAGAAACAACAGACATCGAGAATTTATGAAACCATTAAAAACAATTTTGCTCCTTCTGCTATGCACCGGCGGCGCTTTTGCTCAATACAGTGTTAGAGCGGGAATGGGAATTTCGTTTTTAGACGCCCCTTCTCTTATAGATTATATAAACGAAAATTATGCTCCGGCTAATCAGCAATTGGCGTCGTTTAGTTCTGCAATAAATTTTAACGGCGAGTTCGATTACTCGATTAATAAAACTTACCAGGTCGGAATAGACTTTAATTATTTTTTAAACTCTTACAATTTCAGTTCGATCAACGGCATATACAAAATGGATTATAATATTTTAATGCCGACCTTAGTTAATTATTATGTAATCAGCGGAAATGGATACAGCTTCAAGTTCGGCGGCGGTATAGGACCGAGATTCGTGTCCGTTAACGAGCAATTGCCCGCAACGCCCTCCGCGACAAATTATAAATCGACAGGCTTCGGGTTTCTTGCCCGCGCTGACGGAAATACTCTGCTCAGCGGAAATTTGTTCGCAAATATCGGCGTGGATTTTAAATACGATATAAACGGCAAACCGGCAAGCGCAGGAAAATATTTAGTAAATCCCGCAACAAACCAGAATGTTAATTTTAATATGTTCTCAGTTGTAGTCAGGCTCGGCGTAACATACACTTTTTAGGAGGTAAATTTGAATCTCATACAGGCGATTATTTTCGGAATCATACAAGGCTTAACAGAGTTTCTGCCTATCAGCAGCACTGCACATTTAACAATTGCGGCGAAGCTTATGCACGTTATCCCGGTGATGAGCGATAACGAATGGACGGCTTTTATGGCTGTTATACAATTAGGAACGATGCTCGCTGTTCTGATCTATTTCTGGAAAGATGTTTGGGAAATTTTATTCGCATTCTTCAGAGAGAATTTCGGCGAAAATAAAGTTAAGTATTCTCAGCAAAGCTTAAGCTCGCGTCTGGGCTGGCTAATAATCGTAGGCTCAATTCCCGTGGGTGTCGTGGGCTTATCGTTAAAAAAAATTATTGAAGGCGCTTTAACAAAAGATTTATACATAATTGCAGCGAGCATGATCGGTCTTGCAATTCTTTTAGCGGCTGCCGAAAAAATTGCGAACCACAAAAAAGAAATGAATGAGATAAGCGCGGGCAATGCGTTTTGGGTTGGAGTGGCTCAATGCTTCGCTTTAATTCCGGGCTCTTCACGTTCCGGCACCACGATTACAATGGGATTATTCCTCGGAATGAAAAGAGAAACAGCAGCAAGATTTTCCTTCCTGCTAAGCCTGCCGGCGGTTTTTGCAAGCGGCTTCCTTGAGCTTTGGGAAGCAAGAAAATTTATCAACCCCGCTCTTAGCGCCGACCTGATAGTAGCAACTATTTTCTCATTTATTTTCGGCTATTGGTCGATTGATTTTTTACTTAAGTTTTTAAGAACCAAAACAACCTTTGTATTTATATATTATAGAGTCGCGCTTGGTCTTGCTATTCTATTATTAATTTCTCTGCATTTCATTTTGCCGTGACTTATTTCAAAGCAGAATTTAGAATTAAAACTTTAGGTGAGTTATGAAAAGTCTATCATTATTTTTTTTAGCATTAATTTTTTTCATCGGATGTAAACAATCACAATCAAACGGACAGGATAACATTATGGTTTCACCGGATTCTATGCTGGTTGCTGTTATGCAAACCAACATGGGCACAATCGACCTTCAACTGCTGCCGGACGTTGCGCCGAAAGCGGTTAAAAATTTCGTCGGCTTGACGGATCAAGGATATTACGACAGCTTAACTTTCCACAGAGTAATTGATAAGTTCATGATTCAAGGCGGCGATCCTACCGCTACCGGACAGGGTGGAAAAAGCATTTACGGCGGCTTGTTTGAAGATGAGTTCAATCAAAATTATAAATTCGATTCCGCCGGCGTTTTAGCTATGGCTAACGCCGGACCTAATACAAACGGAAGCCAGTTCTTTATTACGCTTGAAGCTACGCCGTGGCTTAACTTCCATTATACGATTTTTGGAAGAGTTATAGGCGGAATGGATGTAGTCGAAAAAATTGGGAAAGTTCCGACAAACCCGGCAGACGATAAGCCGTTAAAGCCGGTGGTTATCGTGAAGATGACTATCGAAACGAGAGCGAAGCAAAAATAAATTTATGAGCCGCTGAAAAGAGTCGCATAAATAATTTGACCAAATGGCAAAGAGTAAAATACCTGTCCCGTCGATTACAGAGGCAATTAAAAGCCTGCGCTCAAAAAAGTTTTTGCCTGTTTATTTTTTATTCGGCGAAGATGAATTCGGAATTGAAGATGCATTAAGAACAATTGAGGAAACAATTTTCCCTTCGATTACAAGCGACTTTGATAAAGAAATAATATACGGCGAAGATAAAGACGCAGTATCTTTAATCAACAATATTTCCGCGTTCCCGTTCGGTTCCGAAAAGAAGATAGTCGTCTTAAAAGAATTTGATAAGCTGAAGGACAGGAAAAAATTATCTTCGTATTTAAAATCGCCTGCGGATTTTTCTATACTCGTGCTCGTGCAGAACGGCGCTGTATCAAGTATGGATACAGAGCCGTACAAAACTTTGCTTCAAAATAAATTTGCGTTTGAAGCGAAGGAACTAAAAGGTAAACATTTGATAGATTGGCTGACGGACTTTGTCGGCGGCAGCGGCAGGGAAATTTCTTACGACAATGCGCAGGCGTTGATCGATATAGTCGGCGAAAGCCGCAGCATGATTGAAGCGCAGCTTGAAAAAATTTTTATATACCTGGGGACCGAAAAAAAAATTACGCTTGAGTCTGTCCGCGCGCTCGCAACCTCGTTAAAGGAATATACAATTTTCGACCTTCAGAATTCGCTTGGAAGAAAGAGCAAAAAAGACTCGCTGAAGGTTGCGTTCAATCTTCTCGAAAAAAGCATGGAACCTATCCAGATAATTTTTATGCTTACGAAATACTTCACTCAATTGATGCGCGTTAAAGAATTAGATGAAAAAAAAATTGCCGCCGATGCAGGCGCAAGGATCATAGGCACGCATTATTTTTATTACCCGGAATACGTAAAGGCATGCAAACTTTACGGCGATGAAGGTCTGTTCCGCGCTGCACAGGCGCTGCTTAAAGCCGATCTTTCCATTAAAACCACCTCTCTTGACGGCAAAACAATTATTACTTCACTTATAGCTGAAATATTAGCGGGTTAGCACGGTAAGGTTTCTCTAAATAACATCCATTGTTTTTAGGCTTATGTTTATTAAACAAACTAATGGTTCGGCAGAGAATTAATAAACAAAAATAATTCGAGTAAAACTTGACATCTTTCTGAAAGATGTCATGTTTGAATAGCGGTATTTCCATTTGGAAAAGCGGTATTGCAAATCCCCAAAGCAGTATTTTAAATAACTAAAGCACTTTCGTTATTAATGAGAGCGCTTCTGTTATTAATAGGTCTGGGTTTGTTATTAACGAAAGCCCAACCGTTATTAACAAGTCCGGAGTTGTTATTAATGAAAGCCCAACCGTTATTAACAAGTCCGGAGTTGTTATTAATGAAAGCCCAACTGTTATTAACAAGTCCGGAGTTGTTATTAATGAAAGCCCAACTGTTATTAACAAGTCTAGAGTTGTTATTAATGAAAGCCCAACCGTTATTAACAAGTCCGGAGTTGTTATTAATGAAAGCCCAACTGTTATTGACAAGTCTAGAGTTGTTATTAATGAAAGCCCAATTGTTATTAATAAAAGCACTCTTGTAATTTAAAATAGTGCTATTGTAAATGGGAAAAGCGGTATTTTAAATAAGAAAAGCGGAATTTGGAGAAAAAACGAACCAGGGCGGCTAAATGATCATGTTTTATTGATAAGAACCTTCGGTATAAAAAACACCGGAAGTTGTTTTATTGTGGTAAAAACTTAAAAAATTACTTAAGCAAAGTGAAGGTTTCATTAAAATAAAGGTAAAGGCGACCCGCCGGATCGTCTCTGCATTTAATTGTCCATGAATTTACATAAGCAGAACTATTTTCTTTATATATGCATAAACTCCAGCCTTTAATTGATAGGAATATAAAGATTTTATTTGAAATTATTGGTTTGAAATGAAAACCAAACTTTCCTATATTTACCGCCAAGTTTTTTAAGAAATTAATTTAGGTTACCAATGAAAGAAGGAATTCATCCGAATTATAGACCGGTAGTTTTTCAAGACGCTTCGTGCGACTTTTCGATATTGACAAGATCAACCATTCAGACAAGCGACACGATCCAGTGGGAAGACGGAAAGACTTATCCTCTGGTTAAGCTCGAAATCTCCAGCGGTTCTCATCCGTTTTTTACCGGTAAGCAAAAATTGCTCGATACCGCCGGCAGAGTAGAAAAGTTCAATAAAAAATACGCGAAAAAATAATCTGCCTAAAAGCAAATTATTTATGATTGTTAAAAGAGCCAGCAACGACTGGCTTTTTTAGTTTTTACAAGCTTGAAAGATTATTTAGATAAAAATTATTAAATTATTCGGGTAATTTAATTTGAGGAAGTAACGATGCAGATTTGCATCTTTGAAGACAATGATTATATAAAGTTTGAGCCGTTAAGTTTTTACCGCCCGGCATTCGACCTGGTCTGCGGTATTACAACTTTACGTGAAAAGATTATAAGAGCTTATCCCGGATTGAAATATTCGCTTCACTGCAGGCTTAGTCTCGCTCCATTTTTACAGGAACAAAACCCCGGCATTAAAGTAAATTCTTTTGACGACGATGATCATATTTTTGTTAATGGTTCGGTTTTGGCTCCTTTAAATATGATGGAACTTATTCCCGCTAAAGGCAGCGACAAAATTTATTTAAACGGAAGCAAAATTATTGCAGCGAAAGTGTCGAGGGAAAATTTAAAGAGGATAAAAAAGAATTCTCCGGATATTTTAAATTCTATAAGCGCGCTTAATCTTCCAAATGAAAATACAGCTATTAATTACGCTGCATATATCTGGGATCTCATCAGCAATAATAAGACTGAGATGCTGAATGATTATAATTATTTTTACAGTTCTATTAAAGCGATGGAGAGAATCAAAGGGAAAATTTTTGAAGGCGCACATTTAGTTAATAAAGAAAATATTATCATCGCTGAAGGAGCGGAAGCAAAGCCAGGCGCTGTTATTGACGCAAGCAGCGGACCGGTATATATTGATAGGAATGCTTCAATCCAGTCTAACGCGGTTATTCAAGGTCCGGTCTATATTGGTAAATCTTCATTGATAAAAACCGGCGCAAACATTTACGACAGTGTTAGCATTGGTAAAGTTTGTAAAATCGGCGGCGAGGTAGATAATTCTATTATCCTTCCTTACAGCAATAAACAGCATAACGGATATATCGGTCACTCTTATATTGGAAGCTGGGTGAACATAGGCGCGGATACAACGTGCAGCGATTTAAAAAATAATTACAGCAGCGTTAAAGCTTATGTGAACGGAAGAATTGTCGACAGCGGTCAGCAGTTCCTTGGACCGATGATCGGAGATCATACCAAGACAGCCATCAACACTATGTTCAATACCGGAACTTCAGTAGGATTTTCATGCAATGTCTTCGGATCAGGTTTCCCGGATACTTTTATACCCTCGTTTTCATGGGGCGGGAGAGATTCATTTGAAACTTATGAAGTTGAAAAAAGTATTGCTACGGCAAGAAGAGTAATGCAGAGAAGAAATAAAATTATTTCTAAATATGAAGAGGATATATTTAAATATATTTTCGCTTCAACAGAAACAGAGCGCAGACAAAAAGGCTATTAAATAAAATATGACTCAATTAGAAGAACATGTAATTAAAGATTTATACGAAGGCGTTAGAGGATTAGCGGTAAAAATTCTAAACAGGGTTGAACGCACGGATGCTTATCTTGAAAAGCTGCTTGACAATGAAATGAGAAACTCTGAATTAAGCGGACAGGACAAAGCTCTGCTTTATGAAATTGTTCACGGGGTTACAAGGTGGATGGGAAGGCTTGACTGGATATTGAACGGCTTTTATAAAGGACAATTTTCAAAGGCAATTCCAAATCTTAAAAACGGTCTGCGGGTTGCTCTTTACCAGATTTTATTTTTAGACCGGATACCGGATTATGCGGTGGTTAATGAAGCCGTTGAGTTTGTAAAAAAACTTCAAGGGCAGAGACCAGCCGATCTTACAAATGCGATTTTAAGAAACATTATTCGAAGCAAGAATGCTATAAGATATCCTGATCCGGCAGAAGATTTGCCAGGCTATTTATGCGCTTATTATTCTCATCCTTCATGGATGGTTAAAAGATATCTTGAACGCTTCGGCAAAGAAGCAACGGAAAAGCTTTTAGCCGCCAATAACGAAAAGCCGTATCTTACGCTCAAAATTAATTCTATGAAAACAAATCCGGAGGAGTTTAAGAACCTGCTTAACTCGGTGAACTTAAAATTTCACCAGGGAAAATATCTGCCGGATTTTTTCCAGCTTCAGAATCTTACAAACATTACTGCGTGGGAATATTATGCGCAGGGATATTTCAATGTGCAGGATGAAAGCGCCGGGCTTGCGTGCAATCTTTTGGATGTCAAGCCGGGCATGAGAGTTTTAGATTTATGCGCGGCGCCTGGAGGAAAATCAATTTACATCGCCGGCATGATGCATGACGAAGGCGAGATCATAGCAATTGATCGTTACGACGGCAGATTGGACTTAATGCGCAAAAACTTAAAGCGGCTTAATATTAATTCCGTGAAGACAGTTGAAATTAATGCTCTTAATTATGATGGAAGCGGCTTCGACAGAATATTAGTTGACGTTCCTTGCAGCGGGTCGGGAACAATCTCTAAAAAGCCCGACATAAAATGGAAAAGGGATCTTTTTGATTTAAGAATGATGAATGAGCTTCAATATCAATTGCTGAAAAAAGCTTCCGGTAAAATGAAGCCCGACGGAGTGTTGGTATACAGCACATGTTCAATAGAACCGGAAGAAAATTTCGGAGTTGTTAAAAAATTTCTTGAAGAAAATCGTAATTTTAAATTAGCGGATATTTCACAGCAATTCTCTAAAGAGCTAATAGACGAGAACGGCTGCATTCAGACGTTTCCTCATCTTCATAATATGGATGGAGCCTTTGCTGCTAAAATAGTTCGGGTTGAATAATTAAAATCTTTTAGAATAATCATAAGAATATGTTTGATAAAATCTCAGAAGAATTAAAGCAAGCGAGAGAGAATGCATCTCTTACGCTTCAGCAAATTGCCACTAAAACGCGGATCGATTTAAAATTTCTTGAGAATCTGGAAAAAGGCAACTTCACTTTTATGCCTGAACTTTACATAAAGGCTTTTATAAGAGATTATTCAAAGGTGGTAGGACTAGATGAAACATTAATGATGAAGAAGTATGAATCTGCTAAAAAAGGACAGACGTTTGAAGAGAACCCTGCTGTTATTTCTGACGAAGAAAATAAAGCGAAAGTATCCGGAAGTGAATCAGCAACAAGAGGCAATGTTTATTCATCTTTACCGTACACAAGCGAAGAAGAGCTTGCCCGTCAGCAGGAGAATGCAAAGCAGTATAAAAGGAAAATGATAATAGCCTCTTCAGTTGCAGGTGCGCTGGTACTTTTTGTTATTATCTATTTTGCATTCATCAAAGGTAGTTCTGATATTATTGTTACTGAAAAGCCTATCAGCGAAGTAATTAAAGAAAATGAAAAGCAGTATGATCTTAATAAGCCAAAGCCTGCCGCTGCGGATTCTACATTTGTGTCTGCTCCTTCGGACAGTTTGTCCCTGCTGATTGTAGCAGATGATACTTCGTGGATTAAAATTATTCTTGACGGCAAAGGTGAAAATACTTTTACGTTGTTTCCTAATTCAAAAAAAATACTTAAGACTAAATCGAGCTATCAATTAACAATAGGCAATGCCGCGGCAATCAAGTTGGCGCTTGATAATAAGCCTTTAAATTTTTCCGGCGGCAAACATGAAGTAAAAGAAGTTTTAATAGACAGCACCGGTCTGAAATATCTATCACTTTCTCAAACGCAAACCCAAAAGTAAATGCCGAAAGAAATACAAAAGCAGGTCGAAGAATTAAGAGAGAAAATCCGCGAGCATGATTATAAATATTATGTTCTCGCCGAGCCTTCTATCGGCGATCAGGAATATGATTTCTTAATGAAAGAACTTGAAAGGCTTGAGAGAGAGAACCCTGGTTTAATAACGCCAGATTCTCCAACACAGCGTGTGGGAAAAGATTTAACAAAAGATTTTAAACCTGTAACTCATAAGGTTTCGATGCTAAGTCTTGCAAACACGTACAGCGAGGAAGAGCTGTTTGATTTTGACCGCCGCGTTCGCGAAGGTTTGCCGGACGGTGAAATAATTGAATATGTGGTGGAGCCTAAGATCGACGGCGCTTCCGTAAGCTTGAATTACGTGAATGGTTATCTTAAGACAGCCGCTACCAGAGGGGATGGAACCGTTGGCGAAGAAATTACAGCAAATGTAAAAACAATAAAGTCAGTTCCGCTTAAACTGAAAAATTATAAATCGCCGGAATTTGAGCTTAATGATTTTGAAGTGCGCGGTGAAATTTTTATGAAGGTAGCCGATTTTCATAAGCTTAATGAAGAACGTGAAAAAGCAGGCGATAAACTATTTGCCAACCCGCGTAATTCATCTGCGGGTACTTTAAAATTGCAGGATCCGAAATTAGTTGCAAAACGACCGCTTAATATATTCGTATATTTTTTAATCAGCGTTGAGGAAGAGTTTAACTCGCAGTATGATAATTTATTGATGCTGAAAAAACTCGGCTTTAATGTTAACCCAGAGTTCAAGCTGTGTAAAAATATAAATGAAGTTCTTAAAGCGTGCCGCGGGCTTGAGCAAAAAAGAGACTCGCTTGAATATGAAATTGACGGTGCCGTTATAAAAGTAAATTCGATTCGTCAGCAAAAAATTTTAGGAAGTATTGCTAAATCGCCGCGCTGGGCTGTCGCATTTAAATTTAAAGCTAAACAAGCAATTACCAAGTTAAATAAAATTACGTGGCAGGTAAGTCGTACGGGAACTTTAACGCCGGTTGCTGAATTAGAACCAGTGCTGCTGTCGGGTTCTACAATAAGCAGAGCTACTCTGCATAACTTTGATGAGATAAAACGAAAAGATATTCGTGAAGGCGACAGTGTTGTTCTTGAAAAGGGCGGCGATGTAATTCCTAAAATAGTTTCTGTAGTTTTGAATGAAAGGAAGAAGAACTCCAGACCGGTTAAAGCTCCCGACAAATGTCCTGTTTGCAGTTCTCCTTTGTTTAAGCCGGAAGAAGAAGTTGCTTATTACTGCGAGAATACCGAATGCCCGGCTCAGATTAAGGGGCGGCTTGAACATTTTGCTTCGCGCGGCGCAATGGATATTGAAGGTCTTGGCGAAGCGTTGATAAATTTATTTGTTGAAAAAAAATTATTAAATACCTATGCTGATATTTACGAACTAAAAAACCGGAGACAAGAATTAATTTCCATAGAGCGACTTGGAGAAAAAAGCGTTGACAATTTGCTCGCTTCTATTGAAGAAAGCAAGAAGCAGCCGTTTGCAAAAGTTTTGTTTGCAATAGGAATAAGATATGTAGGAGCGGGTGCCGCTAAAAAATTAGCAGATCATTTTCAATCTATTGATAAATTAATTTCGGCGGGCGAAGAAGAAATATCGTCGATCCATGAAATAGGACCGAGCATTAGCAGAAGTGTAAAGAAATTCTTTTCGGAAGACGAGAACGTAAAAATAATTCAGCGGCTAAAGAAATACGGAATAATCTTTACCGCACAAAAGAAAGTAGTGAAAGAGAATTTCTTTACGAATAAATCTTTTGTGCTAACCGGAACGCTTGCAAAATTCTCGCGCGAAGAGGCAGGCGAAAAAATAATGCTGCTCGGCGGAAAAGTTTCTTCCAGCGTAAGTAAAAAAACTGATTATGTTGTAGCGGGTGAAAACGCCGGTTCAAAGCTGAATAAAGCCGGCAGTTTAGGAGTGAAAATATTGAGTGAAGAAGAGTTCTTAAAATTATTAGGAGATAATTCTTACTAATGCTTGAAAGCCTCAAGAACAAGATTGCCGGTTTTATAATTGATTCCAGATTGAAAAAAAAATCTAATAAGACGCAGTCTTTCAAGTCGGTTTTTAAGAATTCGAAATCATTTTTTATTATTCTTCCTGAGGATGAGACGGACTTTAATCATTCTATAAAATTGCTTAGCTTTTTTGAGAGCTACGAAAAGACTTTTTCTATCTTTACTCATGATTATAAAATAAGTCTTCTGCCGGCTAAGCTGCGCAATATTACATTAAGTTTTAGCCTTAAAGAAATGACATTTGTAAATCTCCCTGGAAAAAATCTTATAAAAAAACTATCGGAAATAAACTCTGATGTGGTTATCGATCTTAATAGGAAAGACAATTTATTCTTCAGTTACGTTTCTAACCTCGTTGTTTCAGAGCTTAGAATAGGGTTTAGAAAAAATGATTCTGATAAATTTTATAACTTGCAGTTCGATAACAGTGAAGATAGCGCTGAGTTTTTTTATAAAAATTTCATAAATTGTCTAAAGATGTTTTAAAGGAATTCCATGAACTTCGAAATTAAAAGAGTAGACGACATAGCGATATTTAAGCTTAATGAGAAAAGGCTCGATACTAATATTTCCGGTTTGGTTAAAGGCGAATTTACTCTTCTGCTGAAAGTTGAAAATGTTTCAAAGCTGATAGTTGATTTAAGCGAAGTTGAATCATGCGATAGTTCCGGCTTGAGCGCGCTGCTTGTCGCAAACAGAATCTTGGAGTCAACGGGAGGCAGTTTAAGAATTTCTTCGCCTTCTGAAAAAGTCTATACTCTTATTAAAATTACCCACCTTGACCGCGTGTTGACGATAACCGAAAATACCGACGTTGCTTTTGAAGAACTCAAGAATCAAAAGGAATTTTAAGAGCAAAATTTATTTCTTTTTAGGAACGGACAGGTTATTCCAATTTTTATTTTTAATTATTTTGCCCAGCATAAGTATTTGCCCGACGTGGCTGGCATAATGTCCATCGTAGCGAATTAGCGCATCAATTACAGTATGCGGTTCATTGTGTATTGTAATATTTTTTAACAGATCATTCTCTGTTAATTTGTCCAGTGCTCCAAACAATATGCTCCAGCTTTCATTCCACTTTTTTATAAGCTCGTCCTTCGTTCGTCCGCCTTCTTCAAACTCGGCGTCGCGATTGCGTGTAGACTTCTCGCCGTCTGTGGTTAAGAAATCCGTCATGCGTGAAATAAGATTGCCAGAAATATGTTGAACTAAAATTGCAATCGAGTTGGACTCCTCGTTAGGCTTAAAGTAAAAGTCCTCGTCGTTAAGCTGGGCAAAAGTCTTATCGCCTAAAGTTTTGTATCTTGTAAAGTCATGCCTCATTGCATTTAAATATTCTTGTCCGATCGAATTATTATTTGTGCTCATTTTTTCCTCTCTATAAATTCTTTTCTAAAAAATTTTTTAGGACGATTGCCTGATTATGATCTGTTTCCTTAGAAGAGAACAATAATGTTATAGTATCGCTCTTGCTAATTAGCTCTTCGCAGAGATTTTTCTTCATGGCAAGCTCGGCGTTGTATCTTTTTACAAACACATCCCATCTATCTTGCTCGCTCATATTTTCAGACTCATGATGAAACCACTTTCTAAGCTCATTTGACGGAGCAATGTCCTTCATCCACAAATTAATTTTTGCTTCTTCTTTCTTCAAGCCGCGCGGCCATAGTCTGTCTACCAAAATTCTGAACCCATCGGATTTATCGTAGCCATTATAGATTCGCTTTGTCTTAATTATTATTTTCATAATTGCGAGTCAAAATTATTCGTCTGACAAAGTGTTTTCTTTCGAGTTTTTTAAACTTAATAATTCTGAAAAAGAAATACTCTTTTTAGCATCGGCAATTTTTTCAATTCTCTGTCTTCGCGCCTTAAGAACATCGCTTTGAGCAATTATACCTACTATTCTGGAATTATTTTTTATGTCAACGACAGGAAGTATTGTCAAATGTTCAACCGCCATTAGATCGGCAGTCTCTCGTATCGTACTATTTTCATATGTTGTTACCAATGGCTGATATATTATCTCTCGGATGGTCTTTTTATTGGCGTTCATCGGATCCAATATTTCATACCTTGAGATCATTCCTAACAATTTATCTTCTTCTTCCACAACCGGGTAATTGTGATGTTTACTCTCTTTCGAGCCATCATTAAACCATTTGCGGACTTTTTCAATTGTATCGTCAGCGCCGATTTTTATAACGTCTTTTGAAAAACAATCCTTCACGAATATTTGTTCTAAGAAATCTGCCAAATATTGATCCGGTACGGCAATACCTCTTCTGGCAATTTTTTCTGTCATAATAGTATGTTTCATTAATAAGCCGGAGATTAAATATGCCGTTGTGCATCCGCCTAAAAGAGGAAGCAAACCGAACGGCTGCAGTGTTGTTTCAAATGCAAAAATAACTGACGCAAGCAACGCTCTTGCCGAACCCGCGAACATTGCCGCCATGCCTACAAGCGCTGCTACTCGAATATCAATCCCTGCTTTGGGCAAAATTAAAATTGCTGCCGCTCCAATTACTGACCCAAGCCCGCCGCCTATTGTAAATAAAGGCGCAAGTGTTCCGCCGGAAGTGCCGCTTCCGAGTGAAATGCTCCATGACAAAAACTTCAGAATGAATAAAGAAATTAGAATTTCTCCGGTAATATTTCCTGAAAGTATATTATCAATATTATCGTACCCAACTCCCATTGTATGCGGAGAAAAAAATCCTATCACCCCAACAGCTACCGCTCCTATAGCAGGCCACCACATCCAGTGCACATGAAGTTTTTCAAAATGATCTTCAATAAAATAAACTGCGCGAGTAACATAAACAGATGCGAACCCAACTAACGCTCCAAGTACTAAATAAAAAAACAGCGCGGCTCCGCTTGCTGCTTGTAAGTTTGGTATTGAAAAAATCGGTGCGCTTCCCATAAAGATAATTCTTACTGCTGCGGCGCAGCCGCTTGCAAGTGCTACGGGAATTAATGATTGAGGACGGAATTCAAAAAGCAGCAATTCAACAGCTAATAGCACCGCCGAAATTGGACTTCCAAAAGTAGCGGCCATCCCTGCCGCTGCGCCTGCTGCTAACAAAGTCTTTCTCTCATCTGCTGTTGTTTTTATTAGTTGACCGACCAAGGAACCAAGCGCTCCACCAGTAGCTATAATAGGTCCTTCAGCTCCGAAAGGACCGCCGGTTCCAATAGATATTGCGGCTGAAATAGGTTTTAAAAAAGTAAGACGCGGCGGAATTTTACTCTCGTTTAAAAGAATTTGTTCCATAGCCTCAGGTATACCATGTCCGCGAATTCCTTTCGAACCGTAGCGTGCCATCAAGCCGACTATTACTGCTCCAATTATTGGAATAAATATTACATATATTCCTAAATGATTATTTGCAGGGGACGAAAATGTCGTTGAAAATTTTCCGTAGAAAGAAATATTGGTTATCAATCCGATTAATCTCGTAAGTCCCTGTGCAATCAGTCCACCTGCTATTCCAAGAAATAATGAGATAGCAGAAATTATTACAGTACGCTTTCCAAATGCGCCGCTTCTTTTTCCCAGGTGCGAGGAATTAATTGCATACTGCATAGAAGGTGCAACAGGTAAACCATCTGTTGTTGAATCTGTTATTGGTCTTTTGTTGTTCATTCAATTACTTGTTCAGATATTCGTAATTTGCAAAGCAATTCTAATAATGAATGTATTAATTATTGGTGAGGATTATCAAAAAAAAAATTTAGTTGAAAGGATTATAAAATTTGCCGTTAAGAATGATAAGGGAAAGTAAAAAAAATGCGGGCTTCGGCTGTTTAATTACTAAATGCCTAAACCCGCAACAGAAAGGAGAAAGAAGAAATTACTTATAAGAGTTCAAAACTTTCATATAATTTGCTCTTTCAAACTGAGAAGGATCGGCAACACTTTTATAGCTCATGCTTCCTCTCATTTGATCTAGAGAATCATATTCATTTGTCTCCATCCAATAGATAAGCTGCGTATTCACATCCGCAATATGTCCGATTCCGAACTTCAGTAAGCTGGATAACATTTGCGTAATGCTGGCGCCTGCCATAATCATTTTCAAAACATCTTTCTCATTATAAATACCGCTAGTAGCGGCGAGATCAGCTTTAATTCTTCCATATAATATTGCTATCCATCTTAAAGGAAGGCGCATTGCCATGGGAGTGCTTAATAAAACGTTTGGAACTACTTCTAATCTTTCGAGATCAATATCAGGCTGATAAAACCTGTTAAATAGAACTAAGCCATTTGCACCGACTTTTGTTAATTGGTCAGCCATCCATGTTATCGAACTAAAGAAAGGTCCGATTTTAACAGCCACAGGAATATTAATCGAAGCTCTAACAGATTTAACAATTTCGATATAATCTTTTTCTATATCTTGTCCCGAAGTCTCAATATCAGTTGCAAGCCTGTAAATATTTAACTCAAGAGCATCAGCCCCTGCTTGTTCTATTTTTTTAGCATAATCAATCCATCCGCCAAGAGATTTTCCATTCAGGCTTGCGATAACTGGCATATTAACAGCTTCTTTTGCCTTTCGTATATGCTCCAGGTATTCTTCAGGTCCGATTCTGAAATCGGAAGAATGCGGAAAATAAGAAAGAGCTTCAGCATGGCTTTCAGTATGCTCGGTAGTATGGTGATAAAACTCTAAGGCTTCGTTTTCAATTTGCTCTTCAAAAATTGAATACAAAACTATAGCGCCTGCACCGGAGTCTTCCATCATTTTTATGTTGCCCAAGTCTGCTGAAAGCGGACCGGCAGAAGGGACTATCGGGCTTGTAAGCCTTAATCCTAAATAATTTGTTGATATATCCATTTCTTCTTCTCCTATTTTTTAATCCGGCTTTGTCTCTATGAAATTTTCACAGAGACACCGGATTGAGTTAATATTATTTTTTTATTTGTTCAGCAGGAGATACAGCAGCAAGCTGTTCGTAAACTTTCCATTTCTCCTGAACATCCTTTTGAGCTTCTTCCATTAATTTAGCAGCTTCTTCAGGATGAGATTTAGTAAGCATCTTGTACCTGGTTTCAAGATAAGCATAATCTTTAAGAGGAATCTTCAATCCCTTCGATTCAAGCTTGAAAGGATTTTTCCCATCTTTTGCTAAGTCAGGATTATAGCGGTACAACTGCCAGTGCCCTGAGTCTACGGCGGCTTTTTGGTTTTGCATTCCTTTTGCCATGTCAATGCCGTGAGCTATGCAATGGGAATATGCGATAATTAATGAAGGACCATCGTAAGCTTCCGCTTCAATAAAAGCTTTCACAGTTTGTGCATCGCTCGCGCCCATTGCCACTTTAGCAACATAAACATTTCCGTAAGACATTGCCATTAGACCAAGATCTTTCTTTGCCATCGGTTTTCCGCCGGCTGCGAATTTTGCTACTGCACCGCGCGGTGTAGACTTCGACATTTGCCCGCCGGTGTTAGAATAGACTTCAGTATCGAGAACCAATATGTTAACATTTTTTCCAGATGCCAGTACGTGATCCAATCCGCCGTACCCGATATCATAAGCCCATCCATCTCCGCCCATAATCCAGACAGATTTTTTTACAAGATAGTCCGCAAGGCTTAGGAGATGTTTTATGTCGTCAGATTTTCCGTTGGCACCTGCTTTCAATATATCTTCTAGTTTTTGATTTAGAACTTTAACTCGTTCTCTTTGTTCATAAATTCCGGTTTCATCTTTTTGATCCGCATTTAATAATGCGTCGATTAATTCACTTCCGAGTTCAGCTGAGAATTTATGAAGTAAATTTGCCGCTTGCTTTGTATGTTTGTCTATTGCTAAGCGAAATCCTAATCCAAATTCAGCATTATCTTCAAACAATGAATTCGACCATGCGGGTCCTCTTCCGTCTTTGTTTACAGCCCAAGGAGTTGTCGGTAAATTTCCGCCGTAAATTGAAGAGCAGCCTGTTGCGTTTGCAATTACCGATCTATCGCCGAATAACTGGCTGACTAATTTAACATATGGAGTTTCACCACAGCCTGAGCAAGCACCTGAGAACTCAAACAGAGGTTGTAAAAACTGCGAATCTTTTATTGCTGATGTTGAAACTAATTTTCTGTCAACTTCTGGAAGAGTTAGGAAGAAGTCCCAATTCACTCTCTCTTGCTCTTTTAGAGGCAGCTGAGGCATCATATTGATAGCTTTCAGCTTTGTTTCCTTCTTATTTTTTGCCGGGCAAATATCTACACAGATTCCACATCCAGTACAATCTTCAACTGCAACTTGAATTGTATAAGCCAAGCCGTCGCCATAATCTTTTCCCTTAAACTTCATGTGCTTAAATGTTGCAGGCGCATTAGACAGAAGTTTCTCATCGTAAATTTTCGCGCGGATTGATGCGTGCGGACAAACCGCAACACACTTGTTGCACTGAATGCAAATTTCAGGGTCAAACACTGGTACTTCAAGCGCAATATTTCTCTTTTCCCATTGAGCTGTTGCGGTCGGATAAGTTCCATCGATTGGCATTTTGCTTACAGGAATTAGATCTCCTTTGCCTGCAATCATCGGCGCGAGAACCGATTTAACAAACTCTGGAGCACTTTCTGAGACCGGCGGAAGAAATTGAAATTTGCTTGTAACTCTCGAAGGTATTTCAACTTCAAATAAATTTGCGAGTGTTTGGTCAACTGCGTTGAAGTTCATTTGAACAATCTTATCACCTTTTGCACCGTAGGTTTTTTTGATTGTCTTTTTTATCATTTCAATTGCTTCGTCTTTAGGAAGAATCTTTGAAATAGCGAAGAAGCAAGTCTGCATGATTGTATTGATCCTTTGTCCCATGCCTGTTTCAGCAGCAACTTTGTATGCGTCGATCACGTAGAATTTCATTTTCTTAGTGATTAAGTCATGCTGAATTTTTTCCGGCAATGAATCCCATGCTTCATCTTTAGAATGAATGGTATTGAGCAAGAAAGTTGCTCCTTCAACTGCATCTTCAAGAAGGTCCATCTTTTCTAAAAATGTAGTTTGGTGACAAGCTATGAAGTTTGCCTTATCGATGAGATATGTTGATTTAATTTCTTTTGGTCCGAATCTTAAGTGAGAGATTGTAGTAGAACCGGATTTTTTAGAATCATAAACAAAATAGCCTTGCGCAAAAAAGTCAGTTCCTTCGCCTATAATCTTAATTGAATTTTTATTAGCTCCAACTGTTCCGTCTGCACCAAGTCCATAGAACTTCCCTCTAAAAGTTTCGGAAGCTTCTACAGAGAATGACGGATCAAATTCAAGACTTGAATTAGTGACGTCATCATTTATTCCAACTGTAAAATGGTTTTTATATTTTTCTTTATTACCCGCCTCCAGACTTATTGTTAAGTTTTCGAAGACAGCCTTAACCATTGCAGGAGTAAATTCTTTTGATGATAAACCGTATCTTCCGCCGATCATCTTAGGATATGCAAATGGAAGCTCACTGTTATTAAACTTTTCGGAAATAGCATTTACGACATCAAGGTATAAAGGCTCGCCGGACGCGCCAGGTTCTTTTGTCCTATCAAGGACAGCTATTCCTTTTGTCGTCTTGGGTAAAGCATCGACAAAATGATTTATAGAGAACGGCCTGTATAATCTTACTTTTAAAACGCCGACTTTTTCTCCTTTTGCTGTCATATAATTTATTGTCTCTTCAACGGCACCGGAGCCGGAGCCCATAATAACAATAACTTTTTCTGCATCAGGAGCACCCGCATAATCAAATAAGTGATATTGTCTTCCTACAAGCTTTGCAAACCTGTCCATGTGCTTTTGAACGATCTCAGGGCAAGTGTTATAATATTTATTGACGGTCTCTCTGCCCTGGAAATAAACATCCGGGTTTTGAGCCGTTCCGCGAAGGACAGGATGTTCTGGGGATAAGGCTCTTTTGCGATGAGCAATTACGAGTTCATCATCAATCATGCTGCGTATGTCTTCAACTGTCAATTGTTCAATCTTCATCACCTCGTGCGACGTTCTAAAACCATCAAAGAAATGTAAAAAAGGTATTCGAGCTTCAAGCGTAGCCGCTTGAGCAATTAATGCAAAGTCCATAACTTCTTGAACTGAGTTTGAAGCAAGCATTGCAAAGCCGGTTGAACGGGTTGCCATTACGTCACTGTGGTCGCCGAAAATTGAAAGCGCCTGAGCTGCAAGGGACCGAGCCGAAACATGAAACACCGTAGATGTTAATTCTCCGGCAATTTTAAACATATTTGGAATCATCAAAAGCAAGCCTTGAGATGCGGTGAATGTTGTTGTAAGAGCACCGGTTTGAAGAGCGCCGTGAACGCTGCCGGAAGCTCCGCCTTCACTTTGAAGTTCGCTTACAGAAGGTACTTCATCCCATATATTCTTTCTGCCTACAGCCGACCATGCGTCGCACCATTCGCCCATGTTAGACGAAGGCGTTATCGGGTATATCGCTATTACTTCGTTTGTTTGATAAGCCACATAAGCAGCCGCTTCGTTGCCATCAATAGTTACTTTTTTCCTATCCATCTTCTTTCCTATATTTTTATCTAAATAAGTGGATTAGGGAATTCTAAAATTATACCAATTGATTTAAGCTAAAACGCTGTTTTTTTAATGTTTTTTTTTCAAAAAAAATAAAAGGATTACCTGAAAGGGATTGATTTTCTTAATCTTGGGAATATACCCGATAGTTAAATTAGAGTGTCGATTTTGAAGTTTCTTCTTAAAATTATAAAAAGCGCTTTTGGGCTTATATTATTTTACCCTAACAAGCTTCAAGACATCTGAGTTGCCGATTTTATATAAATATAACTCGTCCCTTATAATTTGAAATTTTAATTCCATTACCATTTGTCTATGGGCGAAAACAGAAAAAATATTTTTCTGAACAGTAAAGTAACCGTTATATTTATTTAAGGTTTTCTGAATACTCATGCTGCCGTCTTTATTAAAATTAAAAATTGCAGAATTACCCATGTAATTTTTTGATTCCCACTTGCCATAGATCCCGACATTTGTATTTAAAGTATCCTTTATTCTAAAAAACTTATAGGCAGTGTGTGTGGTATCTTTGTTTGATTCAATGACAAGAGTATCGGTATTTATTAATACTGTGCTTGTATCCTTAACCCATTTGTTCATAAAAGGAATATAATAACTTGAGGCAAGCCTGGTGCCTTCAAATTTATAATTACCATTCCATATAGATTTTAGATCATAAGAAAATTTATACTTTGGTTCGAACTGCATGGTTAAGTGTGAAGTATTCATTTCCAGATTTGGAGTTTCCCATTTCCCGATTAGCGGTCCCCGATATTCCTTAACTTTGATTTTTTTTTGCGCAAACGAATTTCCACAAATCAATAAGATAAAAATCGCAGCGATAGCAAATAATTTTTTAATCATGGTAAAAATATTTTAAATAGGGTATGAAAAACTTTAATTTATTATTGATTTCAAAATACAAAATTTGTTACTTAGTCAAAAATATGCATAGAATTCTTGTCAGTACATAACATATAAGAAATAATACTCACGAAGAATATTATTTCTTTGAGCGAACTTCTTTTAAATATTTTTTGAAGCTAAAAAGCTGTAGAAGCAGGACAATTGTAAAAACACTGACTAAGATTATGATAACGACTGGTTCCATTAAAAATTCCTAATTGTTTTTTTTGACAAATAAAAATGACTTTATAAATAAAATTCTTATTTCTATCGTTAATAATAAATACATGTGTAATCTTCATCTGTGATTCATTTCTCAGCGTTTTTCATCAAGTAAAAATTTTATCTTTTCTTTAATTTGACATTAATCGCACTCTTTAATTAACTGTTTAAGCATACTTGCATTTAAATTTAAGCTTACTTAAATTTTTTATAAAAATAATCTTAAAAAATGAAAAATATATCAAAAGAAGATTATCTGCGGATAATCTTTAAGCATAAGAACAGCGATGGAGAGATAAAGCCAAATTTGATCGCTGAAAAACTTTCGGTTTCCAACGCTGCGGTGACCGATATGATCAAAAAGCTTTCGCATGAAGGCTACACAAATTACCAAAAGTACAAAGGAATAAGTCTCACCAATTCCGGTGAAACTTATGCACGCAATATGGTTCGACGACATAGGATTTGGGAAATATTCTTAAACCAAGTTGTTGGGATTCCGTGGGATAAAGTTCATGATGAAGCAAACAGACTTGAGCATTCTTCTTCCGATGAACTGATAAACAGACTCGATGAATTAGTTGGCTTTCCCCGGTATGATCCCCATGGCGATCCTATTCCATCAAAAGAGGGCAAAATGCCCAAACAAAAAAAATATATTGCCCTTTCAAAACTAAAGGAAGGTGATTCATCAGTCGTAGTTCGAGTGAATGATTTTGATGAAAAATTTCTTTCATACATCGCCGGCATCGGTATTAAACTGAATGAAACAATAAAACTTTTAGAGAAAAGGGATTTTGATAAATCTATGCTCATAACAATTAAAGGCAAGCAGTGGAATATCAGTGAGAAACTAGCTGAGAATGTTTTTGTAGAAGTTAAAAAGTAAATAAGTTATTCCACATGAAGAATTTAATAAACACATCTATAAAGCAATCGGACGGAAGAACCCGTGATTCGGCTGAGATCGCCTTGTCCGGGAAAAACAAGGTTGGGCTTTTTAAGAAACTTATTCCTTTTCTTGGTCCGGCTTTTATTGCAAGCATTGCCTATGTAGATCCGGGAAACTTTGCTACAAATATTCAAGGAGGCTCCGAGTTTGGCTATACTTTGTTATGGGTAATTTTAGTCAGCAATATAATGGCAATGCTGCTGCAAACCCTATCTGCAAAACTTGGAATTGCTACAGGAAAAAATTTAGCCGAACATTGCAGAAATAATTTTAGCAAACCTGTGGTATATGGAATGTGGGCTCTTATGGAAATAGTTGCGATGGCTACCGATCTTGCAGAGTTCTTAGGAGCCGCGGTGGGGTTCAATCTCTTATTCGGATTTCCATTAATAATCGGCGGAATACTTACTGCGTTTTGTACATTCCTAATACTTGGTCTGGAACGCTACGGTTTCCGTCCACTCGAAATTGCAATTACAATTATGCTGACAATAATAGCAGCTAGCTATCTTATTGAAACAATCCTTGATAAACCTGAATTTAAATCACTTATGTATTATACTTTTGTTCCGCATTTTAACGGAACCGAGAGCGTTTTATTGGCGGCAGGAATACTTGGAGCTACTGTAATGCCTCATGCGATTTTCTTACATTCAGCGCTGACACAGCAAAGAATAATTGTAAAAAATCCCAGCAAGCTTCGCAAGCTTTTTAGGTTTGAAATTCTTGATGTAACAATCGCAATGGGAATTGCAAGCCTTGTTAATATGGCTATGCTTATAATGGCTGCGTCAACTTTTTACAAGCATGGTTTTACCAATATAGCCACAATTGAAGAGGCGCATTTAACTCTTCAGCCGCTGCTTGGGAAAGCCGCCAGCTGGATTTTTGCAATTTCGCTTCTTGCTTCCGGATTATCTTCTTCTACCGTCGGGACGAGCGCAGGACAGGTAATGATGCAAGGTTTCATTCATAAACATATTCCCGTTTGGCTTAGAAGAATAATTACAATCGTTCCATCGCTTGTTGTTATTATGATAGGGCTTGATCCTACAAGAACTCTCGTTATCAGTCAGGTTGTGCTTAGTTTTGGTCTTCCGTTTGCCATCATACCTTTAATTTCTTTTACAAAGAAAAAAGAAATAATGGGAATTCTTGTTAACAAAAAAATTACTACTTTTATTGTGTCAATTATTGCGGCTTTGATCATCTTATTAAATATCTATTTAATCTATCAGGTAATATTTGTTGGATAAATTATTAATTAAGCGTTTGTTAGTTCCGCTTGACGGTTCTTCTTTAGCCGAATCAGTTTTGCCTGCATCATCTTATCTTGCTAAGAAATTAAATACATCCGTAACGCTGATTCACATAATCGAGAAAGATGCTCCTGAAAAAGTGCACGGACAGCGGCACCTAAAGCATTCAAAGCAGGCTGAAGAATATTTAAATGCAATTGCAGCAAAGAAAATATTTAACGGAATAACAACAGAGATCCATGTTCACGAAGAAAAAGTTAAAGATGTTCCTAAAAGCATTGCAGATCATATTAAAGAATTAAATCAGGACATAGTTTTGCTTTGCATGCACGGCAATGTCAGGCTTCATGGAATGATATTCGGCTCGGTAGCCCAGCAAGTTATATCTCGAGGTAGTACGCCGGTATTGTTAATAAATTCCGAGACGAAAAATTTGAACTACGAATTCCAGTTCAAAAATTTTTTAATACCGCTGGACGGCAATCCCGATCATGAGCAAGCTCTTGAGTACGCTTCGGGTCTGGCGAAATTATGTTCTGCAAAGATGCATCTACTTACTGCGATACCGAATTTTGGAACTATGTCCGGCGAAGTCTCGGCTGCAAATAGACTGCTTCCGGCAACAACTACAAGAATGATGGATATGCTTGTCCCGGACGCAAAAGAATATTTAGAAAATCTAAAAGTGAAATACGAACAAAAAGAATTAAGCATAACAGTCAGCGCTTCAAGGAATGATCCCGACGCTGCGATAATTGAAACCGCAAAAGTTCTGCGCTCGGATTTAATAGTTCTCGCTACTCACGGAACAAAAGGCGCAGAAGCGTTTTGGGCGGGCAGTATTACTCCTAAAATAAGCAAAGCCAGCAAGGTTCCGCTGCTTCTTGTTCCCGTTCAAAATGGTCTTAAAAAATAAATATGAATCTAATTTGAATTTAATTTATTAATCAGTTTAAAAGCAGGATAGCTAAGGAGAAGATATGCTATTGCGAAAACGGCGTTCATAGGTTCGCTGAATATATCTCCGATAAAAAAAGTTACTGCTCCTGCAAGAAAAAGAATCGGCGTCCATGGATAACCAAAAGTTTTATACGGTCTTTTCAGCTTGGGTTCTTTTTTTCTTAAATAAAATAATGATGAAAAGCCTGCAAGATAATTTATCACGTAGAATAAGGCGGAGATAGCAATCAGTATTTCCAGCGTGCCGGATATAATAAGAAAAACTACGAAGGCAGAGCATATTAAAAGAGCGGAGCGGGGCGTTCCGCCTTTGCTTACTGAAATAATTTTTGTTGAAAAAAGTTTATCTCTTCCTAAGCCGAATAATATTCTTGTAGCAATTAACAGAACTGCATTTAAAATGCTGATTAAAGCAGCGATAGAAAGCAAAGTAATAATTCTGCCGCCGTTATTACCAAAAATAATTACAGCCGCGCTGGTTGCAGGCGCCGTGGATGCGGCTAACTTCGACAACGGCAATACGTAAAGCAATCCTAAATTAACAAGAACATAAATAGCAATTGTAATTAATACTCCGCCTATTGCTGAACGCGGCAAATTTTTGCCCGGATTTTTATCTTCTTCCGTGAAATAAATTGCGCTGTACCAGCCGTCGTAAGTAAATATTATCGACTGAAGCGCTATTATAAATGCCGCAAATAAGCTTTGTGAAGAATTTGCTCTTATAAAGTTTTCATTATTTGAATAACCGGTTACGGAATTCTTTCCAAAATAAAAGCAAGCAAATACTAATGCTAAGAAGGCAAGCGCTTTTATTAAACTTGTAATTGCCTGGGTGCGACTGCCGGATTTTAATCCAATCCACTGAAGCAAAGTTAAAATAATTACAGACAGCACGGCAACTTCTTTGGCGTTAATTAGCTGATTAGAAAAAAATGAAGTGGAAAATTCACCTAAAGCAATTGCGATTGAAGCTATAGAAGCGCTCGTTGCGATCCAATCGCTCCAGCCGATTGCAAACCCGCCGTAATCGCCGAAAGCTCTTCTTACGTATACATACCAGCCTCCGGCTTTTGGAATCATTGTTCCTAACTCAATAATTGATATTGTCCCGAGCAGCGCAAATATTCCCCCGGCTATCCATGCAGCCATGATCATATAAGAATTTCCTAATTGTGCAGCAACAATTCCGGGAGTTCTTAAAATGCCTACGCCGATAGTACCGCCGATAGTAACAGCCACACCAAAACCAACGCCTAAAAATTTTTTCAGGCTTCCTTTTTCAGACTGGTTTTCTTTTATCATCTGTGAATTTCAAAAAAGTTGAAAAAATAATTTTAGATAAGACCACAGGTTTATCATTATACAATAATGAACATACCTAAAAAGTTTTTAGTAATCAATTAAGGAAGCGGCATAGAAATAAAATGTTGCAGGGTAGGGTAAATCTCATTTAAGTTTCAAAGGGAGCCAGGTAAATAGTTTTATTTAATCGGTAATATCCTTGCCCTTTGTTTAGCCTCGTCAATGCTGATAAGAGCGCCCGTTTTAAGCAATGTTTCGTACTGTCTTAAGGAAGCAATAACCAGGTCTCCAATATTCCCTGGAAGAACGTCTTGAGCCCGGATTTGAATTACACTCGGTAAATTTAACTTGCCAGCAGCTAATAAAGCGCCAAAATCCAAATCATTAGTAAATAAAATGTATCCATTTTCTTTTGTGTAATTTAATATCTCTGAATCTTCTTCATTAATATTGCCAACATTTGACCAGTGAACAGATTCTATTTTATTTGACTTGAAAAAGTTTATCCATGCCGGCGACATATTCATGTCAATTAGTATTTTAAGTCCCATATTTCACTGGCACTTCAAATTCTTCTGAACGCCATGCCGCATAAGCCAGCGCCTGCTTTATATCTTCTAGTTCAAGATACGGATAAGATTCCAATATCTTCTCAAAAGAATGGCCTGCAGCAACTAATCCGACAACCGTACCAACAGTTACTCTCATTCCTCGAATACATGGTTTGCCTCCCATTACAAGCGGGTTGACTGTTATTCTATCTAGCTCAAACATCATCGACTCACATTTATTATAAGCAATTTTATTTCACTAAAATATAAGTATTCTTAATGTAATTATCACTACACAATTTATTTCAACAACATTAATTTCTTCGTCTCCACAAATTTCCCGGCTTGCATTTTATAAAAATACACGCCGCTTGCAAGCTGATGGCTGCCTGCTGAAAACTGAACGCTGTAATTTCCCGCTCCCTTTTCCTCATTCACGAGGGCAGCAATCTCGTTTCCTAATACATTAAAAATTTTTAAGGCAGAGACATACATGTATGATAGTAAGGTTGGTTTTAGAACGGAGTAGTATATTGTTGTAAGATTAAAAGGGTAGGACCAGCTTCTTCATCTTAATTTAGCCAAATTATAAAAATCTCTTACTTTTACAATTCTGATTTGCTTATATGGGTCCAGCACAAGTAAATCTTCATCATCAGTAACTATGAAATCAATATTACCGCTAAAGGCTGCTTCTAAAATAAAATTATCTTTTACATCCCTGCAATCTGTAATTTTTATTTTTGGTTCTACTATTTCAACGGCTTTTAGAAATAACAATAAAAATTCTTCAGCAAATGTTTTATTTATGTATGAAGAAAGTTTCGGATGTTTTAATACTGCTGATATTTCCGCTATTTGTTGTATCGATGAAGCTATTTTTATATCATTTCTTAAAATCTTTTCAATGAAGAATTGAAATTCTTTATTGATAAAAATACTTATCCAGATATTCGTATCAATTATAATTTTCATTTATTATTCTGTGAATGATATTTATGCCTCTCTTCTCTTACTGCCTCAACTTCAGCAGTTATATCGTTAAATGATATAGGAATTTCTTTGAATGAGTTAAAAAATTTTTCAAACCTGTTCCTTAAAGTGAGGCTGTCCATGTATCTTGCCAGCTCAATTTTTTCTTCAGTGCTGAATTGCAGTATTAAAGACTTTATTTGTTCGAGATCGAAATTAATTGTAGCTGGCATAAGTACCTCATATAATAATTATAAATGGACTGATAAAGATATTTGTATACCCGTTGTGTGAATTAGAAATGCATTTAATAAGCTGTTAAAAACAGTTAAAAAGAAGCATATTGTTTTTTATTAACCCACGGATTAATCCGTGGGTTAACATATAAGATCATAACCGTTTCAACGGTTTACAAGTTAATTCACACAACGAGTATTTGTATATTAAAAACTAATTACAAAATATTAATTATGCAACACATTATAAAAATACGGAGAATCTATTAAGAACTTACTTCATTAATATCAATTTCTTCGTATCTATAAATTTCCCGGCTTGCATTTTATAGATATACACGCCGCTTGCAAGGCTGCTTGCGTTGAAGTTTAAAGAATAATTGCCCGCCTTCTTTTCTTCATTAACCAAATTTTCAACTTCTCTTCCTAATATGTCATATACAATTATTGTGACAAAACTTGATTTAGGAATTGAATAGTTTATTGTCGTTGTTGGGTTGAATGGATTGGGATAGTTTTGGCTCAATAAATATGTTGTTGGTATTTTTTTATTTTGATTTTTTATTTCTGTAATGAGCGAGTTTGTTTCCCACATGCCGCCATAGCGAAAAGCCGCAAATACTTCATTACTGTCAAAACACACTGCATCAGAAGTAGAATATGACAATGAATTGCTTATCCCATTCCATGAATTTCCTCCATCGGTAGAACGGGATATGCCCTCATTAAATGATGAGGCATAAATCTCAGATACATTTGCTGGATTAAAAGCAACTTCCGATGTATAGAAATTATCAATGTCTTTTGTCCAATTTGAAAAACCATACGGAAGGCTAAAGAGCCCTGAATACGTAGTAAAGGAACCTCCAAAGCCGCCGGCATACACCGTACTTGGGTTAGTAGGAATTACCTTTAGTGCAAAGATATTCTCGAAATCAATTCCGCTCCCAAAAGAACTCCATGAAGAGCCGCCATCGGTACTCTGTTTTATGGGGCCATCATACACGCCTGAGCCCATGTAAACAGTATTCGTGTTTGAGGGATCAATTGCGACCGAATAACAACCTTCAAGAAATGGACTGTAGGCAAGCACCCAGCTTGCAGCACCATCAGCTGATTTATACACTCCCCCTTGGGTTGCCACATAAAGCACCGTGGTATTAGTCGGATCGATCGCTATGTCCCACACTTGGGGATTTGATAATCCGTTATTGAACTGACTCCAGGTTTTTCCTCCGTCAAGAGACTTATAGATACCATTGCCATTTGTTCCAGCATAGACAATATTTGGATTAAAGTTATCGACAGCAAGCGTGTATACATTCTGCAATTGTTTCATCAACGTCCAGGTATTTCCCCAGTCAGTTGTTTTGAAAATTCCTCCTACTTCCGTACCGACGTAAAGTATATTTGCATGCTGGGGATCGGCTACAATTTTCCATATATTCAAATTAGTAAGCCCCGAATTAGTTGCAGTCCACACACTTCCTCCATTCGTTGTCTCAAATATTCCGTCTCCATCGCAGCCGGCAAATACCGAATTAGAGTTTGAAGAATTTATACAAAGTGAATTGACGGTAGTCTGTCCGGCAGGGCTGAGATTCAGCGTCCAGCTTGAGCCGCCGGTAATCGATTTAAAGAGTCCTCCTTCAGTGCCCGCATACAATATTGAGGAATTGGAGGATGACAGAATAAGCGAATGTACCTTGGTGTTTGTGAGACCATTATTCATCGAATTCCAGTTGCTTCCTTTATCAATCGATTTATAAATGCCGCCCAATGTTCCTATGAATAAATTGTTCGTATTGTTCGGATCAATCACAATGGAAGTTATGTGGCTGTAAGGAGAATAGAGTGCGGACCACGTAAGACCGCCGGATTGGCTTTTGTACACCGTCCCGCTTCCTCCGGCATAGAGGATTTGAGAGTTTGAGGGATCGATTGCAAGCGAGTAAATTTGATTATTATTGAGTCCGACTGTAACGAGCGACCACGAACTTCCTTGGTTCGTTGATTTGTAAATGCCGTCCCCGTTCACGCTCGCATAAAGGATAGAATTATTTTTCGGATCAATGACAATGTCGGTTATTTGTTTGCTTGTGGGGCTGATGTTATTCCAGTTCCCTCCGTTGTCAGTCGATTGAAACAATCCGCCTGATTCTGTTCCGACATATACATTACTTGGCGTAATAGGATCAAGGGTAACTGACCAGATGTTGCTTCCAAACGAATAAAGCTTAGACCATTGATTGCCGCTGGTGGTCGACTCATATAAATCACCGCCACGGGTTCCGGCATACATAATGGCTTGATTCTG
The DNA here is from genome assembly GCA_021824565.1 of Bacteroidota bacterium. Taxonomy (GTDB): domain Bacteria; phylum Bacteroidota; class Ignavibacteria; order Ignavibacteriales; family Ignavibacteriaceae; genus FEN-1297. Next base: position 167,260 of record JAKAKL010000121.1, on the reverse strand, counting down.
AGGATTGATCTCTAATGATATTACATATCCCCCATAAGGACCGGGCAATTGCTGCCAGGTCTGTGCTTCTATCTTGAGATAGCAACACACTAATAGAAAAATGGTAAGAAAAAAATTTTTCATAAATATTTTCCTTTAGACTATTTAAATTTTGTTAGCGAAAAACTTATTGATCTCGTAAAATAATCAGGCAGTAATCTTAGAAAACACTCTGGTTTTAAGACCATGAAAGAATTAGCATAGTTCCTTCTGATCATAACCCATCGGAAAGCAGAGAAAAAGACTACTTCAATTCTTTTCATGGCTTTTCTGATATGAAAGTTTTGCTTCTTGTGCAAAGGCCATGAAACATATATCCAAAGTAAAAACTCTTCGGCGCAACAGAATATCCTTTATCCAGGGATGTTTCAAAGAATTCTTTGCAAACTCTTGATCTTCCCGCACTAGATAATTTACATACTTCCGCAGGCATATAGTCAACAATATGAATATATTCTTCTTCTATGATTTCTTTAGTCATTAATCCACTGACTTTTTCGATCTTATCAAAAAGTTTTCCTCGTCTGACATTGTACTGAATCCAATCAATTAGATTTGGAAAGTCATTAATAAATTCTGTTTTCAATTGCCCAAATAAATGATTCTCACTGTCGATCCAAGAGCTTTGCTTACCAAAGAAAGTGTGATTATCTCGATGTTTGAGAACTTAGACATGACGCCATATCTAAGAAAATTACCTTCACTGAGTATTTGATCTTTAAATAACTTTTTAACGATACTATAGACTTTGTCGAAATTTCTTTATTGTGCACGAACGGAATCCAAAATTTTGTATTGTGTTTTTTGGTTTTAAACACTTTACAATTTTCAGACTGTTTCTTTTTTTTCGCACAACAGGTTTTTCAATATATTTTTTAAGTTATCATTAGAATCCATAACCAAACATTATGCTTAAGAAGCCATAAGAAATTTTTGTGTTATTAGAGTATGAATAATAATCATAGGTGTAACCATTCCAATAATAAGCATAGGCTGAATTAATCAACTCTGACCATTGTCTTCTATAACATAATTCAACAAATAAGACATTTCCGTTATCTAGTCCAAATTCAGCACCACTGCCCACACTCAGAAATAATCCGTCTCCGTTTATACCTGCGAGATTATTTATCCATGCTAATGAATAACCAACATCCAGAAAAAATATTGGCGAAACTCGGCTTTGTAACGCATTAATTCTAAAGTCAACATAAACAGGGACGGTTGTTCCATTGGGATAATTGTTATATTCGGCGCCTACACCTATTCGGATTATATCATTAATTCTATCGCCAACGATGGAGCCTACAGCAAATACAGATTGACCTACTGATTCATTTATTCCATCTCCCGCAATAGCACCTGCTGTCATAATTCCTGCATGCCACAAATAAAATAAACCTGTTCTCCTAGTGTTATAAATAGAATTTTGTTCAGAAGAAGTTGAAATCTTTTCAATATCATCCATCTTATAAACGAAAATATTTCCATCATGTGTTTTAATTTTAAGCGACCCACCTGACATCTGCTCAATTAATATCCCATGTATAATTGAGCCATCTTTTAAAAATATAGTTTCCTCCTGTTGCTGTGAAAAAACATTTGTAATAGAGAAAAAACAAAGCATAATAAAAAGGATAATAATTCTTTTCATTTCGACTCCGTGTAAAATTTGTGTTATAATACTATTAGATACACAATTAATAACTACCTTTTTATAAAACCAGCATTCTCTCTGATTGCCGGGACCTGATCTTGCACATGTTTTAATTCGTCTTCTGAAAGCATATCCCATCCAAGCTTCATCACAGATTTATAAAACTTAGCTAATGAAATTGCGATAGGATTGTGTACTCCTGGATCTCCTATTGGAATACCTGTGGAGCCGAATGCAAATTGTGCTTCCGCTTTCACATTAATATCTTCTTGCGGAACTGATACGCTTTTTACTAGTAATTTTTGTTGAGTAAAAGTTTCAAATACGGAAATTGTAATTTTACCGCTAAGGTTTAATACACCCTCATAAGTGGAATAATTACCACTTGTAATTCCATAACCATATGAAGTTAACGGGACATAAGTCCAACCGCCTGAAGTTTGAGCTATGTTTAAATCAATCTCTATTTTAAGCCCCAATTTACATTCATTTTTATCAGAATATGTCATCAAATCATATGAGTCATATGGTCCCTTAAGAATATATCCGTGTGCAGTTAAAATTTGCTGGAAATCGTTTCCCATACTTTCACGAAATTGCTTAAAAGGTGATTGATTTGTATAAGTAAAGGTTCCCAAATAAACAGGTTCAAGAAGTGCCACTTTTATATCAGCACTTCCCGGTGCTACAGGACTTGGTGGTGAATAATTGAAATCAGGAACAATTAAAGGTGTTTGGGCTACTTTTAACCCGCCACCGCAACCATAAAATAATACAACACATATTGGTAATAATAACAAACTGTACAAAAATGATTTCATAACAACTCCTAAATTTTATTGACAATGCGAATAGAATTGAACCAGGCAAACCAGCATTGTCATGTTATGATGTGCCTGATATTTTTTTTCTTTATTAGGAATATTTCAACTGCAAATCGTAAGTTCCTATCAAGTAAATGTTAGCTTATAAAAATTAGTTATAGTTTCCCTGTCAAGTTCTTATTATAATTATTCGTTGCTATTGCCGCCCAGATAACACAAATAGGCTGTGTGATAAAAAGACCCAAGCCCAGTGTTAAGATTCCGACAATCAAACTTATAACAAGCATAACTATAGCGCCTGTAATTGTTGAATAAAACATCCCGATAGGTCCGAAGAAAAAAGTTAAGAGTATTGTTATACCCATACTTTTTTCAGTTTTAACAATTACAACTTGTTTTTGATCCTGCGTATCCATGTGTTTATCCTTTCTATAAGTTTATTAAAACTTAAGCACTTATAAATTTTCTAGCAGCCTCTGTAAATATCAAAAGAACTTCTAAAGTTCTTTCGAAAACTTCAAATGTGTTATCAATCATTAATTCTGTGCTCATTAGCATTATTTAAGCCCTCGCGAGGGTTAACAGAACCCTCCAGAGGGTCTTTGAAACCCTCTACCGGGTTTATTAAATGGTCGGGAGGGTTTGTTAAATTCTCCCGCCGGTTTCACAAACCCTCAGTACCATTCAAAGAACTCCCGGAAGAGTTTTGTAAATACTCCGAATCATTTCGGTAATCCTGCGTATAGCTTTCAAAACCCTCCGGAGGATTTATTTAATGGTCAGTATAATTTGCCAAACCCTTGCGACAATATTAAAAACCGATATTTCTTAGTGTCCTGGTGACTTAGTGGCAGATTTTTTCTCTCTTAAGGCTCAAAGACACAGTAATTATTGTGCCGGTGGTTTCGGCGGTTTAGGACCTTTTTTAAAGAACGCTCTCATTTCTGCAACGTCAACCTCAAGCCCTGGAACTTTTTTCTCGTTAGCCTGTGCAAAAGCATAAACCTCGAGTGATTCCATCATTGTATCGCTGTTGGCTGCAAATAAGGTTGCCTGAACGGATGAGTGTAATTCAGCTATTTTGGATCCTATTTCAAAAAGGTCTTTAGTTAACTGATAATCTTTATCATACTCCGTCTTATCGAAAACGCCGGGTAGTATTTCCGGATGAGCGGTTGCTACACGATGCGCCTTATCCAGAAACGGCAGCATCAAGTTACCTATTCTTATATACTCAAGCCTTTCTCCGGTTACCATAGAGATAACGAAGCCGAGGTCTGTTTTTAGACCATTCAACTTTTCTTCTATCGCCGCTTTTTGTTCCGGCGTAATGCTCGCTGAAATTAAGTTTTGTGTTGACATAATTCTATCTCCTTTTTTTTAAGAATTAAATTTATTTTTATATTGTTTACCGCACTTATGGCAGTGCTTAGCCGTTGGATATAAAATCGGTTCTTTGCAGTTAGGGCATTCATGTATCATCATCTCTCCGCAGATGATACAAAATATTTGCGTCTCGTTGATATGGCAGAAATTACCGCACGAGGGGCACAGTCTGTACGTGTTAATAACCGGCTGTTCCGGTTTTGATTCATTTAAATTTGGCGTCACTGTTTTGCTCGATGAAAATAGTTTTGCTTTTATTTATACAATACTTATTCCACAAAATTTTAATTCCATTATGATAAGTTTTCCAGATGTAGTTGTTGGCGGGTGTAAACTGCTCTTTACAGCAATGTAAACCACGGTTTACAGTTTGTTGCCGGTTGGCAGCAGGTAATTGCGGAATTTGTAATTTGAAATTGTTCTTTAGGTTTGATTAATAAATATTAAATAACTCACGTTACGTAGACTTGTACAGAATAGCCGCGCCATTTAGAGACTGTGTGAAAATTTAGTTGCAGTTAAAGAACTCACCCTAAATCCCTCTCTTAACAAGAGAGGGACTTTAAGAAACTGCATTAGCAGCGTATTTTAAGCCCCTTCTCTTTATAAGAGAAGGGGTCGGGGGATGAGTTTTCCTCTCGACTTAGAGTTTTAACACAGCCTCTACATGGCGTGGGGAAAAGAGTCCCCGGCAAATCCGGGCTTTAGCCCATATTAGCATTTATCAATGGGCTAAAGCCCATCAATTTCGATGGATTTTGTCAGACCCCGCCATAAATGGCGGGACTATTCTGTGCAAGTCTGCGTAACATGAGTTAATAAAATAGGTCTTGTCGGCAAGAAAAAATAATGAAAAGAAATTTGGAAACTGGACAGAACACCGGGATGGTTCCAGAACATACTGGTATCTAGTTCACGGCAAACACGGTTGACAGGCAAGGTATGTTAAAGAGTAAATGCCGATGAGGTAACAATTTCATTCTATCAAGAAATTTATAATGCAAATATCGAATTAATAGAAATTCATAAAAAGTATCCCGAAGATGAAGGTCATAAGAAGCTGAGGTAAGAATGACAATTTTAAAAAAGTTATTAGCAAATAAACTTTCGGATTATTTAAACAACAAAATCTCGAAAGAAGAATTAGTAGATTGGTGCGAACATGCAATGATGGAAGATTCTTTTGAGAACGAGAATGTCCAGCGGATAGCCGGACGTATCGGCTTAATGGACACAGCAAATTTTGAAGTCAGTTATGAAGATTTGTCATCAATGCTTAATTAATTAGGGTATAGGTTTAAAGTCGATGTGCATTAACGATGTATAAAAGAACTTAGGAAGCAAGCATTGATCTGTTGATGTCTATGAAATAGTAACAGTCAATTCATCAGTCTGTAAGGTTTATCCTAATAATAAGCATTACATACCGATGGAAAATATTTGAAATTGAAAGTATTCAGGAAGTAAGACACGGATTACACAGATTTATTAATTGAGGCAGTTATAGACCGGTTAATTCGCATTCAGAAAATGCTCTATTCAAAAGCGGAGCAATCCCTAAATGCTCAGCCCACTTTTTCAAATAATCTTTATTCAGGTTGTTCGCTTGTACTTTTATTACTCCGATAACATCAAGCCATTGTCTTTCAGAAATTTCTCCTCCGTCTTTGAACCAAACTAGCTTATTCAAAATTATATCTTCTGATGAGCATAAGAATACATTTATTGAGTCCGGTTCATTTTCAAGCTTATCTTTAATTTTCCTTTCAAATGCAGCTTGCTGGTAAGGCGAATCATTCAAAACAAAAATATCTATCTTCAACATTGACTCGAGATGGATAAGATTAAATGATGACTTTGTTTTTACAGCGTCTAGTATCATTTCTTCATCTAAATAATAAATCTTATTCAATTTTTCAGACAGGGCTTTTATTTGAAAAGGTTGTAGGTTTGACACCATATCAACATCCATAGTGGCTCTTGCTTTTCCAAGCGCGGAACTTGCAATTGAGCCGCTTATGTAATATAAAACTCCGGATTCGTCAAAGGCTTGTATTAGAGGTTCAAGAGCAGATATTATTTCATTCTTTTTCATTTGAAATCTTTTCAAAATACTGACGGACTTTATTGCTTAATTCCTCGCCGTAATGAAGCTCTAAAAATAGTAAATCCAGCTCGCGCTTTCCTTTATTTATATTATTCCTGGCAATTGCTCTTTTTGAAAGCTGTATTACCAGGGAAGTCAAGCTCTCCATTTGCGCTAGTCTTTCCGGAATGCTTTTTTGCCTGATAAGTTTTATTAAAATTTTTTCAGCTTCAGGATTTGTATCAGATAATGCTCTCATAGAATTTATTCTTACTTCAGGATTTTATTAATGTGGTTGAAATATAATACTTTTCTTAATCTTTTTTACTTTGCTGAAGTTACGCAGAATTGATATTGGGTCTAAAAAAATGTTTATACAAATTTGGGATATGGTAATAAGGTTAATTTTACTTGGCATTTAGTCTGTTACTAAGGTTTGCCATATTATAAGGTTTTAATTTGGGAATGAACCTTATTTTTTGTTATAACATTAGTAACACTTATGCACTTTAAAACCAAACCTTATTACCTTATGAAATGTAATTACACCTACGACCTCTTTGCGTAACTTCAGTTACTTTATATCGAGTTCGTTTAGCATTTTCAAAAGACCCTGTCTTGACAATCCTGCTTTTTCGGCAGCTTTTGATCTGTTGCCGTTTGTTTCTGCTAACAAGGACAAAAAATATTCCCGTTTACAATTATCCAAATAGAATTTCAGAGTGCCGTCATTCTGATTATCGCTGCAAGCAAAGTCCATTAGAACAGGGAAGTTATCAATTGTTAAGATATTATCATCTTCAGATAAAACAACCGCACGCTCGACCGCGTTTTTTAATTCTCTTATATTGCCGTTCCATCTAAATCTTTCTATTTGATCCAACAGCTCGTTGTCAAAAGAGATTCCTTTTTTGTTGTGCTTGTATAAATAAAAATTTAGGAAATAATTTGCGAACGCTTTTATGCCGTCTTTTCTTTCACGCAGGGGCGGAATAGCAATGTTGATTACATTTATCCTGTAGTAAAAATCTTCGCGGATTTTCCCTTGCGCCAATAACTTTTTAAGGTCGGCGTTTGTAGCCATTATTATTCTAACATCAAGGTTGATTTTTTTAGCGCTGCCTTGCCCAACTTTTATAATTTCTTTGTACTGCATAAAGGAAAGAAGCTTAAGCTGAACCCTTTCACTAATTTCAGAAATTTCAGGAAGATATATTGTTCCTCCATTAGCGGCTTCAAACTTTCCAATCTTCGCGCTGTAAGCGCCTGAGAAAGCCCCTTTCTCATAACCGAATAATTCAGATTCGATTAATGTATCACTCAAGCTGTTTAGCGGCACATGAACAAAGAGCTTGTCCTTTCGCCGGCTTCGTTTATGTATTTCGTAGGCAACTACATCTTTACCGGTTCCGGTTTCACCCGAGATTAAAATATCTACATCCTGCCTTGCAACTTTAGTTATCTCGTTATCCAGGTTTTTCATAGCTCTGCTTGTGCATACGAAATAATCATGCTGCTGATCAACAGAGTCTTTTAGAACTTTTATTCCGATATCAAGCTCTCTTTTTTCGAGAGCTTTATTAATTTTTTCAATCAGCAAATCCCTGCTGAAACTCTTTTGTATAAAATCATAGGCTCCTGATTTCATTGCAGTTACCGCATTCTCTATGTTACCGTAATCCGTAATAATTATTACAGGCTTGTAAGGGTCAATTTCGGAATGAATTTGTTTTAACAATTCAATGCCGGATACATCGGGAAGCTGAAGGTTTAAAAGAACTGCGGCAACGTTTTCTTCCTTTAAAATGCTTAACCCTTTTTTCCCGGTTTCCGCCTTAAGTATTTTATAATTTTTCCCAAATTGTATTTCCATATCCCTAAAGAAGGAAAGATTATCATCAATGATTAATAGATTTATCATATTACCTCATCTCTATGATTTTCTATAAATAAAATTACTTCTGTGATCATATAGGATACAGAAGCGATTGATCTTAAATTGATTTTTATATTCTTTGAATTGGCAAAAATGAATGAAGAGAACCTAGCAGGCAAATAATACTGCAATATACAGCCGCCTGTTTCTACATCTGGAAAGTAGAAATATTTATTCGCCGAAATTTTTGAGCAGATTTCCTTTTCTAAAATCTGCCGTTCCCGCGCTTTGCTCTCTATGCCGCGGAATATTAAGCATAACGAAAATAGACACCGTATAAATTTCTTCAGAAGAAACCCCGCCACTATTATTTAGTTCAGCAATAAAATAACTAATATTTATAGACGTGTCAAATTATTTTTTGCTTTTTTACTTTGAACTCATGTATGAAGAAATATAAAGAGCATTATGGGGGGCATATTATAATGCTTCTAAAAATAATAAAGATATTTTAGTTTGAATACTCCTTCGCGCGCTGCTACGTGCATTCTTATAGGAAGCGGGTTTCCCATGCCGTCGTATTGCTGATCTCTGTTATCGAGCTCGTTATAAGCGAAGTATATCCAGCTCTTGGGACGGAAGTTATATGAAAATAGTAATCCGCTTATTAATTGTTCAAGATGATCGGAAGATGAGTCGTAAAGATTATCAACATAAACTCTAACATTTAGATCATTAACCGGAGTTAAAGAAAAATACGGACGTGCGTCATAGGTAATGTCTTCAACGCTGCCGGCTGGATTTCCTTCTACCCACATGTTGTACGAAGTTCCAAGCTGCAAAATATCTCCGGCGTTCCACTGAAAGTCTGCTCCGAACCATGTATAAAATGCAAGGTAGTTTCTGTCAAAGTTATAAGTTTTTGAAAAGCCGCCGTAGAAATCCGCATACCATTTCGTGCTTATGTTAAAATTTCCGTTATAATCTACTTCGTACGAGTTATATTCTATTCCTTGATCTTTGGACCTGCCGATGATCATTGTAATTTCATAGCGCCAGTTGTCTCTAAAGTTCATATTAAAATCTACAACGGCAGAACGGTCAGTGTAGCCCTCAACGTGTTTATAATTTGTAAAGAAGCCTCCGAGAAGAAGGATTTGACTAACCCAGCCGTTTTCAAAATACCAGTTTGGACCGGTGAGCCAGGTAAATTCCCATGTGCCTATCCACGGTACGTATCCAACTTGACTGACATCGAAATTGTTGCCGACATATTTGCTTCTGCCCAGGACCCACCATTTTTTCCCAAGAGAAACGAGCCCGATAGATGACGAGTAATCTCCGAGTGAATTTTGGAATGAGCGGGCAAATTGATATGATAGCTGCCAATCGGATTGACGGAAAGCGCCGTCAATATCTACAACGCCGTAAGTTGTGTCTTTAGTTTGTTTGGCAACAACGAGAGTACCTACGGAAGAGTTTTCTCCAAATTGTTCTTTGATTCTTGCAGAGCCGAATAATGCGCGCGGCTCGGTTTGTTGTGTAGTGTCATCCATATAAGTTTTTTGATCCGTCTCAGCCAGAAACCCGCCATACTCCCAAGTTCCGATTCTGCCGTAAGCTTTAGTCCCGAGTATTAACGGAACTTCGCTTCCATCAGGCAGCTTTTTCCCAATTCTTCTTGAATAGAATAATTCAAGCGGTGAATAAAAACCCGTGTTCATTTCTTTTCCCGAAGCCATGAAGACTTCGTTGCCTTCGGTGAAGAAAGGTCTGCGTTCATTATAATAAGTTTCGTAGCGGGAAATGTTGAACTGGTAAGGATCGGCTTCAATCTGCGCGAAGTCCGGGTTTGCAGTCAGCAAAAATTTTAATGCCGACGACGGATTGAACATAATATCCAATCCGGCGTTGGGATCAATTTTATATTTGTTATTTTCAAGATAGCTTGCCTTAGCAAGAGCCACGGGATAGATTTCAAGATTTAAACCTTTGACCGACGGTTTAAAATCTTGAAAGACCAATTCGCCGAATTTAGAAATTCTTTGTCCTTCATTCTTTTCATATTTATTCCAGTAAAGATCCTCGGAGTTAGCCGCGGGAATCCAGCGGTCGAAATCCAATCCCCAGTACTTTAAATCTTTGTTATATTGGATTGATTTGTACGGAATTTTTATTTCCGCGACCCATCCCCAATTATAAATTTTAGTTGCTGCGAACCAAATACCGTCCCACGTATAATCCCGGTTTCGCGCATCGTCTAACAGAATAGCATCGCTTCTCGCACCGGAAACCGAGACGATAAACTTATAGGCTGTTTTGTTATCGTCGAAAGTATCAAGCATTATCGAAACATATTCGCCGTTCGTGTTATCGAGCGTCCCGGTAAAAGGCTGAATAAATTTTTTGTCTTCATAGCAGATTATAAGTGCGTAGAGCGCATCATCGGTGGTTAAAACTTTAGCCACGGTAGGCCAAGTGGGCTTTTGACCATAATATGGATTAAGCTGAAAAAAATCTGTTGCAGAATCTGCGGTACTCCATACCGAATCAATAACGCCGTCAATTTTAATTTGAGCGTTTGTTTTTTTTAAAATTAGTTTCTTGCCGGGATTATCAGTCTTTGAGTAAATTAAAGCACAAAATAAAAATATAAACAGCGGTAAGGTTTTCTTCATTCAGCGTCTTTCTATAATTTGTTTTAATTAGACTAAGAATTAATTATAAGGTTACTGCTCTTCCGTGGACAGTCAGTATTTCTACCGGCAAAGCTTAAAAATTCTTATTGTACTTTAAAAGGATTATTGATGAAAGGGAAAACAATTTTTATCAGCGGCAAAATTTGATGACGTTAAAATAGGAGTCAAAAAGAGAAATTACCGGATGCTACAAAATAATTCCGCTGCCGAGGCAAATGTCATCCAGGTAAAAAACAGCAAACTGACCCGGCGCAATTCCCTGATCGGGTTGATCCAAATTAACAATAGCCTCATCTTCACCGATAAAAGCGATTTCAGCATTGAACAATTTTGCACCGTGCCTTATTTTTACTTTTAAGTTTTTTGCAGAAGGTTTTTCTTCAGCAATCCAATTAAACTTGCCAGCGTTAAAAGATTTTTTTTCTCTAAGTGATTTATCTTCTCTTGAAACAAAGACGAGATTTTCTTTCACATCTTTTTTTACAACATACCATGGACCTCCGGACAAACCAAGCCCTGAGCGCTGCCCAATTGTGTAAAAATAATATCCATTGTGGGTGCCTAATTTTTTGTTTGAGTCGGCATCAATTATATCGCCTTTGTTTTCGCCGAGATGATGTTTGACAAATTCGTTAAACTTAATTTGACCGAGAAAGCAAATTCCCTGGCTGTCTCTTCTGTCCATCGTCGGAAGATCAAATTGATGAGCTAATTCTCTAACTTCATTTTTTTTGAATGAACCGATTGGGAACAACGCCCGCGATAGCTGCTGCTGCGTTAGGTACGCCAGAAAATAAGTTTGATCCTTAATAGGATCTGGCGACATTTTTAATCTATATATTCCGTCGTTCATTTCTACTTTAGCATAATGTCCGCTTGCGACCTTTTCAAACGAAGAATCTATTTTATCATAAAACTGCCCGAACTTTATTAAGCTGTTGCAGAACATATCCGGGTTAGGCGTTCTTCCTTCTTTGATTTCGGAGATAGTGTAGGTAACTACGGTTTCCCAGTATTCAGTCTGAAGCGGAATGATTTCTAACGGGATTCCGGCTTGCTTGCATGCGGCGCGAGCGTATCTTAAATCTTCTTCCCACGGGCATTCGCCTAAAAAAGAAAATTCATCCTGAAGCCAAATCTTTAAATAAAATGCGGTAAGATCGTGACCTTCATTCTTTAACAAACGCATAGCTACCGAACTGTCAACGCCGCCGGATAGTAATACAGCAATTTTCATTTATACTTTTTGTTAAAATTACGATTGTAAAAATACACAAAGACCGTGTAATTTTATCGGTTAAATTTTAGGTAAGCTATTTAGCTTCCTTATTTTTTTGAGAGGGCTTTATTTCTTTCAAATCAATTCTTGCGCGGCTCATGGCTTTATTATAAACAGGTTCACTAACATTTAAAAGTATGATTCTGACCAGGTCTTTTGAGTTTTTAATTTTGTTGAAAAACCCGATACACATTCTGCTTTTTGAATCCCAAACTTTTGTCAGACCATTTACTTTCCCATCGAAAATGCCGCCTTCAATTTTTTCAATATCCGAGTAATAAATTGTTACTTTCTTTTTGGGAGATAAAAAATTTGTCCCCGTTAGCTTTTCATTATCTGCACTGATTTTATAAGCTAAGATTTTATACATCGTCAAATACTGCTTATTGACGAAGTATATCATCAGAGCAGTTATAATGAAAGGAAATAAATACCAAAGAGAATAGTTAAGGCTGGTTGCTACTGTAATTAGAAAAGCCGACAATACAATAGTTCCCGGGATATTTCCGTACCTGTACAGAAATTTGTAGAAATGAGAGTAAGTGAACGTCGCAGAAATATTTTTGTCTTCCATGTTGCAATTATAATAGATTGCTTGCCAACTCTGCAAGTTCCGAACGTTCGCCTTTTTCAAGGTTGATATGCGCGTAAAGCTTTTGTCCCTTGAAATGATCAATCAAATACGAAAGTCCGTTTGATTGCGAATCCAGGTAAGGATGATCGATCTGGTAAATATCTCCAGTAAACACAACTTTGGAACCTTCACCGGCACGCGTAATAATTGTTTTGATTTCATGCGGTGTCAAATTCTGTGCTTCGTCAACAATGAAAAAAATTCTTTGCAGGCTTCTTCCGCGGATATAAGAAAGCGGTTCGATCACAAGTTTTTCATCTTTGACCATGTTTGTTATCAGCATACTCTGCTTATCAGTTTCTGTAAATTGATCTTGAATTACTCGTAGATTATCCCACAGCGGCTGCATGTAAGGTTCTATTTTACTTTGTACGTCGCCTGGGAGATAGCCGATATCTCTGTTGCTCAAGGGAATTATCGGGCGCGCAATGAAAATCTGCCTGTAATTTTTCCTCACGTTCAAAGCGCTTGCAAGCGCGAGCAGCGTTTTTCCTGTTCCCGCTTTTCCTGTTAAAGTAACTAAAGGAATATTTAAATTTGTTAAAGCGTCAACTGCAAAAGTTTGTTCGGCGTTGCGCGGCTTAATTCCGTATATAATGTTCTTATCAACCTTCCTAAAATTTTCTGATTCCTGGTCAAGATAGGCAAGCACCGATCTGTTAGAATTTCTTATTATATAAAATTTATTCGGAACGGCTTCCTCATTTAATTTTTTTAAGATAACTTTTGCCGGAATTTCATAAGGCGGCTGAAATAATCTTACAATCATTTCATCGTCAAAGTCTTCGACTATCTCCTTGCCGCTGTATAATTCTTCCACGCTGTTAATTCGGTCGGTAGTGTAATCTTCGGCTAGTATTCCGATTGCTTTAGCCTTCATTCTTAGATTGACGTCTTTTGTAACAAGAATGACGGTAGTTTTATTATTAGCTTTTTTGTTCCATTCCAAAGCGACTGAAAGTATTCTATGATCAGGAGTATCTTCTTTAAAAATATCTTTTATCTCCGTAGAAATTCCGCGTGAGATAGCGATTCTAACTTTTCCTCTGCCTTTTCCCATTGGAACGCCGCCGTTAAACAGCGCCGTGCCGGTCATTGAATCCAACGTCCTCGCAAATTCTCTTGCATTAAGATTTATTACCTGGCTGCCTCTTTTAAAATGATCCAATTCTTCGATTACAGTCAGCGGTATTACAACGTCGTGTTCCTGGAACTGGTTTATGCAAGTAGCATCGTGTAAAATCACATTTGTGTCAAGTATAAAAGTTTTTGTTTTTTTGATTGGCTTCTGCGGAAGGTTAGATTTTTTTATTTTCATTCAAGATGCTCAATTGTTGTTTTGCAAATATTAGGAAATTTAGTTCCTGTAACAAGTCCCTAAGTTCTGTTTAAAATTAAATTTTTATTAATAATTCTAATAATTTATTTATTAAATAAAAGAATCCGTAAATTTTTGCGACAAAGTGAAGCCTATCACTAAAAATTAATTAAGATAAATTGAAACTATAAAGTCATTAGATTATATTTGCCTAAAATTTTTTTGAAAAGATTTTTAGCGAGATTAAAATTATCCGACCAAAGACAAAAAGCGATCTTAATAAAGAGTCTATAAGTATAGCCACTCAATGAGTGGCTATTTTTTTGTCTGAAAAAGAAAGAGTTTTTGGAGTAATATTTAGAATGATGAAAGAAAGAAAAACCGCAAAACTTATTTTAGAGGATGGAAGCGAATTTACCGGCTTCAGCTTCGGATATGAAAAAAACACAAACGGCGAAGTAGTGTTTAATACCGGCATGGTTGGCTATCCTGAAACAATGACCGATCCGTCGTACCGCGGGCAAATTCTAGTCAGTACTTATCCGCTGATAGGAAATTACGGCGTTCCCGGCTATGAACGCGAAAATAATTTATTAAAATATTTTGAATCGGAACAGATTCATTGCAGGGCACTAATAGTCTCTGATTATTCCGGAGACTTTTCCCACTGGAACGGCAAACGTTCTTTATCGGATTGGATGATCGAGCAGAAAATTCCCGGCATTACCGGCATTGATACGAGAATGCTTACAAGAAGACTCCGCGACAAAGGAACAATGCTTGGTAAAATCATAATCGACGAAAGTGAAAAAATAGATTTTGAAGACGTGAATAAATTAAACCTCGTCGGCGAAGTAAGTGTAAAAGAACCGGTTGAATTTAAACGAGGCGCAAAAAAAATTGTCCTTGTAGATTGCGGAACAAAGAACAACATTATTCAAGCATACTTGAGGAGAGACATTACGGTTTTGAGAGTTCCGTACAATTTTGATTTTTCAAAAGAAAAATCAAACGGAATTTTAATTTCAAACGGACCCGGCGATCCCAAAATGTGTACGGAAACAATCGAGCACACAAAAAAAACGATGGCGAAAGGAACTCCAATTCTCGGCGTCTGCCTTGGAAGTCAGATTATGGCGCTTGCCGCCGGAGCGAATACTTACAAATTAAAATACGGTCACCGCGGGCACAATCAGCCGTGCAATGAGATGGGCACAAAAAGATGTTACATAACTTCGCAGAACCACGGCTTTGCAGTTGAGACGGAAACTCTACCTGAAGATTGGCGCGAGTGGTTTGTCAATGATAACGACGGAACTAACGAAGGAATCATTCATATCTCCAAGCCATTTTTTGCGGCACAGTTTCATCCCGAAGCTTCACCGGGACCTGATGATACCGAATTTATTTTTGATATGTTTTTGAGGGCACTAAAATGATTAAACGAGGCAAACCAAAAAAAGTTTTAATACTTGGATCAGGCGCATTACAAATCGGACAAGCTGGGGAATTTGATTACTCCGGCAGCCAGGCAATCAAAGCGCTTAAAGAAGATGGAATAGAAACTGTATTAATTAACCCAAACATTGCAACTATACAGACATCAGAAAATTTTGCTGATAAAGTTTACTTCCTTCCGATCAAAGCAGAGTTCGTAGAAAAAATAATTCAGAAAGAAGAACCAGACAGCATCTTGCTGCAGTTCGGCGGACAGACGGCGCTTAACGTCGGCGTTGAGCTTTACGAGAAAAGAATCCTCGAAAAATATAAAGTGAAAGTTTTAGGAACTCCGGTCGAAGCAATCGAAGCAACTGAAGACAGACTTTTGTTCGCAAACAAGGTTTCTGAAATCGGATTAAAGGTTGCTGTAAGTAAAACAGCGGCAAATGTTGATGAAGCGATACATGCGGCAAAAGCAATTGGGTTCCCGGTAATGGTTCGCATTGCCTATGCGTTAGGCGGACTCGGCTCCGGCATTGTGAATAATGAAGAAGAACTGATTGAGAAAGCACGCCGGGCTTTTTCATTTACAAGCCAAATTTTGATTGAAGAATCTCTTTACGGCTGGAAAGAAGTTGAATACGAAATTGTCCGCGACAAGTTCAATAACTGTATTACAATTTGTTCGATGGAAAATGTTGATCCGATGGGAATTCACACCGGCGACAGCATTGTAATTGCTCCCGTTCAAACTTTATCGGCGCATGAAAATTTTAAGCTGCGTTCAATCGGAATAAAGTTAATCCGTCATCTCGGCGTTATCGGAGAATGCAATATTCAATACGCGCTCGATCCTAAATCCGATGACTACAGAATTATTGAAGTTAATGCAAGACTTAGCAGAAGCTCTGCCCTCGCATCGAAAGCTACCGGCTATCCGCTCGCTTTCATAGCCGCTAAACTTGCGCTCGGCTATGCTTTAAATGAAGTTGAAAATATTATAACAAGAGAAACTTCTGCGATGTTTGAGCCTGCGCTGGATTATGTCGCTCTTAAATTTCCTAGGTGGGATTTACAAAAATTCCGGCAGGTAAGCACGCAGCTTGGTTCCGAGATGAAATCCGTAGGCGAAGTAATGTCGCTCGGCAGAAGCTTTGAAGAAGTTTTGCAGAAAGCAATTCGTATGCTCGACATAGGGATGAAAGGATTTACCAGCAATGAACTTAAGTTTGATAATTTAGATGAAGAGCTTTCAAAGCCGACTGACAAAAGAATTTATGCAATCGCCAAAGCCCTCCAGGAAGGCTATTCTGTCGATAAGATTCATCAGCTTTCTAAAATTACTCCTTGGTTCATCTACAAGATGAAGAATATTATCGACACGGAAAAAAAATTAAAAGGGGCAAAGCTGCAAAAAATTTCCAAAGAATTAATGGAAGAAGCAAAACAAAACGGTTTCAGCGATTTACAAATTGCGATGCTGACTCATTCCAAAGAAATGGAAGTAAGAAGCTATCGCAAAAATCTAAATGTAATTCCGGTTGTAAAACAAATTGATACTCTTGCCGCAGAATATCCTGCGCAGACAAATTATCTTTATTTGACTTATCACGGTAAAGAAGACGATATAAAATTCGGAGATAAAAATCAGATTGTAGTCCTTGGCAGCGGCGCATACAGAATCGGCTCGTCGGTTGAGTTCGACTGGTGCTGCGTTAACGCGGTGCTTACATGCAATAAGCTTGATTACAAAACAATCATGATAAACTGCAATCCGGAAACAGTCAGCACAGATTACGACATCTGCGACAAGCTTTATTTTGAGCAGCTGACTTATGAAAGAGTTCTCGATATTTATGATAAGGAAAATCCTGAGGGAGTTATTATTTCAATGGGCGGACAAATTCCCAATAACCTTGCTGTAAAATTAAATGATGCGGGAATAAAAATTCTTGGAACTTCTCCAACACAAATTGATAATGCAGAAGACCGTCATAAATTTTCTCAAATACTTGACCGGCTTGAAATCGATCAGCCGGATTGGGAAGAACTTACAAGCTTAAATGATGCAAAAGAATTTGCTAAGAAAGCCGGATACCCGGTTTTGATACGACCGAGTTATGTTTTAAGCGGCGCAGCAATGAGCATTGTTCTTACCGATAACGAGCTTGAAGAATATCTTGCAAAGGCGGCAAGCATCAGCAAAGAACATCCGGTAGTCATCAGCAAATTTATTACCGAAGCGCGCGAAATAGAAGTTGATGCAGTTGCTGAAAATGGAAATTTATTTTGCTACGCAATCTCGGAGCACGTGGAAAATGCCGGCGTGCATTCGGGCGATGCTACTATTGTTCTACCGCCGCAGCGTACTTATCTTGAAACTATGCGCCGGGTGAAAATGGTAACCAAAGCTATTGCAAAGGAACTTCAGATAACGGGACCTTTTAATATTCAGTTCATCGCAAAAGATAATGAAGTTAAAGTTATCGAATGCAACCTCCGCGCTTCAAGAAGTTTCCCGTTTGTGTCTAAAGTTTTGAAAATTAATTTCATAGACATAGCCACAAAGCTGATGATGGGCGAGAAGCTTCCGAAGATTGATAAGTCTTCCTTCGATGTTGATTACGTTGGAGTAAAAGCGCCGCAGTTTTCCTTTACAAGATTAAAAGGCTCTGACCCGGTTCTCGGCGTTGAGATGGCTTCTACCGGAGAAGTCGCATGTCTCGGCGACGACTTTAACGAGGCATTTTTGAAGAGCTTCATTTCAACCGGATTTAGGGTTCCGAAAAAAGGCGTTATGCTTTCAACCGGTACGGCGAAAGAAAAAGCAGAGTTCCTTGAAGAAAGCAAAAAAATATTCAGCCTCGGTTTAAAAATCTATGCGACAAAAGGAACCGCGATGTTCTTAAGGCAGAATGGAATAAATGCCGAAATACTTTCATGGCCTCTTGAAAAAGATGAACCTAACGTTATCACTTACTTAAATGAAGGCAAGATCGATCTTGTTATAAACATTCCTAAGAACGCTGAGAAAGATGAACTCGATAACGATTATCTTATAAGAAGAAAAGCTGTTGACATGAATGTTAACTTGATAACAAATATTCAAGTTGCCAAAAGATTTGTAAAATCACTTTACCGGCACAAGCTTGATCAGCTTGATATTAAAAGCTGGGATGAATACAATTAAAGAACTCCGGCGCTAAGTTAAATATATGGCTATATTCTTTTCGATCTTTTTCTCGATATACGCTGCGATAAATTATTATATATTTATCCGCGGCTGGCAGGCTCTTGAAGGTTACCCGCATTTAAGAATATTTTATACCGTTATATTCATATTTGCTTCAACGTCTTACATAGTTTCCAGAATTTTATTTAGATACCTGCCTTCCGTAATTTACGACGCTTTGGTCTGGATCGGCTCCTTCTGGTTCGCGTTCTTCGTTTATCTTTTATTGTCTGTTTTCTTAATTGATATTCTGAGATTAATAAATTACCAGGTTCATTTCTTTCCTGCGGTAGTTACTAGTAATTATCTCCACGCAAAACACGTTACCGGGCTTGCAGTTTTCTTAATCTCATTGACAATAATTTTAGGCGGCTATATAAATACGAGAAATGTTGTTACAAAGAAACTCGATATAAACCTTCCTAAAAAGAAGAGCGGTATTAGCAAGCTAAATGCGGTGCTGGTTTCGGATATACATTTATCGCCGATCAACGGAGAAAAGTTTTTAAAGAATATCGTTGATAAAGTAAATGCATTGAATCCCGATATTATCTTCGTAGCCGGTGACCTTGTTGACGATAGAGCCTCCCATCTTAAGAAAAATAATATTGGTCCGGCATTGCTGAAGTTAAAATCAAAATACGGAATTTATGCATGCACCGGCAATCATGAATATATAAACGGAGGAGACGAGTGTGTGGATTACATGAAAGAGCTTGGACTGAAAGTACTGCAGGACAGCGCGGTGAAGATCAACGATGACTTTTACATTATAGGGAGAAACGACAGAGCGGTAAAACAATTCGACGGCAGAAGCAGGAAATCTCTTGAAGAAATTTTGCCAGACGTTGATAAAAACTATCCTTTAATTTTAATGGATCATACGCCGCTCGGACTTGATGAAGCGGAGAAAAACAGTATCGATCTTCAACTGTCCGGGCATACGCATCACGGGCAAATGTTTCCCGGTAACTTGATAACCAAGATGGTTTACGAAATCAGTTTCGGTTATTTGAAAAAGAATAACACGCAATATTACGTTTCATGCGGAGCGGGAACCTGGGGACCGCCGGTTAGAATTGCAAGCCGTTCGGAAATCGTAAACATTAAAATAAACTTCATGTAAAGCTTCAGATCAGCTTCTGAACGATTCGCCGCTCAGCTTCTTAAAAATCACGTATTGATTGCCGTACTTAACCGGCTTCGTATAATCATTAATGCCAAGCTTTAAAATTTCCTGCTGAATATAATCCGGGAACAGCCTTATATCAACCTTGCCGAGAATGCCGTTATAATCCCGTGAGGGATCGACCGAGAACTTTGCAGCAAGCGCGCCGAAATCTTCATTATGAATAAGCGCATCGTAAACCGCCTGTGCGGTCTCGAGGCTGTCTAACAATATTTCCGCAAGGTTAACGTAAACGGGGTCGGTAAATTGAACGCAGACCCGCTGGCTAACCCACATGCTGACAGGCTTGTTGTTAATACGCGCAGGAAGATATTTCCATTTTAGAATAGATTCCCGCGCTAAGGAATCCCATTCAGCATTGCCGGTTCTGTTTAGAATAACGGCTCGCCTAACCGTACCGTCTTCCAGTATAAGCAGTCGAAGATTCAGCGCGAAGTTTGGAGAATAAATAGACAGCGGCACAGATGGAAGCGGATATTGCTTAAGCAACTCCGGTGAACTAATCTCGCTGTCGAATTGGTTCATCGTGGAGCAGCAGGATATAAGAAGCGCACAGATAACAATGACTATATTTTTCATAACTACCTCGCCTTTAAATTGGTCGTTAGAAAACTTTTTATTACGTCAAAAAATGTTTCCGAAAAAATTATTTATAAATTTTATCCGATTAATTAATACGAAAAATATCAATCATAGTAAACTGCTTTTCATTTCAGAAGGATTAATTTCTTCGTATCCGTAAAGCTGCCGGCGGACATCCTGTAGAAATATATTCCGCTGGAAAGGCTGCCGCCGTTGAACTGAACTTTATAATTGCCGGACGGCTTTTCTTCGTTGACAAGAGTCGCGACCTCGCTGCCGAGCACATTGAAAACTTTTACGGTTACAAAGCTTTCTTTGCGCACGGAGAAATTTATTGTTGTGGTTGGATTGAAAGGATTAGGATAGTTCTGGTATAATACAAAATCTTTCGGGATATTATTATCGATCTGTTTAATACCGGTCGGCACGGCGAAAATTAAATTGAACGGAAGCACGTAAACGCCGAGCGAGCCCGCGAAAATGTTTGAATCGTTGACTGCTAGAGTTGTAACATTGTAGCTGACGAGACCGGAATCTATTTTAATCCATGCCGCGCCGGTATCAGTCGAGATGTAGACGCCGGAATCCCGTGTAGCAGCAAAGAGCATGGTATCCTTCCCGGCTAAAGCCCAAACATTCTGATCATTAAGCGCGGAGGATTTCCAAGAAGAGCCGTTGTTTGTTGATTCATATAAACCGGAGGCAGTGCCGGCATAAATCTTAGAGGCGTATTTTGATAATGCCCAGACGTCGGCGGCGGGAAGACCGGAGCTTGAGGAAGTCCATTTAGTTCCATTGTCGGTTGAAAGATAGACTCCGGTTGTAGTGCCGGCTAAAATATCCTGACCGTTTCCAAGAAGCGTATTAACAATAGGCAAAGCCGGATTAGTAAATCCGGAATTAATTTCAGTCCATGAAGCGCCGCTGTTAGTAGACAGATACATACCGTTCTGCGTGCCCGCGAAAATATTAGTGCCGTTAACGGCAAGGGTCCACACGTCTTCCTTAGTCATTGCAGTTGAGTCCCAGCTTTTGCCGAGGTTGGTAGATTTAAAAACACCGCTGCCGAAGGTACCCGCAAATAATATAACGCCGCCGTTTCCGTTAGGAATGTAAGTTAAAGCAGAGATTCCCATGTTGGTCAGACCGCTGTCCATTTCAGTCCAGCTTGCGCCGTTATTGGTGGAGAGATAAACGCCGCCGCCGCTTGAGCCTGCGAATATGTTCGTATCGACAACGGCGAACGACCAGATGTATTGGTTATACAGCGGTGTAAGCTTCCACTGGGCAAAAGAGTTATTGAAAAAAATTATGATCGAAAAAAATAATAAGCAAGCGGTAAGTCTCTGTTTCATATTTATTCCTTTAAAGAAAATAGAGAACAAGTTTCGGTCTAAATTTAATCTTCCGGCTTTGAAGGAAGACAAAATGAAATAAGTTAAATTTTCTAACGGTTAAATAAAGAAATTTTTTTTGAAGAAGAAAGGGAAACTGATGTCAAGATTGTTTTAAAAAATTTACGAGTTTATGGTTGTATAATATTATATTTACTTAAATAAAAGATTTATTGAAAGAATAAATTATTAATATCGCATGGAATAATCATGGATGAAAAAATAAAAGCAATAATTACGGGCGCAACCGGTATGGTAGGCGAGGGAGTGCTGCATGAATGTCTTCAACATCCTCTTGTGGAATCGGTTTTGGTAATCAATAGGAAACCCTGCGGTGTTGTCCATCCGAAGCTGAAAGAAATTATCCATAATGATTTTTTTGATTTATCTTCAATAGAAAATTTGCTCGGAGGCTGCAACGCGTGCTTCTTTTGTCTCGGCGTTACTTCGATTGGAAAAAACGAAGAGGACTACTATAAGCTTACATATACATTAACAATGAATTTTGCACGAACCTTAAGCGCGCGCAATAGCGGTATGACCTTTTGCTATGTCTCGGGTGCGGGAACGGACAGCAGCGAGAAGGGCAAATCAATGTGGGCGCGTATAAAAGGGAAAACCGAAAATGATCTGATGAAATTGCCCTTCAAACAAGTTTATGCATTTAGACCCGGTTATATTCATCCGACTAAAGAACTGAAGAACGCGCATTCTGTTTATAAGTATATAAGCCGGATGTATCCGATAATTAAGGCTCTGTTTCCAAATTATGTATGCACACTTAAACAGCTAAGCCTAACAATGATTAACTCTGTGTCAACGAATTATAAAAAAAATATACTTGAAAGCAGAGACATTGTTTCACTTTCGGGGATTAAATAAAAATTTTTCGCAAGGCAGTAAACGGAAAAATATAACTGCAGGTCAACATGGAATTAAAAGTTTCATGCTTATCTTTGAAGAAAAAATAAATTAATCCTGATGACGCTAAAGAATATTTCAAAACAAGTTTTAATACTCGGCTTCGTAAGTTTATTTACGGACATAGCAAGCGAAATGCTTTACCCGGTTACACCGATATTCTTAACGGCGGCGCTCGGCGCATCAATGGCGACCGTGGGCATTATCGAAGGTCTCGCGGAATTCATCGCCGGGTTTTTAAAAGGGTACTTCGGGCGTCTTTCAGACAAGCTGAAAAAGCGCTCGATATTTGTAACCGCCGGATATGGGCTTTCAGCGTTATCAAAGCCGCTGCCCGGATTATTTCCTTTCGTTTCAACCGTAGTCGTTTCAAGAGTCGGCGACCGCATAGGAAAAGGAATGCGGACTGCGCCGCGCGACGCGCTTCTTGCAGCGAACGCAGACGGAAATACGGGAGCCGTGTTCGGATTTCACAGAGGAATGGATACATTGGGAGCGGCTATAGGTCCAATCGCCGCGCTGATACTTCTTCACATTTACCCGCATGATTACAAGCTGGTATTTCTTGTCGCATTTGTTCCTTCGGTAATTGCAGTTACGTTCACTTCATTTGTGAAAGATAAAATAGTCGAGAAGAAAGCTGCACCTAAGTTTAAGTATATCGAATTCTGGAAGACTGCGCCGGCTCAGTACAAGCAATTAATTTATTTGATTACGATATTCTCTTTAGTCAACAGCAGCGACGTATTCTTGATACTTAAGTCAAGGAATATTTCTCATTCGAGTACGCTTGCGATAGCGGGATATATTTTTTACAACCTCGTTTATGCCGCAGCCTCGTACCCGGTCGGGAAACTTGCAGATAGATTCAGCAAAGCAAAAATATTTATAATCGGTTTGTTTGTTTTCTCCGTCGTTTATTTCGGATTTGCAGTCGCGCCTGATTTCCAGATGCTGTGGGGCTTGTTCATTTTATACGGTATATACGCGGCGTCAACGGAAGGAGTCGCGAAGGCATGGGTATCGGATCTTATTCACGACGAGAACCGCGGCTCTGCGATAGGACTATTAACTATGCTTTCGAGCTTTGCGGTAATGCTCGGTTCATTTCTTACAGGAGTACTGTGGGACAAGTTCGGCTCGGCGGTTCCATTTTTAGTATCGTCTATAGTGTCGCTTTTAGTTGCATTCGGATTCATACTATTTAAGCGTGTGAAGAAAGCCGCAATACAAAGCGCCAATTGATTTTCACATTTATTTGCGCTGCCAATTTTATTATTTTTACCCGTTAAATTTTTGGAGTATAGTGTCTAAGGATAAAAAAGATATTGCAGTAATTGCGGTCAGCGGGGGCATGGACAGCTGTGTTACCGCCGCTATTGCCGGGCTTAATTTTGAGCTTGCATTCGCTCATATAAATTACGGGCAGCGTACCGAGAAGAGAGAATTAAAATCTTTTAACGATATTGCCGACTTTTATAATGTAGACAAAAGGTTAGTAATAGATTATACACACCTTGCAAAGATCGGCGGATCATCTTTAACCGATAAAAATATAGAAGTAACAAAAGCAGATTTAGCAAACAAAGAGATACCAACTTCTTATGTTCCTTTTAGGAATGCGAATATTCTTTCGGCGTGCGTAAGCTGGGCGGAAGTATTGAACGCGAAGGCAGTTTTTATCGGCGCCGTTTATGAAGATTCTTCCGGCTATCCCGACTGCCGTCCAAGCTTTTTCGAAGCATTTGAAAAGATGATAGTCGAAGGAACAAAGCCCTCCACGAAAATTAAAATTGAAACGCCGATAATAAATTTTTCCAAAGCGGAAATAGTTAAGAAAGGAATTCAGCTTGGCGCGCCTTTGAATCTTACGTGGTCGTGCTATCAAAATGAAGAGGAAGCATGCGGCATCTGCGATAGCTGCGCATTAAGACTTAGAGGCTTTCAAATTGCCGGTGTTGACGATCCGATAAAATATGCTGCAAGACCGGTGTACATTTGATTTGTTAAGTTCGAATTAAAAAAAATTATTTTAAATAAACGCGAGGTTTCATTGAGCGATAAAATAAAATTACTTGAAGTCTTTGATAACGCATATCCCGAGAGAGATTATACGGTAATTCATACTGCGCCGGAATTTACTTCCGTTTGTCCAAAGACAGGCCAGCCGGATTTTGCAAAGATCATTGTTAATTATATCCCGGATAAATTGTGCATCGAGCTTAAATCGCTGAAATTTTATTTCAACTCTTACCGGAATGACGGAATTTATTTTGAAAGCGTAACAAATAAAATATTGGATGATCTTGTAGAAGCATGCAAGCCGCGCTACATGCTTATCACGGCGGAGTTCAACGTACGCGGCGGTATTTCTTCGGTGGTTCACGCCGAATATAAAAAAGAAAAATTTATAAAGTAAACAGTTGTATAAAATTATATGACATTTTCCGTAAACGTTAAGCATGAATTCATTCGCAAACGCGACAAGCTTTTCCATGACCACATGAAAAGGATGGATGCATTTAGGTTCAGCATGGATTACAGCCTGCTTGTTGAAGAATATATAAGAGCGCTTTCCGGGAATAAGAAATTTAACTTTGTGCTTGCTTCAGCAGGCAGCTTCAGCAGGAGGGAATTGTCGCCTTATTCGGATATTGATTTAATGTTTATAACGGATAAGGTTGAAGAAAATCAAAACGAGATCGGCGCACTCGTAACGAAATTCTGGGATAACGGGCTGGAGGCATCGCATACCGTCCGGGATTTTGCCGATATAAAAAAATATCTTGATGAAGATCTTCATACCTTTACACAATTTTTTGAAACAAGATTTCTTTTAGGTTCCGATAAGATATATAACGAATGGAATCATAATTTATTCAGCGCAATCGATGCGAACGTCACGGCGAAATTATTACAGGAATTAAACGAAGACGTTTTAGCCCGCTATGATAAATTCGGCGACTCTGCGAAAGTCCTTGAACCTAATGTTAAAAGTTCTGCCGGCGGCTTGCGCGATTTTCAGACGATTGAATGGATTTACATTTTAAAAAATAAGACGCTGCTAAACAAACAGGTCGAAACGACGCAGGCGGAATCCTTTGTCGGCCTGCTGAGAGAAAATAATTATACAACTTCCGGTGAATGCAAGAGACTTCTGAACAGCTACAAAATTATTTTAACTGTAAGAAACCTTCTTCATTTGATTTCCAACCAGAAGAACGACCGTTTCGAATTCAGCGCGCAGAAGAGAATTTCGTCGATGTTCCACAGCCAGAAAGATGCGCTGCCGGTATTCATGCGCGAGTATTTTACCGCGGCAAATATCATTCACCGCTTTTCCAAATCGATGTTAAAAAAATTTCATGAAGAAATTTATAATCCTTTGCCCGATTCTCTTGCAATAGTCCTTGACGACAACTTTAAAATGAAAGGGAAGACAATTTCTCTTAATGAAAAAAAGGATCTTTCTTTTTCGGATATACTGCGCGCCTTCTACTACCGCGGGCTTCACAGCGCTCACTTCGACGAAAATCTCCGTACTACAATAATAGAAACGGTGGAGAATTACGACGGCTTCTCAAAGCAGGAAAACGAGTCGTCTACTTTTTTTAGAGAAATATTGAAGCTCCCTAAAAACGTCGGACAGACGTTGTCTTCAATGAACGAGCTTGGCGTACTAAAAGCTTTTATGCCCGAGTTCGGTGATCTGATCGGGTTCCTGCAGCACGGAGTTTATCACTGCTACACTGCAGACGAACATACTCTTATGACAATTCAGAACCTGGAAAGATTGGAAAAAGATATTTCACCTCTCGGCAAGATTTATAACAATATGAAGGACAGGGAAATACTTCACTTGGCATTGCTGTTCCACGATATTGCAAAGCCGATCAACATTGGCGGTCATGAAATTATCGGCGCTGAGATGGCTTCATCAATTATGAACCGCCTTGGATACAGCGAGGATGAAATCGACCACGTTGCATTCCTTGTACGAAATCATTTAGTAATGGAGCAGATAGCCTTCAGAAGAAATTTAAATGATCCGGAGACTTTAAATAATTTTACCTCGCGTTTCGACTCTCTTGAAAAGCTCGATCTCCTGTATCTTGTAACATACGCCGATCTTTCGGCTGTTAACACTGCCGTTTGGACCTCATGGAAAAGCGATTTGCTTGCAGAGCTTTATCAAAAATCTCACGCGATGATCGATGAGCAGATCACCGGAGAGGAATTATTAATCTCAAGCGTTTATGTCGTGCCTAAAGAGATAAGCAAGCATTCTCCGCTTATTTCAGAGACTCACGTGCAAGAACATATTGCATCGATAAACGATCTCGGCTACACACAGCAGTTTTCCGAAAAGGAAATTGCAAAGCATGTTGAAGAAATACAGAAGGGCGTTACGCTTTCCGCTTTGTTCAAAGAGTTTGAAGGCTTTACTAATATTACGGTTATTACGAAAGATTATCCGTCGTTATTAAGCAAGCTTTGCGGCGTACTTTCAATTAACGACGCCAACATCCACGACGCAAAAATCTTCACTCGCAAAGACGGAATAATCATCGACACTTTCAACGTAACGGATTTCAGAACTAACGAAAAGATCGAAGCCGAACGCTACGACAAGATAGAAAAGGATTTGAAAGCGGTTGTGTCAGGCTTGCTTCAGATTAACCAGGAAATCGCAAGAATGAAATCGAAGTGGTGGCGGATTGAAAGCAAGTTCTTTAAGCGCACAGGCAAGATAAAAATAGAATTTGAGAAGCATAAAAAATATACGATCATAGATGTCTTTTCTCCCGACCGCCTTGGATTTTTATACCAGGTCACGTCAAAGATGAGCGAGCTGGGTTTAATCATTTATCTTGCGAAGATATCGACCAAGGGAGACGATATTGTCGACTCGTTCTACGTTCTTAACCGCAACGGTAAAAAGATTTCGCAAAGCGATTATGATTTTGTTAAGTCGGAATTAATAGCTACAATCACTTTAATGTTATGAGGAAGTCAAATTGAATTTTATGGAAAAAGAAAAACCGATTGGCGTGTTTGATTCGGGCATCGGCGGATTAACTGTTGTAAAAAGAGTTGCATCAACATTACCTAAAGAGAACATAATTTATTTCGGCGATACTGCGCGAGTTCCTTACGGATCAAAGTCCAACTCAACTGTTATAGAATATGGTTTGCAGGACGCTCGTTTCCTGATCAACAAAAATGTAAAGGCGATTGTAGTAGCTTGCAACACGGTTTCATCAGTGGCGTTAAAAGAGATAAGAAATAATTTTAATGTGCCTGTAATCGGCGTGATCGAACCGGGTGCAAAGAAAGCAGCGAGAGAAACTAAGAACGGGAGAATCGGCGTTATCGGTACAAGAGCGACCGTAAGCAACAGAGCTTATTCAAGTGAAATAAAAAAAATCAATTCCGGTCTGGAAGTTTTTGAGAAAGAATGTCCTCTTTTCGTTCCGCTGGCAGAAGAAGGCTGGATCAGCCACAAGGCGACTTTTGAAATAGCCGAAGAATACTTAAAAGAATTGAGAGAATTAAAAATAGATACGCTTGTTCTCGGATGCACTCATTATCCAATTTTAGCGGATGTAATTCAGCAGGTAATTGGAAGCGACGTTAAGCTGATTGATTCAGGCGTAGCTTCAGCCGAGGTTGTTTACAATGAATTAGACCGCATCGGGCTGCATACAAATAAAAATTCTTTGGGCAGCCAGGAATTCTATGTAAGCGATATTCCAACAAAGTTTAAAGAAGTCGCGGAATTATTTTTAGGGCGGGAAATTCAATCAGTCCAAAAAGTAGATTTAGAATTGTTATCAGTATAGTTCATCTTCAAAAAAATTAATCCTCGAAGATTTTTCTTAATTCGTTTTGATCCTTACTGACCCCAAGCGCAAGCATTAATTTTATTCTTGCTTTCTGTCCATTCAAATAATCTGCAAAGATTACTCCTATGCTGTGCAGCCACTTCCCGGCGCCGGGATAACCGTAGATATCAAGAGTTTCTCCGGCAGGGCATCTGGATACCAAAACAACGGGAATGTTTTTTTCAACGGCGTATTTTATTCCTTCAAACGCAGCAGGAGGAACATTTCCAACTCCAAGCGCTTCGACAACAATTCCTTCAACATTGCTGTCGGCGGAAAATTTAAAAAACTTTTCATTCATTCCGGCATAAACCGTAAGCATATCTACGTTTGAAATTATTTTTTCCGTCTCGATTGTTTCAAGTTTGCGCGGCAGTCTATTCAAGATTACTCTTCCGTATTGGACGAAGCCAAGCGCGCCGAAATCAAGGCTGTGGAAGCTGTCGATTTCTTCGGTGTAAGTTTTAGTCACCTCGCTTGCGGCATTAATTTCACCGTTAAGGCAGACGAGTACTCCGATGTTTTTACAATTGTCGTTCAGGCAGACGTGCATAGCATCGAGTAGATTCCGCGGTCCATCCCAATCCGGTTCGGAGCTGTTTTTCATAGAACCAATAACTACAATCGGAATCGGCGTTCTAATTGTTAAGTCTAAAAAGTAAGCCGTTTCTTCCAGCGTATCGGTACCGTGAGTTACAATTACGCCGTCATAGCGATCGTTAGAAATAAGCTCTTTGATTTTTTTTGAAAGCTGGAACATTAATTCCGGAGTCATGTGTGGACCCGGATATTTTCCGAAATCGAAGCAAGTAATACTTGCAAGATTTTTAGCTTCCGGAATTTTCTCAAGAAGCTCTTCGCCGGAATAGCGCGGGACTGCTCCGCCTGTTGACTTATCGATCATCATCGAAAAAGTGCCGCCTGTAAAAACAATTAATATATTTTTCATACTCGGATTTTTTTTGACGCAAAATATAACAAAAGCAATTTATAATTTAGAGTGTAAAATGTAGAATTCGGAATAATTATTGAAAGACGCACATCTCATGTGTTGTATAAAATACATTGATAGCAGCATAAATGTTTTACCTTGAATAGGCGCTTCACTTGTAATATTTTTGCTTTGAAATTTTTTGGAGATTATATATGTTGTCAGTGACCGATGTGGATTTAACGCCGAACCCTCACGCGTTAAAATTCATTTTGAATGAGAAAATATTAAATATTGAGACGAGGCAATTCCATAATAAGCTGGAAGCGGAAAGCGATCCTTTGGCAAAAGGCATTTTTGAAATCGAGGGAGTGGTTTCTATATTTTACATGGACAAGTTTGTAACGATTGAAAAAAGCAAGCAGACAAACTGGGGACAAATTCAAAGACCGTTTATTAATTTTTTAAAAACTTTTGATAAGTCATTAATTCCGGCGGAGAAGGAAGTTCAGTTGAGCGATGAAAACTCGGGCGAGATGCTTAAACAAATAAACAGCATACTTGATGAAAGAGTAAGACCCGCATTAGCAGGCGACGGCGGCGGTTTACAGGTGTTAGGGCTTGATGGTTTCAAAGTTAAAATACATTATCAAGGCGCTTGCGGAAGCTGTCCAACTGCGATAAGCGGCACTCTGATGGCAATCGAAGGGCTGCTAAAAAGAGATGTCCATCCAGCTATTGAAGTTGAATCGGCTTAGATAATAATTTATATTATTTTTTAACGGGAAGAATTAAAAAAATAGTTCTTCCCATTTTTATATTCTTTTCATAAATTTCCATTGAA
Organism: Bacteroidota bacterium; assembly: GCA_021824565.1. GTDB lineage: Bacteria > Bacteroidota > Ignavibacteria > Ignavibacteriales > Ignavibacteriaceae > FEN-1297. Next base: position 137,044 of record JAKAKL010000121.1, on the reverse strand, counting down.
AGAACAAGCTGCATAATGGAAGAAAAAGAAAATCTATATTTTGCCTCGTTAAAAATCTCCGGCATAAACTTCAAAGTTATTACTTCGCATAAAGGCGTAAGATCGATTTTCATTAATAAAAGAGATTACAAGCCGGATAACATAACAGCAACTGCGCTTCATCCCGACGATCCATACATGATGAATGTCTTTAAAGAGCTGTCGGAATATTTTAACCGAGAGAGAAAGGAATTTTCAGTACCTCTTGATATTATTGGAACGGAGTTTCAGAAGAAAGTCTGGAAACAATTATTAAAAATTCCTTACGGAAAGACGATAAGCTATATTAAGCTTGCCGAAATGGTTGGTGATGTTAAAACTGTTAGGGCAGTTGGTAAAGCCAACGGTTCCAATCCGGTACCTGTCATAATACCGTGCCACCGCGTTATAAATGCCGACGGAAAGCTGGGAGGTTATTCTGCCGGGTTAGACGTTAAAGAAAAGCTTCTTGAAACAGAAGGCGGGCTTAGTTTAGAATTGTTTTCAAAATGATTTTGGTTTTAAAATAAAAAAGCGGTTAAGAACCGCTTAAAAATTATTTTATATCGCCAACCTTACTGATGTCGTCAAGCTTAACAAATCTTTCATTAAACTTATAGCTTCCCTTTGAAGTCTTAACAGTTTTGATAAGCTTTACGTTGACGCCTTCGCTTTTCTTTTTAGCTTTAGCCTTGTCGGCGAACGTTTGTTGTTTTGCCATTTTTTATACTCCTTGCAAATTTAAGTGTACAAATATATGAAATCACGCTTTGAAAAAAAAGGAATAACGGGACTAAGAATGATATTCAAAACATTTAAGCTTAAAGATAAATAGAAAGTAAAAAGAAGCACGGAAGAGCATAATTAATACTTCTTTTTTACTCCGTTACCTTCACATCGCTGAACCACAGTTTGAATTTATTTGCCGGTGTAGTATGTAGCGTGGAAATTATAACGCCGTCAAAATTTTTATTTCCCTGCCACATAGCAGGACGTGGATTGCTTAAATTACCTTTATGAAAATATATCCATTGTTTTATCATATTGTCCTTGCCGAGGAATAATTCAAAGGCGTCACCCGGCGTGTAGCCGACTTTGTCGGAATATTTAACCATCAGCGCGCGACCTTTTTCATTCCCGAACGGGAACTTTTTAACGCCTTCGTCCGTAAACTTTACATTGGCGTCCCAAACAAGGTGGAAAGGGAACAGAAGCCAGTAATTGTCGTTAATAAAACCGGCGTCGATTTTCTTTGTAGCGTCATCCATAGGTTTATTGCGATTGTAGCTTAGAGTGATTTCCTTATTCGCACTGTCCTTGCCCCAATAAGTAATATCGTTTGTTTTCGGATTCCATTGCCATTTGCGGCTGAATTTTTTGCCGTTGAATTCAACATTAAAAGTGTATGTAATTGATTTAATATTTGAAAATGAATCAATTCCGTAAGCGGCAGCTATTTGTTTATTCAACGGCGCACTGTTTTCATTGCTGCCCGAAATTTCCTCCTGGTCGGAACTGCGGCTAATATCATAATTTGAAAAGTAAGAGCGAACAGGAGAAGAGGAAAATATTAATAACGAAAGGACGATTGCATAAAACATTTTATCACCATCTAAAAATTTGAAAGAGAGAAAATTTGATCCGCATAGATTTATTAAGTATAACTAAATACTCTTAAAACAAGTGTACATCAACGAAATATAATTTATAGTGCGAAAGAGCATAATATTATTGCGGCTATTTGGGTTATGAAAGAAATGACAAACTGTGTGACTTAGCTAATTGGCTTATTTGCCTTTAATGACTTATTTAATGACGAAGTGATAATTATTTAAAGTACTAATAATCGAAGGAAAAAATATGTTGCGAAACTTTATTATACTTGGCGCGGTTTGTCTAATATTTTACTCTCTTAATACTTTTGCTGCTGAGAAGAGCGCAAAAGCAGATACATCTTCTAATATTTCACAATATTACAGCGGCAAATTTGGTTTTTATAATCCGAGCGACGGTCTTAATAACGGTCTCCTTCTTGGAGTTGACGGCATAACGGAGTTCAATAGATATAATTTCTTTTTAAGCGGAGATATTGATCTGTACCTGAAAAAATCGATTGATATATTCCAGGAGCCTAAGCCCGACATAAGCGATCAGCAAATGATACTGCTTCCTCTTCACATAAATTTTGGATACATGCTTGCGCAGGTTAAAGATGCCGATACAAAGTTCTATGCAGGCGCCGGTGCAGGATATTATTTATATTTTTACAGCGTTACTTATAATAATCAAAACTCCGGCGGAATACTGCTCGGTCCAAACTTAACATCATCTTCAGATCAAAAGAACGGAGGCAATTTTTTCTTTTCGATTTTTGCAAGAGTATTGATCGGAAAAATTTTTGTCGAACCAAGATATTATTTTGCGACTAAGAAGCAGGACAACACGGGCGGGAATAACTTTATTGTAAATCCAACCGGCTTTGCAATAACTCTGGGATTTCAATATTGAGGCGGTATCGAATGACAAAAATAAAAATGCCCTCAAGCGAGGGCATTTTTATCATATAGGTAATCTATAAGAATTAAACCATAGATTCTTTTAATCTTCTTGCTACAGATATAAAAAATCCGAATACCATTATAAGAATGCCGGTCCAGACTAAATTAACAAACGGCTTGGTGCTTGCGGAAATTGAAAGGACTTCTTTCGGCGCTGCGCTGGAAGTATTTTCTTCTTGAAGTTTAGATACGATAAACTGCGCCTGCTTGGATGCCGGATCAATCTTTTGAAGCTGGATTTTTAGATTAGCATCTTTAAATTCAATAGGATCGAACTTAACGTCTCTTCCGTGTTTTTCCATAATAGCTTCTCCGTTGAAAGATTTGCCATCCTTCGTTATAGTAAGCTGTGCGCCCATTTTGAAATCCCCTCCATTCATCATAACACTCATATCTGGGGCGACAAAGTTTTTGTAATCGATAGTTGCGCCGTCTATTGTAGTATTATCTCCAAGTCCTAGGGAAATTGTTTGACCTTCGGTCTTAGCTTCCGTTCCATTATCATAACCCATCGGAGAGACATAAAAGTCATTTGTGCCGAGGTTTAATATAGCAGGCTCTCTCATCAAGCCGTTGTTGAAATCGCTTATATACATTACCGGGCTTACCTTATAAACGTTATCGCCTTTCTTTAAGCGGACATTGAAGGCATATTTAGTATTATTATCAATCGGCTCATATCCTGTAAAAGTCATTTGATAACCGAACGCTTCTTTAGGAACATTCTTTGTGAGATCAATGTCTTTTTCCCGGCTGAATACTGTTGAGCCGATTACGCCAAGAAGGAAGAGGGAAATGCCTATATGCGCAATATATGCGCCGAGCATAGTTTTGTTGCCGCGAATAATTCTAATAGCAATTTCTGCGTTTACTACAAGAGCGAACATTGCAGATAAAGTCATCAGCATAATCATAATGTCCGTCATGCCCGAAAGAATAATTACCAATACCGACAAAACAATTGTAATGCCTACAGAATAAAGAGACTTCTTAAGAATTTCCTGAGTGCTGTTGGTTTTCCATTTCATTAGTATACTTAAGCCGTTCAGTAATCCGATAATAATTACTATCGGCAAAGTCATACCGTTATAAAAAGCCTTGTCGACCGAATGTCCGAAGATCGGTGCGGACGTTCCTACAAGAACAATTAAAGATGTAGCGCTTAAAACAATTGCTGCTGTAAAAAGCGACAGTTCTCTCGAAAGCAGACCTTCATCTGTTTTAACGTGAAGGCTTAAATATTTCCAGCGGTAAGCGAGAGTGCCGAGTCCAAGCAGCAAAAATGTACCGACGAAAATTACAAGGAACAAATACACAATCATGCCGGGATCAACGAACGAATGAACTGATGCATCTCCAAGCACGCCGCTTCTTGTAAGGAAAGTGCTGTATATAACGAGTACATACATCATCAGGCAGAGGATTAAATTTGTTTTAGCGTACTTGCCGATAGTATCACCTTTATTTTGACTTTTTCTCTGCACAAGCAAAGTATGAATACCTGCGACGCCTACAAGCCATGGAATGAAACTTGAATTTTCAACCGGATCCCAGGCCCAATAACCGCCCCAGCCGAGCATTTCATAAGCCCAGTAACCGCCAAGCATAATACCGAGACCTAAAATTCCGCAAGCAGCAAGAAGCCATGGAAAAGATTGTCTCACCCAATCTTTATAATCGTTCTTCATCATTGCAGCCATAGCAAATGTGAAAGGCACCGTTGACATAGAAAAGCCGGTAAACAAAATCGGCGGATGTATCTGCATCCAGAAATTTGTCAATTGAGGATTTAGACCTCGTCCATCAATTATAAAATTCTTTATGTTTATACCGTTTGAAGTAAGCAATGCATAAAGGTCAGAATTCATTTTGACGAAATTCTGTCCGGATTGACCGTCGCTGAAAATAAAATTCTGAAGGATTGGAAGATTAAGCATTGACTGGTTGATGCTTTTAACAGAGATAAAGAAAGGCTCAGCCCAAATATTTACAAAAGGATTTTTGAACAGCGGAGAAACCATTAACAAAATAAAAGAAGTGGCAAGCGAAAAAACAGCCATAACGCGCGGCTCAAGGTCACCTCGCTTAGAAGAATAATTCTGAAGAATTAGTCCGATAATCGTTGTCAGGAAGAGCCAGAGCATGAAGCTTCCTTCCTGTCCGCCCCAGAATGAAGCCATTAAAATTCCTTTAGCCAACTCGTTGCTGCTGTACTCATAAACATATTTGAAGCTGTAGTTATGAGTTATTATCAGGTATTCCAGTAAAGCGGCGGCTACGATCACGAGCATTGCCATGGTATGATAAGCAATTCTTCCGTAATTCAAAGAATTGTAACCTCTATATGCAAGGTAATACATTACCATTGAGATGATGCTGCTTGCAAGTGCAACTGTTAATATTATACTACCTATCATAATTCTTCCTCACACGATCTATTTGTAATTATACAAACGCTTTTAAAGTTAATCTACAAAGCAGAAGTTTTCACGGCTTGAATTTTTTGTCCTTCATACTTGCTCGGGCATTTTGTTAAAATGCTTGTGGCATGGAAACTGCCGTCATAATATTTTCCAGTGACGACAACCGAAGGAGCGGTATCAAAATTATTCGGGATAGTGCCGTTATAAACTACTTTCATTTGGTTGCCGTGGTTGTCAGTCATATAAAATGAAAACGTTCTGTCTTCTTTATTGATGACGTAGCTTTTATCCCGTACCCAGCTTCCGGTAGCCTTAACAGTTTTTTCTTTTGCCATAACCTCGGAAAAGTCGCTGACGTATTTAATATTGCTTTGAGTAAATAGGTAAGCAGTTAATCCTAAGAAAACTACGATTATGAATGCTCCAAAAAGATATTTCTTTTTCATTTTTTATCTCCATTAATTTCTTTTTCAACAAGTTTAATTCTTTTGTCTAAGTTTAATAAATAAAGGAAAATTCCCGCCCAAACTATTAGGACGATAATCATTACAATAAAAATTGCGTTCTGATTTAAAAATTGATATAAGCCTTGCAATTTAACCTCGGATTTGTTTATTGATTTTATCTTTGTAAATAATTGACTTGTAACCGATATTCCACATCCAAAAATATAAAATTGTAAAACCGATTAAAGATAGAAAGAACACAAGTTCCATGTTTGCGTTCATCTTAAAATCTACAACCGGACCGGAATTAGTATCATCTGCAGAACCGGGATGCAATCCTTTCATAATTCTCGGCATTATAAACACGAAGAAAGGAACGGTTACAAAAGCAATTATGGAATAAACAGATGAGAGTGCAGCGCGTTTTTCTTCAGATTCTATCGAAGATCTTAAAGCGAACCAGGCGCCGTAAATAAGTAGCAAAGCAAAGATGCTTGTCTGCCGCGGGTCCCAGCTCCAGTATGAACCCCATGCAAATTTAGCCCACACAGCACCGGTTACAGTGGCTAGTACGCAAAAAATAATTCCAAGCTGAGCGGCTGCGTAAGACTTTGCATCGTCGTCTAAATTTTTATTCTTTAAATATTTGAAGCTGTAAATTGTGGACATTAAGAAAGCTATTACGGAAAGCCATGCGGTTGGTACATGGAAGAAAATAATTTTAGCATTTTCTTTTAGTCCTGGAATAAAAGGAAACTCGTACCATTTAGTTGGGACAGGAACGATTGGGAAAGCAATTCCAGCAACACAAACAAAGGTGAGAAGAATAAATAAAAATATTTTCCAGGCCATATATTATCCTAAAAGTTGACTAAAATTATTAATCTTTCCATACAAAATCGAAAAGCATATACGATGCCGTCAGCATTATAATGTCGTAACAAATTATAATCGCCAGTTCAAATTTTGCATCTAAGAATGTTGATCCTTCAAACGACATCAAAGTTAACTGTACCGACGTTAAAATTAAAGGCAATAAAATCGGAAAAGACAGCACCGGGTAAAGTGTTCCTTTTGCGCCGGCTTTTGAAATAATTGCCGCAATTATAGTTGATGCAATTGCTAGCCCAGCATTCCCAAAGAAAAATGATACTGCAAATAAGGCGAAATTCTTTACAGCAAAACTATCAAATAAAGCAGAATAAAGCACAGTAATTACAACGTTCATACAAAAAACTAAAATTAAGTTAAAGAGCAGCTTTCCTGAGAAGATAGTTGATGGGGCAGCAACAAGCTGTAAAGCTAAGGTTGTTCCTCTTTCTTCTTCAGATACAAATGCTCTTGAAAGTCCAGACATAGCTGAGAAGAAAATTACAACCCAAAATAAACCCGCAGTTAAGCTTTGAGTAATTGTTTCATTTCCAATCGAAAATAAAATTACACTAACCGCAACAATGACAAACATTGCAAGCGAATTAACAGCGTATCTTGTGCGCATTTCCGAGTGGAAATCTTTCTGGTATAATGCGAGCGCTTTTGAATTCATTTTATTTTCTTACGCCTGAAATGGTATTTTTTCCGCAAAGTTGTAATACTTAATTCTCTTTAACTTATTCCTAAATCTGAGAACATTTATTTGATGAAAGTTGACTATTAAATCAAAAGTAGATTGATCTAATATGCTTTGCTTAATTAAAACAATTATTATGCCGCTTAAATGGGCTTAAAATTTTCTAATTTTATCTCTTTTTCACAGAGTGATAGGTCAGATTCTTCGTTTGAGGCTATTATTACGATATTTGTGCGGCTTTCTTCTTCTATAATTTGATAAACAGCATCCTTCCCGGCTACGTCAAGGTTTGAAGTCGGCTCGTCAAGTATGATTAAATCGGGATTATGCATCAAAGCAAAGGCAAATTTCAATCTTTGCTTCATTCCCGAAGAATAAGTCTTTATAAGGTCATCTTTCCTGGGCATAAGTAAAAATTTTTCGAGAAGGTAGGAAATTTTTTCGGTGTTAAATTTTATTCCCCTAATTTTAGCGAAATAATTTAGATTTTCCCACGCAGAAAATTCTTCATAAAGAACTAAATACGGAGATACGAAGCCGATATAATGGTGAAGTTTTTCCGGTATAATTTCAGCTTGCTTATTTAAGTGAATAATTTTGCCGGATGAAGGTGAATTGATTCCTGCTATGATTTTTACAAGTGTAGATTTGCCAGAGCCGTTAGCACCGGATACTCCGAGGACACCGCTGTTATTTATTTCAAAAGACAAATCTTTGAAAATTAATCTGCGTCCGAAAAATTTTGATATGTTGTTAACTTGAAGTGAATAATTACTCATTAAAAATCACCAACTTCCCTTTGGCAACATTATTACCGGATTTAGCGACATATATATATACTCCTGAGGGAAGTTTTTCATTATCAGTTTTTCTTGCATTCCACTTAACAACTTTTTGACTGTTAAAATAACCAAATTTTTCCTCAGTTGAATATACAAGTTTCATGGAAATTGAATAAATATTTAATTGAACTTCCGCAGTTTGATCGGGAGTTATAGGAATATATATAAAACTATTTTTATTGTAATAGAAAGGAGAAGGGAATGCATAACTAACGGGACTTGCTATAGTTTGTCCAACTTGCAAAGTTGAATCATTTAATATTTCTGCCGTACTCCAATTCTGATTTGTAGGGAACGTAGCATAATAATTCTCAGATAATCTTACCGAACCTTCAACCGGCGAAGTATAAAGCCCAAACTGAAACGGGAAAGACGATGTTATACTATCTACTGCTCCTTCCACATCCGAGTTTGTAATTATAGTTAGAAGAGTATCAATCGTAGTGTTGTTTACAATATTAATAAAACTATTGGACGCCGGACCGGTTGACATTTGAATAGGAAAGATTGTTGAAGAAAAGTCTAACGATGCTACTGGTTTTACTAAAGGGTAAAGCGAAGCGTCTTCAAAATATTCTCCCTGGTGAGCTCTGTAATTTGTATAATACATCCAAACGCCAAAAGTATTAAGCTCCGCGCCAAATGAAGTGCCGTAGGATTCCAGCACATTATTGATAGCATCCATAGCGCGCATCTGCGGCATAAGTTCCCATTCTTTTTTTATAATGTCATAACTTTTAAACCTATCCTTCTGAAATATGTTCCAGATTGCAAGCGCGTATTCCTGGTCGGTGCCGTTTAATGAAATGCTGTTTTGTGTATCCTTAAAATATGAAGGCAGATATTGAAGGTAATCTTTTATCGACGGATAAACAAAATGTTCCATTGAAGTTGAAGTAAGCTCATAAAAAAACTCATCGAGATCATAACGATATACGTAGTTTCCAGCCTGGATACTGTGGTGAAATTCATGAGCCACCGTTACCCGTGCAGCATTAATTCCTTGCGTGAAAAAACTATTGTAATTACAGTTTATTACCATGAAAGATGTCCAAGTGTTGTTCCCGATTTCCGATTCGACTTCAGTATAGCCATACAAACCGCCGATGTTGGTAATGTAAATGTCATATCTATTATCACCGCCGGCTCCATTATCGGAAGGCGGCGGCGGATAGCCAAGATAATTAATTTCAAAATTATAAGCCGAATCTAAAGCTGTAGCGAGATCAGTAAGACTGTAAGTAGGAACATCAGAACCGGAAGTATCATAATGCACTCTGAAAAATCCTCCAGGTGTTACGAGGCTGGCTTGCAAAGCAGGTCTGTCAAGGATTTGCAGAAGTACGTCTCTTTTTTGTTTGCTGAATAAGTTAATATTGGCTTTTGCTCCATTTATTATTCCGAAGCCGCATTTTATATGAGCGGTATCGATTGACTGCGGCAGGGCAGTATTTGAAATCAGATTCGGTCTTATATTTTTTACGATTGTATAATAAAGAGAGTCAAGCTGGTTATTACTAAGCTGCTGTGCTTGCGTAGGGAAATAAACAGCAAGTATAAAGAAAGACAATACCAACGTTTTAATCATAATAACCGTTTTATTTTTATGCATTCTTCCTCTTGATCAACATAAACAAGATGTGTTTTTCTAAAATTTAAATTTTTTATAAAATAACTCTGCAGATGTTCAGCAAGAGTTACTTTTTGCGGGATAATTTCCTTACCGTTACGTAAAAAATCTATTCTGTCAATTTGATTTTCTTTTTCATCAGAAGCGAAAAGAAATTTTAACCCGCCGATTCTCACGTTTCCGAAATATAGTTTTGCTTCATCCGGTTGCGCAAAGAGCCCGGATAAATTTTTATTCTTAGAAACATAAGTTAATCTATCCGAAGAAAAAACCGTAAAGGAATTATTCCCGGAATTAATAAAGCTTAAAGTTTCATCTTCATCTTTGTTTAAGAAATCTGCTGTTAAAAGAGCGATGGACGAAAATGAGGAAACAGAGTACGATGCCTTTGTTCTCGTATAAAAATTTTCATCTTTAAAGAAAATTTTCTTTAATGCAATGCTGCCGCTTGTGCTTTGCCAGTAGTTTAAAGAGATACCGTTTTTAAGAGAGAGGTTTACGGCATCAACATTCTGAGCGAGGTTTTCGTAATTAGTGTAATTGTATCTATAGTTATGGTATTCAAGAATGCTTAATCCTAAAACTCCTTCTTTAACGAACGCAATATATATTGAAGGTGTACCTTGATTATCCCGGCTGACTTTTAAATCTTTAATAGGTTCCAAAGAATAAAGAAAATTTTTACTGACTGAATTATCATTAAAATTTATTGTCAGGACTTCTACCAATCTCTTGCCCCAATCAAAACAATAGAAAGTTTTAATCTCCGGTTCTTCATTATCGACAAGCACCTGACTGTGGTATTCTGAAAGCGAATACGTATAGTACCAAGCTGGAGTACCCGCATTGTTTCTGACGATTAAGTTTAACGACTGAGACGCACTGTCAATATAACAAAAATCGATTATTCCATTATTGCCGCGGTCAAAGCAAATTAAATTTCTGGGTTTGGGGCTGAACACCACGTTTACTGTTTCCGAGAGTGAAGACAGGCGCGAAATTGAAAAAACTTTTCCCTTGCTGCTGATGGCTTCTATTCCATTTATAAATTTGCTGTAGTATGGAATTAAATTTTGCAGCCCATCCTTTTGGAAATATACCATTTCCGGATAAAAACCGTTATCGTTGTTCGCATATAAAATAGAAAGAGTTGAATTTTTTTTGTTGATATATGCGATATCTATTTTACCATCCTGGTTAAAATCTCCGGTGATGATTTCGTCAGGAGTGTAAAGAGTATTTATTGTTTCAATGTTGTTGTAAGTAGAAGTATAATCTCCGTACATAATTACAATTGATTTGCCTCTCGAAAACATTAAATCCGGCAGGTGATCTAAATTTAAATCTACGGTTCGCAGCAAATGAATTTTTTCGTTAATTCTGAAAGAACGAACTTCCTTAAATTTATTATCACCCATGTTATAAAAAAATATAAGCGAGTTGCTCATCGCATCAAAGGCGGCAATATCATTTAGACCATCGTTGCTAAGATCTGCAAATACGGCATCCGAAAAGACACGATTTTGAACGACCTTTTTATTAATAATTCCTTTTTTTGTTAGATACAGAATTGACAAACCGTTAAAAGCCGGGCCTGAAATTAGCAGCTCGTCTTTGCCGTTACCGTTAATATCAACGGCGCTGATGTTTTCCGGATAGGAATCAAATTTTATTTGCCCTGTTAATACTGCCCGCCCCGATGATGCAAAAGAATATATGCCGACCTTTCTATTTTGTCTGCTTGTGAAAGCATATCTTTTTACCGGGCTGTTTATATCGTTTATATTTTGAATGTTGGTAATTTCAAGAGGTATTCTGGAAGTAACCGGCTTTCCGAAATTTCCATTGCTTTCGCCGTTAAGTGAAACAATTTTTTTTTGATTAGGACTGAAAAGAATTAAATCAGTATAAGAGTCATTATTATAATTTAAAGCGAAAAGGGAATTAAAATCGGCTGGAACATCATCACTTCCGTACTTACAAAAACCATTTATTGGAACTTGCGGGAAAATTTGCGACGATAAAAAAAATGCAATTGCAAAAAAGCAGAATTTATTTATTCCTATTTTTAAGTCTTGCTTCTCTTCTCTGCAAAGCTTCTTCATAACGTCTTTTTTCATCTTCGGATTCCGGCACAGCCTGAGCTGCTTTAACCGGTTTGCCCTCATCGTCTAAACTTACAAAAGTTAAATATGCTGTGTTAGTATGAATTTTTTTCCCCACCCGAAAAGATTCGGAAAAAACTTTTACTCCAACTTCCATTGAAGTATTAAAAACTCTATTTATAGATGCAACCAAAGTTACAGCGTCTCCAACATTTATAGAGTGATGAAAATCTATTCTATCAACTGAAGCTGTAACACAAACCCGCTGAGAATGTTTTGCCGAACATAATGCTGCGCAAATATCTATCCAGTGCATTAACTGTCCTCCTAAAAGTTTTCCAAGCTGGTTGGTATTGTTGGGGAGAACAAGCTCGGTCATTGTAATAACCGACTCGCTGATTTTTTTTTGCTGGTCGTTCATTTAGCGACAGTTAAATTATTTTCTAATTTTGTTTTTAATTCTTCAACCTCTTTTAAGTTCTGGTCGTTTGGATATCTGTCAATGAACTTAGCTATTTCAGCTAAAGCATCCGTATTTTTCTTAGTCAGAATCAGCAGCTTAATTTTAGCATACATCGCCATCGGAGCATATTTTGTATCGTGGTAAGAATCAAGAACGTAATCATAATATTGCAATGCAGCTTTATAATACTCGAGCTTTTCATAAATATAAGCCGTGTGATATTCTTTTTCGGCAAGCTTATCGTTAAGCAAAGCGATTTTCTTTTCTGCCTCTGAAACTTTTTCATTAGTAGGGAAGAAATCTATAAAAGCCTGAAATTCTTCAATGGCTTTCTTCGTATATTTTTGATCGAGTGTGTAATTAGGAGAAAGCTTATAGTAGCTATCTGCAAGCTGGTACTGAGCAGCAGGTACAAAGCGGCTGGACGGCATATTCTTAATCAGCTTGCTGAATTCAAACGCTGCTAAAATATATTCACCTCTTTGAAAATGAGCCTGCCCCAAATAAAATTGCGCACTGTCTACAACGGCATTTCCGGGGTACTGAAGAACAATTGCTTGAAATTCTTTTACTGCTTCTTCATAGTCATGTTTATCGTACAATTTCATTGCATAGCCAAGTCTTTCTCCCGGACCCATGTTTGAAGTATTTACTGAAGCCGCGCAGCCCCATAGTATTAAAGCGAATGCAAAAGCTAAAAGGGAATATTTCATTATTACCTAACTTGTTTCCAAAAAATAAAGTACAATAATAAATAATTTCTCAGAGGCTTCAAAGGTAATTTTACCTACTTACTGCGGATTGTAAAAAACAAAAGTACTGCCGTAGCTGTGGCTCCAATTGCTACTAAAGGTTCCCAAAAACTTGAAATAAACGGTTCCGCGGGGATCTCTCCTTTAGCAAACGGGTATGAAGAACTTTGAATATTGCCTATGCTGTTGTAGCTGACGGTATCGTTAGAAACATAGCTAAATTTTTTTATAAATAGTAAACTGTCGGAGATGGAATAATTTCCTATTAGCATTATATTTCTCTCCAGATAAAATTTTCCCAAAAAACTTTCCCTGAACATGTTTTTATAGTTTACCTGCGCATCGCTAATTGTAAAATTTATCTGGCTATACGATGTATCTTTCAAATTAACGGGAACGACATTAACTCCGTTCGATTTTAGGTCCGCTAAAATCCTATTGTTAAAAACAGAATAATCATTGCTCAGGTCAAAATGAACTTTAACAGGTTTTAGTTTTGAAGGCATGTTTTCTATAATGCTATTCGCTGCAGAATCCGCAAGATTGAAAAAGACTTCTATATTATTTTTAGTCTGCGAAAGACATGCGGAAGAAAATTCTAGAAAAAATATTGTAAAGAAAAACAGGGAAGAAAAATTATTTTTCTTCCCTAAAAAAAAATAAAAATTATTATGCATAAATGCCGCGAAGCTTTAACGTTTGTGCTACTTTTTCGATGGCTATAATATACGCACCAATTCTTAAAGACACATTATGTTTTTCGGCCGACTTGTATACGTTTGTAAACGCTTCATGCATCATTCTGTCCAATCTTCTGTTTACTCTATCAAGAGTCCAGAAATAACCCATTCTGTCCTGCACCCACTCAAAGTACGAAACAGTAACACCACCGGCATTAGCAAGGATATCCGGTATTACAAGAATCCCATTCGATTGTAAAATCGGATCTGCCTTTGCTGTTGTGGGTCCGTTTGCTCCTTCGGCAATAATTTTACATTTAACTTTTTTTGCGTTTTTTGAAGTTATCTGATCTTCCTTTGCTGCCGGGATCAGAACATCGCACTGCAACTCTAGAAGTTCTTCATTAGTAATTGATTCTGCATTCTGATAATCAATCAAAGTTTTATGCCGTTCTACATGGTCGATCATTTCGTTAATATTAAAACCTTTTGAATTATAGATAGCTCCATTAACGTCGCTTAGTCCGACAATTTTTACTCCCTGTTCATAAAGCGCTTGTGCGGTAACAGAACCGACATTTCCGAAACCTTGAATAACAGCAATTGAATCATTTGGTTTAATTCCTAACTTATGAAGTGCGCCTAATACAACGCTGGTAACTCCTCTTCCTGTAGCTTCTCTTCTGCCAAGCGAACCTCCGATAAGTGAAGGCTTGCCGGTAACAACAGCAGTTTCAGTTCGCTTTGAATGCATACTGTAAGTATCCATAATCCAGGCCATAGTCTGTTCGTTTGTGTTCATATCCGGTGCGGGAATATCGCGGTCCGGACCAAACACATCCAGGAGATTTGATGTGAATCTTCTTGTCAGTCTTTCCAATTCAGCCTGGCTTAATAATGAAGGATCACATTTAATGCCTCCTTTGGCGCCTCCAAATGGAATATTGACAATCGCACATTTCCAGGTCATCCATGCCGCAAGCGCTTTCATTTCATCAAGACTAATATCGGGTGCAAAACGAATTCCGCCTTTGGATGGTCCGAGTACATTATTATGAATTACTCTGTAGCCTTCGAATATTTCGAGAGTGCCGTTGTCCATAGTAATTGGTATAGAGGTAATTACCTGTTTTGTTGGGGCTTTAAGATAATTATATAATCCCTGATCAAGCCCTATAATCTTGGCCGCAATCTCGAATCTTTCCATCATAGATTCGAAAGGATTTTCTTTATCTAAAATAGGTGCAGGTTCTTTGTAATGACTTGCGAAAGAATTCATAAAGGTGTGTCCTTAAAAATTTTTAATAATAATTGCGCCAAATCTAAATAAAATACCCGGATCAATTCAACAGAAATGAAAGGATTATTTTTAATTAGTTGACGCAAGAAGCATGAATATTAATTTCTTGAATAAGCCATTGTCTCAAGACGTTTAATCCTTTCTTCGATTGGCGGGTGAGTTGAAAATAATTTTTTTATTCCCGAGCCTTTCAAAGGATTTACGATAAACATGTGAGCAGTAGCGGGTCCGGCATTATTAACAGGCTTTAATTGATTAACCGCAGATATTTTTTTTAATGCAGAAGCCAGCGCTAAAGGATTATGAGAAATTCTCGCGCCGTCGGCATCAGCAGAAAATTCTCTTGAGCGTGATACAGCAAGTTGAAGAAGAGTTGCCGCAATTGGTGCCAGAATTATTAAGAATAAAGAAGCAAGCCCGTTATCGTCGTCATTACTGCCGCCTCTTCCTCCGAACATCATAGCCCAGCCAGCCATTTGCGCAATATATGTAATGGTTCCGACTATAGTTGCGGCAATTGTTCCTATTAAAATATCCCGGTGTTTCACATGCGCAAGCTCGTGTCCTAAAACTCCAGCAAGTTCTTCACGCGATAAAGTATTAATTATTCCCGTTGTAGCAGCTACCGCAGCATGTTCGGGATTTCTGCCCGTGGCAAAAGCATTGGGTGTTTCATCTTCGATTAAATATATTTTGGGCATTGGCAAACCGGCGCTGTGAGCTAGTTCTTGAACCACAGAATATAACTCGGGAGCTGTATTGTAATCAACTTGTTTAGCGCGGTACATCGACAATACGACTTTGTCGGAAAACCAGTAAGAACCGAAATTCATTGCAAGCGAAAAGAAAAATGCAATTGTCATTCCTCCTCTTCCGCCGATTAGATATCCGACAAATAGAAATAATAACATCATTATCGTCATCAAAAAAACTGTTTTAAGCGTATTCATTTTTTCTCCAAAAAATTCTTGTTTTAAAATTAAATAAAGGATAAAGCCTAAACAATGTAGAAGTTGGCATAATGTTTTACCTGATAAGACATTTACCTAAAGTAAAAAGTTTCATTCACCATGTTTGATTTTTTCAAGCTCTTCCCATCTATTGAATAAAAACTTTACACGGTTTTTTTCAGCCTCAAGTTTTTCATTAAGCTCATTAGTTTGCGCAGCATATTTTTCGTAATAATCCGGAGAAGAAAAAATTGATTCTATTCTTTCTATTTCAGATTCTGATTTCATAATTTCATCTTCTATGGTTTCGAGTTCTTTCGCTTCTTTCCATGTAAGTTTTCTGACTTTCGGCTTTACACGCGAATCTTCCTTTTTAATTTTAGTTTCAAAAGATTTTTCTTCTTTCAACCTTGCCGATCTTTTTTCAATATAATAATCATAATTACCTTCGCTGAAATAAATTTCATTGCTATCCTCAAAGGCAAGTATTCCGTTGCAGACGCGGTTAAGAAAAAATCTATCATGGCTTACAATTGCAATGCAGCCTTCAAACGCGATTAAAGCTTCTTCAAGAATCCTAAGAGTTGGAAGATCAAGGTCGTTTGTAGGTTCGTCAAGCAAAAGAAAATTTCCTCCATTTTTAAGAATAGCTGCAAGTGTAAGCCTGCTTTTTTCGCCGCCTGAAAGTCTTTCGACTTTTGTATTGATTCTGTCGTCGGTAAAAAGAAATTTTCTTAAGTAAGTCCAGACGCTGATTTTTTCTTTACCGAATTTTATAACTTCATTACCCTCTCCGATTGCTTTGAAAACAGTGTCGTTATTATCTAAAAGCAAACGGTGTTGATCGATGTAATTAAATTCTGTTTTTTCACCGATTTCAATTTTACCTGTTGTCGGAGGTAGTTCGCCGAGAATTATTTTTAGCAAAGTAGTTTTGCCGGCGCCGTTCTTTCCAATAATTCCAAGCTTTTTTCCTGGCTCGAAAGAAAAATTAAAATCTTTAAAAATAAGTTTGCCGCCAAGCCGGATGCCTATGTTTGTGAACTCAGCTACTTTTTTACCAAGCCGTTCAGGTTCCGGAATTATTAATTCAACATCAATTTCTTTTTCTTTAGTTTCCTGCGATGCAACTTCATAATAATTATCAAGACGGCTCTTTGCTTTAGTCCGCCGTGCACGCGGTCCGCGCCTGACCCATTCAAGTTCGCAGCGCAGAAAATTTTGCCGCTTTTTTTCTTCTACTTCTTCGATTGTCTGACGCTCTGTCTTGTTGATCAGGTAGTCTGTATAATTTCCCTGGTGAGAAAAAAATGCTCCCGACGAAAGTTCAACTATTCGATTAGCGATCCGGTCGAGGAAATACCTGTCGTGGGTAACAAAAATGCATGAGCCTTTATATGAAGCAAGAAAATTTTCAATCCATTCGATTGAGCTGGTATCAAGATGGTTTGTAGGTTCGTCAAGTATCAAGAGGTCGGGCTGGGCAATTAAAGCGCGGCATAAAGCGACCCGTCTTTTTTCACCGCCGGATAATTCTTTTATGCTTCTGTCTGGTTCCGGTGCATTTAAAGAAGCGATTAAAAGTTCAATTCTTTTGTCGATATTCCAGCCGTCAACATGGAGAATTTTTTCTTCAAGAAGAATTTTATTTTTTGAATCAAAAGGCGTTCTGGAATATTCATCAATTAAATTTAAAATGTTTAGAGCGCCTTCCTTAATATTTTGAATTACGTTTTTAGTTTCATCAAGAATAAATTCCTGAGAGAGAAATCCGATTACCAAGTCTTTTCTCTTTGCTACTTCACCCGAATCAGGCTGAATCAATCCGGTAATAATTTTAAGAAAAGTTGATTTGCCGGCGCCGTTCCTTCCGACTAATCCGATGCGATCGCCCTCGTGAACGCTGAGAGAGGCTTTGTCAAGAATTACTTGTTCACCGAAGTGAACTTCTAATTCCATAGCTGTTAAAATCACCGGGCTAATGTTATTAGGCATATCAGAATAAAATTTTGATTAAGGAATTAAAAAAATGCATCGCAAATATAGTGTTTATTATGAGTATTCAATTTGTCATCTGTTGTTAAGCATAATTTTTTTAATTTTTCCTTTTCTTTCCCCTTGCCTTTATTTTATATTATAATTAAATAAGTAGCGGAAATTTTTGGAAATATATGAATAAAACAAACCTATTAGTTTTTTTAATTTTTTTATTGCTTCTAAGTAATTCATTCGCTCAAAGCACTTATGATTTTTTAAAATTAGATATGAGTGCGAGAGCTGCTTCACTTGCCGGCAGCTATGTTACAAACGACGATGATCCAAATGTTATTTTTTATAATCCCGCGGGGATTGGATTGCTTCACGGAACGCCTGTCTCGTTCTCCTTTGTAAAGCATGTTCTTGATATTAATCTTGCAAGTCTTGCTTATTCAACCGATCTAAAAAATATTGGGAGGATTGGAGCTGCAATTCAATATATAAATTATGGAACATTTTCGTATATAGATGATAATGGAAATAAGTACGGTACGTTCGGAGCGGGCGAACTGGCGGCTACGGCGGGGTATTCCAATTATCTTGGTGAAAATTTTTATTACGGAGCGAACTTAAAAGTAATTTATTCTAAAATTGCGGATAGATCGTCGAGCGCGCTGGCTATTGATGTCGGGCTGCACTATTCACTGGCGCCGCAGTTGATGAATTTTGGTTTTGCCGTTACTAATATAGGCTCGCAGCTTTCCGAATATTATTCCACGAAAGAGAATTTACCGCTCGACGTTGTTTTCGGTGTTTCAAAAAAAATGGAGCATTTACCTTTAACACTGCTGCTGGAATTTCATAATTTAAATGATAATAACAGCTTTAGCGACAAACTTAAGAGCTTTACTTTCGGAGGTGAGCTTGTGTTAAGCCGCGTGCTGCGCTTAAGAATCGGCTACGATAATGCGAATAGAAATGATCTGACAATCGGAAATTTCGCGGGCTTAGCAGGCTTTGACATCGGTCTCGGGCTTGTTATATCTAATTATAATTTTGATTACGGATATTCGTCTCTCGGTTTAGTCGGGTCGATAAATAGAATAACGGTTTCAACATCGCTTTAAAATTTTATTGATAAAAATTTTTTAGAGAAAAAAGAACTCGAAGAAATTAATTTTTATACGGAGTTTTCAAATATTCTTGAGCATAGAAACGGGAGTTGTTGTAATCTTTAAGGTCTAAAGTCTTTTTGTAATATTCAACTGCTCTTTCTCTCTTTCCCTGCAAATCATATAACATCCCAAGATATAAGTAAGAATTAATTAAGAACCCAGAGGTCTCTTTTACATCAATTTGTTTTGAAAGATTTGCGCACTCTTTAAAATAAATTATTGAAGAGTCAATTTGTTTCATGCTTTTATATTCATAAGCTACGTAATAAACGGCTTCGCGACGCGCGCTTGTAGTGTTATAACCCGGATAATTTCTATCAGCCTTTGCAATTACATCGGAAAAAATTTTAGAAGCGCTTAGGAAATCTCCTTTCTTTGCCGCAATTCTTCCGTGCCATCTTTCAAAAACCGGGTTGTCGGGGAAATCAGTTGTAAGCATTTTAGCATATTCATCAGCTATGATAGGATTATTTTCATAATCAAAATAAAGCGTCATTAAAAAATACCGTGCTTCGTATTTTGCATACTTACCGTTCATTGCGACATCGTTTAGTTCCGAAATTCCTTTTTGTTTATTGCCGGGCGGGAAAAAAATCATCAGCGGTTTCATAAGCGGAAATTCTTCGGGGATAACGGCGGCATAATAGTCATAAATTCCGAAGCCAAGCTGAACATCAACATTTTTCGGATCGAGCTTTGCCGCGTGCTCAACAATAGGAAGAGCGGTTCGTCCGTCATCAGCAGCTTTAAGCCAGCTTTCACGGTATGCCCTCAGCCTTCCTCTAAAGCCGATTGCTCCGCCTTTGAAGAACAAAGCGTTTACATCGTCGGGATTTTGTTTTAATATTTGATCGCATTGATAAATTACGTCTTCAAGTTTTTGGTAGAAAACATCGTCATAAGAGTCATTGTCAGGATTTAATAGGATTTTCCACCAGTCAACCATTGCAAGAAAAAATCTTCCCTGCGGTTTGCCGGGAAAATCGGCGATCAAAGCGCGGAAGGTTTTTTCCGCTTCGGGAAATTTTATATCATAGATTTGTTTTATGCCGGCGGCTACTGTAGAATCAAAATTCTGTGATTGAGGCAGTGCACTTGAAGAAGCAACAATAAAAAAAATAAAAATAAGTTTTTTCAAAATTACACCAATCACTAAAAGTCAAAGCAAGAATTTTCAGCTTTGAGACAATTTATCGAGCAAATAAGATAAAATCTTGTCCGAGCTGAGGCGAATTTGTTCCATAGAATCCCGTTCACGGATAGTCACAGTTTGATCGCTTAAAGTTTGAGTATCTATTGTAATGCAGAAAGGCGTTCCGGCTTCGTCCTGACGGCGGTATCTTCTGCCTACCGCTCCTTTATCATCATAAAATACTTTGAGATTTTTTCTTAAATCTTTTTCAATCTTTTGCGAAATTTCAGGCATGCCGTCTTTGTTTACCAGCGGAAATACCGCCGCTTTTATCGGTGCAAGCTTCGGGTGAAATTTTAGAACGGATCTTTGCTCGCCGTTTACTTCTTCTTCGTAATAAGCGTCGACCAGAAACGCCATAAACGATCTGCTTGCGCCCGCTGAAGTTTCAATTATGTATGGAATAAATTTTTCTTTAGATTCTTCATCAAAATATTTTAATGACTTGCCGGAGTATTCTTCGTGTCGGCTTAAGTCAAAGTTAGTACGATTATGAATTCCTTCAATCTCACCCCAGCCGAATGGAAACAAATATTCGATATCGGTTGCTTCCTTAGCATAGTGTGCAAGCTTTTCTTTAGGATGATCATGATAACGGAGCTTGTCTTTTGTCATTCCTAAAGAATAAAACCATTCGAGGCGTTCGTGCTTCCAGTAGTCGTACCATTTTTTATCTTCGGCGGGCTTTACGAAAAACTGCATTTCCATCTGCTCAAACTCCCGAGTTCTAAACAGAAAATTTTTTGTATTAATTTCATTTCTAAAAGCTTTGCCAATTTGAGCAATGCCAAACGGAATTTTTTGTCTTGCGGAACTCTGCACATTTAAAAAATTTACAAAAATTCCCTGTGCTGTTTCGGGTCTCAAATAAACCACTGAGCCGTTGTCTTCAACCGGTCCGACAAAAGTTTTAAACATTAAGTTGAATTTTCTCGCTTCTGTAAAAGTTCCTTTGTTGCCGCACTGCGGGCAATTAATTTCTGCAAGAAGAATTTTACCAAATTCATTGTTTTCTAGAATACTGTTAAATTTTTCGTTCAGCTCATGTTCCGAAAAATTCTTTATATCTGAGTTAGATAAATCATAGGGAAGATTATTCTTGGAAATATTTTCCAAAAATGCTTCGATGATTTTTCGTTTTTTCTTTTCGGCGATTAAATCAGAAAGCGTATCGAGCCGGTAACGCGATTTACACTGCTTACAGTCGATCATTGGATCAGTAAAATTTTCCACATGCCCTGAAGCCTCCCACACGCGAGGATGCATTAAAATAGAAGCGTCAAGTCCTTCAACATTTTCGCGGTAAGTCATGAACTTCCACCATTCTTCCTTAACATTTTTCAGAAGCTCAACGCCAAGCGGACCATAATCCCAGCAGCCATTTAAGCCGCCGTATATTTCGCTTGATTGAAAAACAAAGCCTCTTCTCTTTGCAAGAGAAACAATTTTATCAACATCAGTCTGATTATTTTTTTGCTTTTCGATTTTAAAATCCTCCAGGTATTCTTTTTAAAATGAGTACAAATATAACAAAATTGAATTATTTATTTTTTGACTGGGGCGCGATTAGTCCGCCGGATTATTTTAAATAACTTCTTAATTCTTGAAGAAGAAATTTTTCTACTTTCCTTTGCCTATTGTTTAATTTCCAGCAGCTTTTTTTGATAAGATTGATAAGAGACAATGACTGCACAAAATAATTTAGTATAAATGTTTTATCTTCACTTCGCTTAAAGTGTTTCTTTAAAGTCGCAGCATGATTTTGTATTGTCTTTAAATCGCCTCGCTCCACCGGACCAGATAAAGAATTTTCTGCGCCTGCCTTTTTTATATTGTGCAGAGTTGAGTTAATGATCGGCAGAATTAAGTTATTAAAATTAATTTTTATGATTTCGCTTTTCTTAAAAAGTTCATGAGCAGAAAAAATATTTCCTACGAAAAAATTGGAGGAAAAAACTCCGGCAAGATGGTATAATGCTTTTTTATCACCGTCGACCTTAAATGACAGCAAGTTAAGTTTATCCGCGACAAAAGAAAGTTTCTTTGCAGCAGTACTATTTCCCGTTTCGATTGCCGCAAAATTATTTTTAATAGATAAAATATCTTTTGAAGGAAATGTCTGCATTATATGAAATGATGCCGTTTGCGCTTTTTTCGTTTTGAGATGTTTGAGAAGAGCACTGTTCTCCGCGCCGGAGAAATGTACAAACAAGGATTGACGGAAGTTCAATTCTAATTTTGAAAATCGAAAATCCAAAATTTTAATTTGATCATCAGGAACGCAAATAAAAAAAGTGTTGGTTCTATAAGGAATGTCTTTCAGTTTGGTAGAATAATTTTTTATTTGAAATAACTTTGCCAGTTTTTTTGCTGATGAGATATTTTTGCTGATGACGCATGTAATATTAAAACCGGATCGAACCAAAGCGCTGCTTAACGAGTGCGCAAGTTTACCGGCGCCGATAATTGAGATGTTAAAGTTTTTTGTAGTCAATCAATCACCGTAAATAGCGGCAGAAATGTAGCCCACCACCCGGCTGTTGTCGTGCGATGTATCGCCGGAATCGCTCCGGTTAAGAATAACGGATTTGTTTTTTCCGGTTAAGAAAGCAGCCTTCATCATTGAAACTATGGGTCCGCCGCCGCATGCTTCGCATACTCTGTTTTTAAGATCAGTCTGAAGTCCCTCAAAATCAAAATGCGAAATTTTTTCTTCAACTATGGAATCAAGTCTCCGCGCTTTATCCTTTGAATAATAATGCGAAAGATCCGAGCTGGCAACGATTACCGTATCGTTACCAATCACTTTGGAAAGTTGCTCAGCAAGTTCGGAAATATAAGCTCCGCTTTGATCACCCATAACGATTGGAATAATATTAAAGTCGTTTAGAACTTTTTGCAAGAATGGAATTTGAACCTCAACTGCATGTTCTTCTCTGTGTCCATTTATGCCAAAGAAAATATTTTCGCTTCCTTCAACAATCCGTGTAGAAACTTCTTTATTAATTTCTACTGCGCCTAGCGGGGTTTCAAAAGCATCGCCGTTATAAATCGAGCATCCTCTAAAATATTCATGATGGCTGGGGGAAATTATAATTACGTTTTTGATGTTTTTATTTTTTAGAATCTTAAATCCAAAAGCAGCAGTTCTTCCTGAATAAATATAGCCGGCATGCGGAGAAATAATTCCGGTGATTGACGAAGGGTTTTCTTTTGACTCTGCGAGATTTAATAAAATGTCAAGTTCGTTATCGAGTTCATGATAATCAGCCGGGTAAAATAATCCGGCAACCGCCGGTTTTCTAATTTTGTTCATAAGTTTTTTTCCGATTGCCGGTCTCAGAAAAAACGGTTGCGGTAAAAGTTTTTATATCCAATATTTTTTCCTGCCAGGTGTAAGGATATATTCCTGCTTTTTCACAAAGTGCTGTTAAAAATTGTTCACGGTTATAATTATTTTCCGTTGCCACCTGAGGCAGCAGCAGCGCTCTATTATAGCCGTAATCTAAAACCATTCCGTGTAAGCCGACGGTTATATCTTCATATGTTGATATTGGTTCTAGTACAGACAAAATTGAAATTTCTATATTCGTGTGGACGAATTCTTCTTCGGTTAATGAAGGGAAGCGAGGATCGTTCATAGCAGCCTGCACAGCAGCGTCGCAAACAGTTTCAAAAATATTTTTATCTGAAGAGATATAACCTATACAGCCTCGCAGCCTTTCGTGTATTGTTAAAGTAACGAAGGCTCCCGGGCCTGTTTGTGCTAAGCTTGGAAAATAATTGTAATCGATTATCGGCGGTTTTTCTTCGCCGAATGTTGATTCAATAGAATCCCGCGCCGCTAAAATTAAAACACCTTTTTCTTTTTCTGTCAGTTCCATCTTTTAACTTTTAATGCTAAAATCTTATAGAACAAACGTCAAGCTTTTCTTTTTCTTTCAGCAAAAAAATCAAATTGTCTTTTACGAAGAATGAGTCGGGAATAAAAGCTTTTACGTGAGTGTTAAGTTTTTCTTCTAAAATAATCTTTTTATTAGAAATATCAATAGCTAAAAAGATATTATCAAAATAGCCGCCGTCTGATATCTCATAAAAACTGAGAAGGAGCAGGTTATTTATTTTTATAAATTCTATCTTTCCAGTTATAACATAGTGGCTTTTGATTTCTTCAACCAAGTTTAAAACATCAGCATCAGCTTCGAGGTTCCGGTCGAAATATTCTGTAAAATAATATCCTTCATAATTCTGCTGTTGAATCGTTTCTTCGCGCAGTTCGTTTATCTTTGCGGCATCTTCTTTTAGATCTTCTACGACATTTCCGTTGCGGTAGTCGATAGAATAAAATTGTCTTCCTTCAAAAAGCTCCTGATAAGTGTATAATTTATTTTGACTGACAAAGAGAAAAGTATAGTCTTCATTATTCCACAGAACTTTTTTTGTTATCATATCGTAAGCCGTTATTCCCTTGTGGCGCGGCATATCCGGCTTAATGTATTTATGAAAATAAATTATGTCTTTATAAACCGTCTCTATGCCGATCCAGAATTTTTCCTCCAATTGGAGATTGGATAAAATATTTTCGCCGGTGTTAATGTCCAGACAGTTAAAAAAAACTTCTTTGGTTTCAACGTTCCTTTCTTCAATAATTATTTTTGCAGATTCAGTCGGGATTAATCTCCAAATTTGCCTCCCATTAAAAAAGGAATATTCTTTTTGAATCTTCATAAATAAATTTTATACCACTTCTTCAAAACGAGCTGTAAAATGACGCAGCATCGGCGCTTCATAAATAATTTTATAACCTTTTAGCGACTCCCTTTTCTTAAAAACTTCAATTATAATTTCCAAAACATAATCTATATGACTTTGGGTATAAACTCTTCTCGGAACTGCAAGACGCACGAGTTCCATCGGCGGCGGAATTAATTTTCCTGCTTTATCATATTTGCCGAACATAACGCTGCCGATTTCGACAGACCTTATTCCGCCTTCTATATAAAGTGCCCCGACGATTGATTGTCCTGGAAATTGTTCCTGAGGAATTTGAGGAACGAATCTTTTTGCGTCGAGGTAAATTGCATGACCTCCCGGCGGCTCAATTATCGGAACCCCTGCCGCGACTAATTTTTCTCCAAGATATTCTATGCTTCTAATCCTGTATTGAAGATAATGTTCGTCGACAATTTCTTCCAGACCTTGCGCTACTGCTTCAAGGTCGCGTCCTGCTAATCCGCCGTATGTTGAAAAACCTTCGGTAACTATTAAAAGATTTCTGCACTGCATCGCAAGGCTCTCGTCATTTACCGCAAGGAAGCCGCCGATATTTACAAGCGCATCCTTCTTTGCGCTCATCGTGACTCCGTCGGCGTATGAAAACATTTCCTGAGCGATTTCTAATACAGATCTATTTGAATAACCAGCTTCGCGCTTTTTAATGAAGTAAGCATTTTCGGCAAACCTGCATGCGTCGAGAAATAGAGGAATTCCATATTTGTTGCAAACAGATTTTGTTTCTCTGATATTCTGCATTGATACCGGCTGTCCGCCTCCGGAATTATTGGTAACTGTTATCATGCAAAGAGGGATATTTCCCTTGCCGGTTATTTTTATAAAATTTTCTAACTGCTCGATGTCCATGTTGCCTTTGAAGTCGGCGCGGATTTCGGGATGCTTTCCTACTTCATTGAGCAGGTCAACAGCTTCGGCTCCGGTGAATTCCACATTTGCGCGTGTCGTATCGAAGTGAGTATTATTAGGAAAATATTTTCCTTTGCCGCCGACCACTGAAAATAAAATTTTTTCGGCAGCCCGTCCCTGGTGCGTCGGAATTATGAACTTCATTCCTGTAATTTTTCTTACCGCTTCTTCAAACCTATAAAAACTTTTTGAACCGGCGTAAGACTCATCGCCATCCATGATCCCAGCCCATTGTTTAGAACTCATTGCCGATGTGCCGCTGTCTGTTAATAGATCAATTAGCACATCGTCTGCGTGAATTAAAAAAGGATTGTAGCCGGCGCGTTTTAAAATCTCGATTCTTTCTTCTCTAGTTGTAAAGCGAATCGGCTCGACGGATTTTATTTTGAATGGTTCAATTATTGTTTTCATGGTTCTTTAATGTTTTGTTTTATAATTCTTATCTTGTGAATAAGCTGAAAAAATTTTAGAACAAAGTTCATTAAAAAATATGATTGAAACAATTTTTAAAAGTGTTATTTACAACGAGAGGGAGCATTGATACGCTAATTGAAAGCAGCTCATTTATTATAATCAACGCTGTATTTTTCAAGGCTTTGCAGACCTTCGTCAATTTTATACTGCCATAATTTTGTCGCTTCTTCCATTTGTCCAAGTGAGGTGTCTTTTCTTATTTCATTAACAGTTTTTATTAAAGCATTGTTGTTTTGAGCAGCCATCTTTTGAAATAATGACTTATAATCATCGCCGCTGAAATCAGTATGCGAAAACTCTTCACGCAGTTTTCGCAAGTACAATTCGTAAACGTCAAAAATTAATTGGTCGTATTGCAGAGCAGCTTTTGTAGCGATTCTTGTATTTACCCAGGAATGTCTTTTGTCAAACACACAAATTGAAATAAGCTTTGGCTTGCTATACACATTATCTTTTACAATCATCGACGGATTATACACGTGAATATCGCTAATGGTTTTTCCGTTTAGGTCTAACGGGTATCCTTTGAAATCATCCCAGTTTAATTTTCTCGATTGCGACCAGTATAAATAATCACGTGAGCTGTATGACTTATATAATCCAGGAACATTTTCTCCGCCGCACTCCAAAAATAAAAGAGAAAACAAAATAAGAATAAATATTTTTAAGATGATGTTTGGTTTCATAATCATCAAGGGACAATATTTTTATTTTGATTATTCCATAACTTGTACCAATCATACCACGGCACAAGATATGGAACCGCGGTAATCCTTCCGCCAAATCCCATGTAGCGATATGTGAACATATTAATATTGCTAAGCTTTAAATCCTTTAGCGTGTTATCAAAAATCTTGAAGCCGTATTGTTTTGCGAGGCTTACTGTATAAGAGTTAATTTTTTTATCCCACTTCTCTTTCAAAATTTCATCTTTAATTAAAGATTTAATTGAGTCGGATAAAGCCAGATTTCCATTCTCGGGTTTTTCTTTTTTCCCGATAAGTTTGAAAATTGAATAACCTTCATCTGTCGCAATTGGTCCGTATATTTCGCCAATTTTCATTTTGGCGGCAGCTTTCCCGATAGGTCCGTACATCGTTACAGGGAAAAATCCAAACTCGCCGTTTTTATTTTTTGTCCATTTTCGTTCGGTGTACATTTTCGCCAGTTCGCCGAAGTCTTTTCCTTTCTTCAATTCTTCCAGCACAGTTTCCATGACATCAAGCTTACTATTTAATATTTCCTGAATGTTTACTTCTTCAATTGAGTTTTGAGATTTATATGTAGAATTGAAAAAATCTTGTATCTCATCGTCAGTAACTTTTAAAGAATCATAAAAAGTATTTCTGAAGATTTTTGACAGATAACTTTTCTCCCAGATTTTCAAATCGGCTTTTACGCCAGGTTCATTTTGAAGCCCCTGCCGGTAACCTTCTCTTGCAAGCGATTCCTGGCGGATAAAATAATTTACATGCGCGAGCAAAATATTTGCGATATGGTCGAAGTCAACGACCGGAGTAACTATAGTGAATAAATCAACCTGCAAATTATTTAAGAACTCTTTCAATGAAGAAGGATTTTTTTCAAACTTTATGAATGGCATTTTTAAACTGTCGGGTCCAAATTCATTCATGATCTCTTTAATTTCATCTTCGTGCAAAGTAAGCCAATGGTTCTTGTAAAAAGAGTCACTGGCAATTCTCTTATCTACGACGTCAATGATTTTATAAACTAGACTTCTGAATAAATGAATGTCAGTCATTATTTTTTGTTTCGCCATTAAATTTTTTATATAAACTTCGCCAATATCTCTTGCTTTTTTTTCCTTAAGGCTTCGCATTACTTCTTCTCTAACGCTGCCTTCGTCAGTATATGCGCCTCTGGGCGATTCAACTTTGTCTCTGAGCTTAAAAATAAACCAGCCCGAATAAGTTTTAAGCGGGTATGAAAAATTTCCTACTTTCATGCTGTACAACGTGTCTTCAACAACGTCATCCCTCATGTCGCCGTAATTAATAGCCAGCGGACTTTTCTGTCCCACGGAATCATTGCTCAGCATTAAAAGTGAATCGAATGAAGCTCCGTGTTTAAGCTCCGAATAAATATTAAAAATTGTTTCCGAATCCGCGGCACTAATTATATTTACTCTTAAAGTCCACTCGCTTCTCTCAATTGCAGTATGAATATCTTCTTTTGAATATTTAATTTTGCTGTCGATTTCTTTTTTAAATAACGCATCTCTTACATAAAGATTTTCCATAGGATGAACGAGATTTTTATAATAATCAGTTGTGTCATATCCTAAGTCTTTTGCTTTTTGTGCCCAAAGATCTTCAGCTATTAGTGAATAAAGCAGATCATATCGTGTAGAGTCGGAATTAAACTCATCGCTGTCAAGATGCGGAGTAAGCTCATAACGTTTAGTAAATTCTTCAGAAGTAATTTTATCCTTGCCTATTGTTGCAACGGTGGAATTCTTTTGCTGGGCAAAATTTAAATATGTTGATGCGGAGATAAATATTATTATAAAAACCAAAATCTTTAGCTTATTCATCGTTAAAAAATTTTTCCTTCAAATATTACTGAATAAATACAACTGTGCGGAGTTTTTTCCGGCGCAGATGCAAACTTAATTAAAATTGTAAAGTTGACGAAAGGCTATTCAAGAGTTAATTCGCCATTGAGTTTTATATCTCTTGAAGAGCTTCCTATCATAACCTTAACTTTCCCCGGCTCAAATTGCCAGTCGTTTTTCTGGTCGTCAAAATAATCAAGAACATTTTTATTTATAACAAATTCTACATGCCTGCTTTCGCCTGGTTTCAAAGTAAATCTTCCGAAAGCTTTTAGTTCTTTCACCGGGCGTTCAACTTTCGATTTTAACATTCCAAGATATAACTGTGGTACTTCCGTACCGTCAAGTTTGCCGGTGTTCGTTATCGTAAAATATATTTTAAATTTTTTGCCGCCTGATTCCGGAGCGATTTTCAAATCTTTGTAAGAAAATTTTGTATAAGACAAGCCGAACCCGAACGGGAACAACGGCGCGGTATTGTATCTATCAAAGTGACGGTATCCAACAAAAATTCCATCGGAATATTCTGAAACGCTGTCTTGAGCTTTATAGGATTTATATGCCGAACAATCTTTCCATCGCTGTGGAAATGTAACCGGAAGTTTCCCTGAAGGATTGTAATTCCCGACTAAAACATCAGCAATGGCATTTCCAATTTCTTCACCTCCAAACCAGGCTTCTAAAAGTCCGTCAATATTATTAAGCCAATTATTCATTAATACAGGTGAGCCGGAATTTAATACAACAACAACATTTTTATTTACTTTTGTCAAAGCTTTAATAAGTTTAACTTGATCGTTCGGCAAATCCAAATTACTCCTGTCGAATCCTTCCGATTCAAAAAATTTTGAGGTACCTGCAAAGATAATAACGATGTCCGATTTCTTTGCAAGAGATACAGCCTCTTTAATTAAATCTTCATTCGGCGGTCTCCAGCCAAACTTTGCAATTGCGTCGCCGCCGTTTTGGTAAAATTCATATTTAATCAAATAAGATTTTCCGGCTACTAGTTTAACTTTGCAAGAATGAACTTCAGCAGCGTGATCGCTCCAATCATCAATCACTAATTTTCCATCAAGAAAAAGCCTTGATCCGTCGTCAGAAGTAACATCAAGAATATAATTTCCAGTTTTAGCTGGTTTCAACAGTGCAGTCCACCTAATTGAGTAGTTTTCACTTCTAAATCCTTCAAACGGAGCTTCGTTTCCCCAATTAAAATTAATTTCTTTATCTATTCTTCTTAAGATTGGTACTCCTTCAAGATTTTGATTATTGAAGAACTCGGTTTCTATTCCGTGCTCTTCTGGCTTTCCGGGAAGATAGAAAAATGATGAATCAATGTAACTGCCGTCGCCGTTAAGCTGCACGCCTTCTGCATAGCTGATATTTACTTTGTCTCCAATTCTTTCTTTAAGAGCAGTTAGGGGACTAACGTCAAATATCGGATTAACCATTGAACTACCGCCGCCACCTACTCTCGCATTAACTGCTCCGGATCCAATAACCGCAATCGTTTTTATTTTTTTTATTTTTAATGGCAGGATATCATTTTCATTTTTTAAAAGTACGATTCCTTCGGTCGCAGTTTGTAAAGCAACTTGCTGGTGTTCTTTAGTGTTGATTAAATCAGGCTGCGGTACATCTTTTTTATCAAATAAGCCTAACTCAAACATCACTTTTAATATTCGCTTTATCTTGTCATCTATAGTTGATTCTTTAACGATGCCGTTTTTAACAGCATCAAATAAAGTGGAATCATTTAAATAAGTACCTTCCGGCATTTCGAGATTCAAGCCCCCGTTGGCTGTTGGAATACTGCTGTGTACAGCGCCCCAGTCAGACATTACAAGCCCAGAAAACTTCCAATCATCCTTCAATTTTGTTTTTAACAGATAATCGTTCTCGCTGCAGTATTCACCGTTTACTTTATTGTAAGCCGACATAACACATTTAACTTTAGCTTCCTTAACCGCAGCTTTGAAAGCCCTCAAGTATATTTCATTAAGCGCACGCTTGTCAATTTTTACATTTACAAACGTCCTTTCGTATTCTTGATTATTAGCTGCAAAATGTTTTACAGTAGCGGCAACTCCTTCGCTTTGAACTCCTTCTATATAACTTACTGCCATTCTTGAGGTCAGATAGGGGTCTTCACCGAAGCTTTCAAAATTTCTTCCGCCTTGAGGTATTCGCGCAATATTGACGCATGGACCTAAAATTACATCTCTGCCTTTTCCTTTTAATTCTTCGCCGATAGATTTTCCTATTTTATTAATTAAAGAAGTATCCCATGTTGCCGCCATGCATATTCCTGACGGGAACGCAGAAGAACTGCCCCAACGAACTCCCAAAGGTCCATCGCTCATTTTTAATTCAGGAATTCCGAGACGTTCAATTGGTTTAGTAGCAAAGCCTGTTCCACCCAAGAGAGAAATTTTTTCTTTAAGCGTCAGTCTTCCGAGCAGATCATTAATGCGTTGTATTACCGGAAGGGCGGAATTCTTATAAGGCTCAATGTTGTTCTGAGCTGAAATATTTATACTCATAATTATTCCTAAAATTATTACAAAGACTGTATTGTATTTTTTCATCTTAAATCTCCTGAAATTTATATTTATAAATTTTTGTTTGATCCCTTATATCATACACAGAATATTTTTTTTAATTCTAAAGGATATAGATTTAGTTTTATAATTTAATTTATATTCTTAAGTCCCAGTGCTTTTAAGTATTCTTCATTTATCTTGCAGTTTTTGAATTCAATATTATCGAGATAGTCTTTTAAAGTTTTGTCAACTAATTCTTGTGATGGTCTGTCTTTTCTAATCTCTTCAAAAGTTTTCCTTGGAGATTCGGCATATTTAATTATAGCTTCATAATTGGCTGGCATTGACACGGAAACCATGCATGTCGGTGCGTCCATTTTTTTATAAGGCCAAAAACACCAGCCGATATTATTTTTCTCTAAAAGATTCCGGAAGGAGCTAATCCATTTATCTGAGTTCTCGCCGGATTCCCCGAGCCATATCGGTACTTTATATTTATCTCTGAAGTCCAGATATTCTTGAATTACAGTTCTGGTAGTATCACTCCAGTATTTGTGAAACGTGTAAATGGATTTTGAATCGAAAGGTTTGCCAAAAACTTTAAAGTTTGAATCCCACTGCGCGCCGCCAAGAATGATCACATGGTTCGTATCTACTTCTCTAATTGCCGCAACAATTTTTTTATAGACCGGCTCTAAATTTTTATTAAGTTCATCAGTATTAAAAAACGGCGCTATAGGCTCATTTAAAATGTCGTAGCCTATAACAATTTTTTCACCTTTATATCTGTCGGCAATTTTTTTCCAAAGCTGCGCGGTTAAATTCTGACTTTCGGCGCTTGTAAATAAAAACGGATAACCCCATCCGTCGTCAATATTATCGCCTGTTTGACCGCCGGGCGCGCAATGCATATCAAGTATCACCCATAATTTATTTTCCCTGCACCAGCCGATTACTTTATCAAGAAGCTGGAAACCTTCGTCATACCACACGCCTGGATGCTCTTCGCTTACAAATAATTTGTAATTGAAAGGAATACGTACTGAATTTAACCCTGTGCTTTTAATAAACTGAATGTCTTTTTCAGTTATGTAACGCTTCCGGTAAGTCTTCCAGAACTCCGCTGCTTCAGAAGGTCCGACTAACTCATTAATTAAATCGTTAATTAATCTATAAGAATTAGTGCTCTTAAATTTGAACATATATCCTTCAGGTACAAGCCAGTTGCCGAGATTAATTCCTTCCAGCATAATCGGCTCGCCATCGTAAGTTATATTCTTAGCGTTGGTAGTAACAAAGTACTTTCCTTGAGCAGCGGTTTTATTATTTAATAACAAGCAAAAAATTACCGCAAGCAAGAAATAAAAATATTTATATCTATTTGTAAGTCTAATCATAATTAGAAATCCCTTTTTTGGATTTTAAAGAAATAATTATTTATATCTTTGACTGAAAACAAAAACCGAAGCGGCGAATTCCGCATTACACCAAGAAAGCGGTGAAGCTTCGCTGCAGTCGGATTGGTTTAAATAAATTCTTTCCGGCATTAAGCCGTATGAATTAGAATTGTATATCATCCAGTCGATGTGTTTTTTTGCTTCAGAATAATTTCCTTGCAAACATTGATATTGCGATTCGGCAGCCGTAGTAAAGAAGAAAAGGTCGCCGCCGTAATTTGAAAGCCATGCGTTATCTAATGCTTCAAAATATTCAACTCCGCCGCCGTGTTTACATGTACTGTCTTCAATAAATTTATTCGTTTGTACAACTAAAGAATTGTTTGGGAATCCCCACAGCACGCCAAAATTTAAAGACGTGTCCCAAAGATAAAGTGTATCTTTAGCCGGAGTTGTAATGCTGTAATTACCTTCCGCCTTTACACCGTGAAATCTAAGAGCGCAAAGAGCTTTTCTTTTTTTATCAAAAAGTTTATGCAATGAATTTGAAATTTTATCGGATGCATTCAAATATTTTTTTGAAAGAAATTTGTCGCCAAACTCTGCGGCAATAACCGAAGCGGTTTGTAAAGCAGCTGCGCAAGTCATATTAGTCGATGGCAAATAGCCTGTCCATTCAACAATGCCGCCTTCATATAGTAAGCCGGAAGGATCAATTTTACTAACAAGAAAATCAGCAAGTTTATATATAAAAGATTTATGGGCAAGCCAAATTTTTTTTGCTTTGTGAAAGTCATTTAGCAGTTGTATTAAATATCCATTTGCATCCCACTCCGGCTCGTTAAACCTAGCGCCGCTTCCACCGTCAACGGCTTTTGCATTTGCATCATACCGAGCATAAAATTCTCCGTCGCTTTTTTCAGGAATATTTTTCCGCGTCCAGAAAGAGATTATTGATTTTGCTTCTTGATAATGTCCGGTCAACAAGAAAACTCTGGCGCACATCATAGCATCGCGCGGATAAAGCTGGGGCATATTGTTTGTAACAAATTGTCCGGTAATGTCGGCGGGAACCTGTCCATCTATGCAAGCTGATTTCACAGCATATAAAGTTCCCTTAAAATAATTCAAATATTTTTTCGCTTCGCTAAATCCATTTTTAAATCGGGGAAGCTTTCCGCTGTTCATCCAGTTATTCCAGTAAATAGAGGCCTGGGACTGCAAGTCTTTTTGCTTGAGCAAATAATTTAATTTAGATTCGACACTCTCTTTAGAA
Source organism: Bacteroidota bacterium (assembly GCA_021824565.1). GTDB lineage: Bacteria > Bacteroidota > Ignavibacteria > Ignavibacteriales > Ignavibacteriaceae > FEN-1297. Next base: position 102,995 of record JAKAKL010000121.1, on the reverse strand, counting down.
CTTGCTGCTGCAATGATAATATTTTTTGCATCGGCAGCAGTAATAATAGAATCAACGGCTTCAATTTTATTTGAAGCAGAATTTGAAGCAAGACCAAGTACAAATCCGTTGGACCATTCGGCGATAACAATATTATTTACAACTTCGAGAGAAGTTAGTTTTGTGGTATGATCGGTTAAAATATTTTTTCTTAAGACCAAATTAAAAAGAGGCTTTACATCTTTCTTCTCTTCGTTAAATTTTAAAGATAAGACTGCAGCATCTTTGGGATGTATGAAGCATTCCACTTTTTGTATTAAACCGTCTTTATATTTTATATAAGTTTCGGCAGTGAAAAAATTTTTCATCCCGGTTGTTTGTGTTAAAATATTTTTTTCAACAAGAGCAAAAGAAGAAGATGCGATATAATCAGCGGAATAATTGTCAAAATAAAAATGCTGAATTCCATTGCAGCCGGTGAGTTTGGTAATACGCGGGTCATCCGAATAAACAACGCATAACTTTCCATTGCCAAGTATTGAATATCCTTTCCATTGTCTATTTGAATTTTGGGGAATGATCTCGCTAAAACTTAATATTATAAAGAAGATTAGAAAAAAATTAAAATAGGATTTTGCAGCGTGTTTTTTTTTCATTTGACTTTCACAATCTATTTCTTAGATCAGAATAAAAGCTGCATCATGTAACAAATTGATTATTTTATTGGATTTCATCTTTCTTAAGTTTGTCAAGTTCATTCCAGATTAAGGCGCTTGCTCCGAGCACAGCAGTGTTGCCTTTTGTCAATGCAGACGGAATGAGTTTTACTTTGCCTTTAAAAATATTCAGTAAATTTTCTTCCAGATATTTTTGGGTGGGCTTAAAAATCAAATCTCCCGCTGCAGCTAAACCACCGAAGAGAATAATAGCTTCGGGACTGAAATGCGCCACCGAATCAGCTAATTTTATTCCCAAAACTTTTCCTGTATAGTCGAAAGCCTCAAGCGCAATCTTATCGCCGCGCATAGCAGCGTCGGAAATCATTTTTGCGTTTATCTTGTTAAAGCTGATATCTCTAAATTCGCTTTCTTCGGTTGAGTTGCACAGAAGTTCAAAAATTGTCCGTTTAATGCCGCTTGCCGAAGCATAAGTTTCAAGGCAGCCCTTCCTCCCGCAGCCGCATTTTCTACCATCTGGATCATAAATTGTATGACCAATTTCGCCGGCGAATCCATCGGCTCCATATATTAATTCTCCATTTGCTACAATGCCGCTTCCAAGTCCGGTACCCAGTGTAATTACAATAAAATCTTTCATGCCTTTTGCTGCGCCGAATTTCATTTCTCCGATTGCTGCAGCGTTAGCATCATTTGTAATTGCAGAAGGAATGTCAAAATATTGCCGAACGATTTCCAAGACTTTTACATAACCCCAGCTCAGATTTGGAGGATACTCAACTGTTCCGTTATAGTAATTTGCGTTTGGCGCGCCAATTCCAATTCCAATAAAATCATAGTCGCTTGAAATTTTTTTATACAAATTATTAATCTCTAATTGAAGACGGGCAAATAATTTTTCCGCGGGCTCATTGGATTTTGTAAGAACTGCGGATTCAATTATACAATTACCGGATTTATCAACAAATCCAAAAACTGTATTTGTGCCGCCGATATCTATACCAAGGGTTACATCCGTGTTAGGCATTTTGAGCCTTTAATTTTGGAAGATGAGGAATATGTCCTTTCAATCCGTAAAATATTATGAACAAATAACAAATTACCGGAAGAATAAACGCATGATGAATTCCAATGCTGTCGGCAATTAAACCTTGTAGTACGGGAATAATAGCGCCGCCCACAATCGCCATGCAAAGAATTCCCGAACCTTGTCCGGTATGCTTTCCTAATCCGTCAATTGCTAAAGTGAAAATTGTCGGGAACATGATTGAGTTAAATAATCCTACAAGTAGAATGGACCACATTGCTAAATAACCGAAAGAGAGCATTGAGGTGACGACTAAAATACTTGCAACAACAGCATTAAAAGCAAGTACGATGCCGGGTTTAATTTTTCTTTGTATGTAGGAACCGATAAATCTGCCAACCATTGCGCCGCCCCAATAAAATGAAACAAATTTGCCGGCATCAGCAGCCTTCATTCCTAAGACTGAAGAACTTCCAAAATAATTTACTAAAAAACTTCCTATTGAAACTTCAGCGCCGACATAAACGAAAATCCCGATTGCTCCGAGCATTAGATGTCTATATTTCCATGCACTCTCATGGTGCGAGTCGTAGCTGTTGCCGTCACCGCCGCTTGAGCCTATGCTGCTTGCTTCAATTTCAGGAAGTTTTACAACGGCAAAAATTCCTGCAATAATTAGTAACGCAGCCGCCAGTCCAAGATAAGGTACCTGCACGGCGCTTGCTTCTGTTAATTGATAAGCTGTTAATTGAGCAGGGTTCATTTTCTGAGTTTCTTCAACGCTCTTGACTGCAACTGAAAGAATCAATAACGAACCAAAATATGGAGCAATGGTAGTGCCTAATGAGTTAAAAGCTTGGGTAAGATTTAGCCTGCTCGAAGCTGTTTCCGGTTTTCCTAAAATAGCTACGTAAGGATTTGCAGCAACCTGCAGCAATGTTATACCGGCAGCTAAGATAAAAAGTGCAAGAAGAAAAAGAGGATAAGATCTTGTTCCGGCAGCAGGGTAAAATGCTAGGCAGCCAATTCCTGCTGTTACCAATCCGATAATAATTCCTCTTTTGTATCCGATTTTTTCAACTAAAATTCCTGAAGGAAGCGAAATCAAAGCGTAAGCGCCGAAGAAACAAAATTGGATCAGCATAGCCTGAGCATAGTTGAGCGAAAAAACGGCTTTGAGATGGGGAATTAGTATATCATTCAAGCATGTTAAAAATCCCCACATGAAAAAAAGGGAAGTTAGTATAGTTAGCTCAGTTGTGTAATTTTTGTTGGATTGGTTTAGAGGTTGCGCCGATATAGGCGTTGGACTTGAAACAGCCATTGTAGCTCCTTTATGAATATGATATGTCGATTATCTTTTTAATATTTTCTATTCACAATTAATGTTTTGATCTTTGCTGCTAAAGTTAGTGAAAAATTAATAATATTCACTAACATCAAAAACTCTGCAGAACGCTGCGTTAACGTTAACGAGGCAAGAATATCAGATTCTATATTTCTATATTTTTTAACCATTTATTTCAACTTAATTTTGTAAATCTTTTTCTCAATTCCCTGCGAACAGGAAGACATTTTTGTCTTGTTTATAAAAACAAATACTATGCCCGCTGAATTTTGTTAACGGCGACAAATTTATTATTCATACAGCTAGTTTTAAGGCTGTATATATTTAATAACTATTATTGATAGAGCTTGGTTTTATTATTTTAATAAAATTTTATTATTAAAATAATAATAAAATATTTAAAGCTTGTTTGATAAAAATTTCTTTATGTAAAAAAACGAATCATTTTCCGCTGCTATTTAGCGGAATGAAATTTTCTGCTTAATACAGCAGATAATATCCTTTGCATGCAAGCGGCTTGTTTTACTATGAATAAATTTCAATTAATTTCCTTAACTTTTCGTGAAGTTTTTTCTTCTAATTTGAAAGTAGGTTTAATAATTATAATCAACGCTAATTTTAATAATTCAAGCCCGGAAAAATAAGTTGAAATTCGGAAAAATTTTTTATGTAGTTATCAGTGCTTTTTTAGTAATAACATTTGTATTGGTTAGTTATATTTTCCCGCCTTATGATTCATCTTCAGACGCGCCCGGAGGGGTAAAGAAAATTTACTACGCAGACGCTATTCCTCCCGCTCTTCAGAAAGTCGTTAATATGTTTAATGAGAGATATAAAGGACAGATTGAAGTTGAAACTATCAATCTACCTTTTGACAAGTTTAGCACGAACGAAAGAAAAGAATTATTAGCAAGATATTTAAGGAGTAAGAGTGACAGAATTGATATTTTTGCTGTTGATCAAATCTGGGTTCCAAGATTTGCTAAGTGGAGTGTTCCGATAGATAGTTTTATAACTGATCAGCAGAAAAATAATATTTTAAAAAATGCAATTGAAACCTGCTATTATAACGATAGGCTCGTTGCAATGCCTTTGTATATTGATGTGGCATTGATGTATTACAGAAAAGATTTATTGCAGGATTTACCGGACTATAAAAATATAGCAAACGAGCTTAACAATTCGATAACCTGGGAAAACTTTCTGTCTCTCAGCAAGAGATTAAAAGACAAGCAGAATCCTTTTTTTATTTATCAAGCAGATGATTACGAAGGGCTTATTTGTATATTTGATGAGCTGCTTGAAAGCGAAGGCAAATCTTTTGTGGACGAAGGGAAAATTCAGCTTAATACACCTGAAGCAAAAAAGGCTTTACAGCTTCTCGTAGACCTCGTAAATAAGTATAATGTCTCGCCGCTTGCTGTCTCCAGATTTAAAGAAGACCCAAGCTATGTTTATTATTTAAAGAATAACGGAATCTTTCTCCGCGGCTGGCCTGGATTTTACGCCGGCTACGAAAGGAATCCGTCGTACAAAAATATATTTAATAAAATTGAAAGAGCGCCAACTCCCCATTTTGCAGGCGGAAAAGCAACTTCAGTTTTCGGCGGCTGGAACTTAATGATCTCAAGATTCTCGAATAAAATTCCCGAGGCTGTAAAATTTATTAATTTTATTACAAGCGAGGAAGCGCAAAAAGTTTTATACGAAGAAGGAGGACTTCTTCCCATCAATGATCAAGTGTACGAGGATTCTTCTTTTTTACGCGAACATAAATCAATTTATTTTTTTAAAAAGCTTTTAAAACAAGGTGTGCACAGACCTTTTCTTCAGAGTTATACCGGCATTTCAGATATTATTTCATACTATTTACACGAAGCAATAGAGAAAAAAATTTCCGTTTCCGATGCCCTTAACAGTGCGACTGAAAAAATTAACGCCGGGAATTTTCTGCTAAAATAATTAAGGATTTTTAAGTCATGTCTAATAGAAAGATGCTTGATAAATTCAAGGAATATCACTTTGAGTTTAAACATATCACCGTGATTTTTGTTGTGCTCTTTTCATTCCAGTTTCTGGTTTCATTTGTTAACAAATCTTCAATCAGAAATTTTTTTATGAGCACGCAGGAATGGTATCAAAAAGATTCAGCGGAGAAGCTTGCTAATCTTACAACCACATCGCTTGAACTTTTGCTTGAATCGTTTAATCAACAGCAGGTTCTTAAGGAAGGCGACAGCCAGAGAATTATTCAGTCGTTGAATATAATTTTAGTTCAGCCTATCCTTCAGCATAACATTGAAGATATTTGCATTATGGTAGATAATGGAAAAGATGTGCTGGCTATCGACGACGGAAGAAATCTTTTTAATTATGTATCCGGAATAAATTCTAACGGCTCTGTAAACAGTAAAGTTCATGAAAAGGCAAGAGACCTTTACATCAGTGTACGTGATGAACTGAGAGCAAAGGAACAAATTAAAAGCATAGTTACGGATAAGCAGACTTTCAATACTTTTGTGCCATTTGTTCTGAAAGGCGAATATGTCGGAGCAGTTTATATTAAAAATACGCCCGATTTTTCTTTTATGACAAGCCAGATAATTTCTAACTACGACGAGACTTCTTTAATATATCTTTCATTTATTTCTTTAGGTCTGCTTGCTATGTATTTTATTTCTTCTTATACATTGCGGGAAAGAGATGAAGCTCAGAAACTTCTTTTTGATGAGCATGAGCAGAACATTAAAAAACAAATTACCTACGAAAAAGAATTAGTCTTTACAAAAAGAATTTATCATACGCATCATAAAGCTGAAAAGGTTATGGGCTTTATAAAAGGCGATCTAAAATTGCTGGCGCCGGAAAATATTAACGAAATAAAATTCAGAGTAACAAAATATGCCAATTTTATTTCTAGAATAATTTACGACATGAAATGGTTCGATCCTCCGATTCAGACAATTAGAAATGCAATATTTAGAACCGACTTAAATGAAGTTATTAATTTTATTGTTGAACATATTTTCCTGCGAACTTCAAGGAAGTCGACTATTTATGATGTCAACCTTGAGCTTGATAAAAATATTCCTAAGATCGGCGTTAATGAATTTGTTATCTGGGAAGTTGTGGAGCCGCTGATTCAAAACAGTATAGACCATGCCGGTGTCCAGGATATTTTGATAAATGTGAAAACAGAATATGACCGTGAAAACCGGAAAGCAACAGTTAGAATTTCAGACAACGGCAAAGGCATACATCCGTTTCTTCTCGAACTGAATGAACAGGGGATTAAAAAAATATTTGAAGAAAATGTTTCAACTAAGCAATCAACAATTCAAAATACAGGTTACGGTTGTTATATTGCATACGAAATTACAAAAAGGTGCGGCTGGCAAATCGACGTGCATAATCTTCCGGCGGCTGGCTGCGAATTTATAATTACAATAAACTGCTAAATAATTTTTGGGTAACTTATGTTCATAAATAGTACTATTCAGGTCCTGCTTATCGAAGACGAGGAATATGATGTAATTCGGGTGATGAACACTTTAAAACCATTCCGTGATAAAATTAATATTTCGAATATCGTCTCCGACGGCAATGCGGCACTTGATCTTATTAAGAAAAATAAAAATGAATTTGATGTTGTGGTGATGGATTTCCACCTTGCCGGCGGCGTAATGGGCGAAGAATTAATTCAGAAAATAAAAGAAGTCGATTCGTCAATTCAAATTATCGTTATTACAAAGATGACGATTAATATTACTGACTTTGATTTTGCCAATAAACTTATGCGCGCCGGCGCCTTCTGGTACTGCACAAAATATCCAGGAGACATCGAAGATTATATTTATCAGCCTACTGATTTTGTGTTAAGCATCTTTAACGCTTATGAAAAAAGCAAGCTTGAAAAAGAAAGACTGAAATCGAATCAGAAATTAATTAAGAATATTGAAGACCTGCTTTGTCAAAAGCAGATTATTGGCGAATCTCCTACGATGAAAAAATTAAAAGATGAAATTAAAAAATATGCACAGAGCGACGTTAACATTTTGATTAGCGGTTCCTCCGGTACCGGTAAAGAATTGGTAGCATATAATATTCATTATAATAGTGAAAGAAAGTTCGAAAACTTTATACCGATTAATTGCGGCAGCCTTCCGCACGAACTTATTGAAAGTGAATTATTCGGATACGAAAAAGGCGCCTTTACCGGCGCGGATAAAAAAAAGTCCGGTCTATTTGAGATCGCACATAACGGTACAGTATTCCTCGATGAAATAACGGAACTCCCTCTTACAGCTCAGGTAAAATTGCTGAGAGTAATTCAGGAAGGGGAACTAGAAAAAATCGGACGTACCGAAAAAATAAAAGTTAATATTAGAATAATCGCCGCGACGAATAGAAATATTGAAGAGGAAGTAAAAGCAAAAAGATTCCGAGAAGACCTTTATTATAGGCTTAATGTAATATATATAGAAGTGCCTGACTTAAAACTTAGAAAGAGCGATATTCCAATTTTACTTGATCATTTTATGATTCAGTTCAGCAATAAAATGGGAAGAGAAAAACCATCAATCCATCCGGCTGCTATGGAGGTATTAGTTAATTACCCTTGGCCGGGAAATGTCAGAGAACTTAAAAATGTTATTCAAAGATTGCTCTTCGGCGATGAAAGGGAAATTAATGTTGAGCAGGCAAAAGATTCGCTGGGCTCGTATTATAAAAATAATAACAACAGCTCGCTCTCCGGTATTGAAGCAATTTTTGAAAATAATATTCTGCCATTATCTCAAATGGAAAGAATGATCAGAGAAAAATACCTAACTTACGTTCGTCATCATTCTGAATCGGATACCGATGCCGCACGAAAACTCGGTCTCGCTCCTTCCAATTATTATAGGATGGCTAAAGAACTTGGACTTAAATAACGGCTGATTGAATTTTATTTCAACAATATCATTTTTCTTACAGAAGTAAAATTATCACTGACTAATTGATAAAAATAAACTCCTGAAGAAAATCTGTTCATGTTTGCACTTATTTCATGCGCTCCTTGCGAGTAAAGTTTATTATTTATCACCGTTAAAACTTCATTACCGAGGATGTCGTAGATTTTTAAAGTAACATTCGAGCTTTTCTTAAGAGAAAAAGAAATAGTCGTACTAGGGTTAAAAGGATTTGGATAATTTTGATTAAGCCGATAATCCATAGGCTCCAGCACGTTTGAAGCTTTGTCTTTTACCGCAGTAATAGTTCCACCATATTGATAATAGGGCTTGTAAGTGCTTTGGAGAATTGGTCCAACTTTTTTAATCGTTGTTCTATCCATATGATATATTCCCATAGTTTGCAGACCGGTTTGTGCTGTATACCAGTCAAAAGCACACCACCACATTGATCCTACAACATAGCCGTTTGGATTATAAGTCCCGTTAGCATTTACAGCGGCGTTTTGTTGAAAAACTTTAAAGGTTAATAAAAATACTTGAGCCTGCTGTAGTTCTGTAGAGCCAGATTGAGTTGACCAATAGCCGAATTCAGTATCCATAATTGGTTTATTAGGATGATCAATATTAGCAGTGTCCAGGAAACTTTGCGTATCGGAGTTGTAATTACTTCCGTAAAAAATTCCAAAGTACATAGTCCAGCCTGCAACGTCGCAATTGTCTTGAGAGACATCTTGCGGTCCCGGTCTGTTTGCAGCAGCAGATTGTGTAATTAATCTTCCGTCGTTATAATTATTTTTTATATCCGATTGGATTGTCTGAATATATGCTGCCCTGTCCGGAACATCCAAACATTCATTGCACGTGCTCCAGAATATTATCGATGGGCGATTGTAATCGCGGAAAACCATTTCTCTAAACATCTGCTGATGAATGTGTCTTGTATTGTTTTGAATTGCCCATGCAGCTGGATCATCAAACCACCAGACTGGAATTTCTTCCATGATTGCAAATCCCATTCTATCTGCCAAAGTATATGTGAACGGTGCATTTGGATAATGAGCAGTCCTAATCATATTCGCATTTAAACCTTTTATGACTTTTAGATCTGTATAAATTACACTGTCAGGAATTGCTCTTCCATATATTGGATGATCTTCATGTCGTGCAACTCCAGTGAAAAATACCGGCTTGCCGTTAAGTAAAACTTTTGTACCTTGAGTAACGATTGTTCTAATTCCAAACTGGGTATAATATTGATCGACAACTTTGCCGCTGTCCGAAACTGTTACTTTCATAATATATAAGTTCGGAAATTTTGGAGACCATAGCATTGGGTTATCGACCTTTAGTATTGTTCTCCAAACGTCCAAAGAATCACTTGCAACCGTTAATGAGTTGTCTAAGTTTCCAGTTGCCAGTGCAGAAGTTCCAGCTAATGCGGAAGCAGTTTCGGACTGAATATTTGTTGAATCAATATTTGCGCGATAAATATCGATATGAATATTCGCACTCGTTGAAACTCCGCTTTTATTTAACACAACAACAGTAGTTTGAATATTTCCTGCGGTATCCAGCGGAACTATGTCTGTTCTAATTACAGATAGAGGACTGCTCACTTCAATATATACGTCATGAATTATTCCCTCATAATTAAACCAGTCGCAGTTATAATATGGAACAATATCATTTCTTGTTCCCCATCCCGGATTATCGACTCTTACCGCGATCAGGTTTTCAGAATTAAAATTAAGATATTTGGAAACATCAAAAGCAAAAGACGTATAGCCTCCTTCGTGATAACCGATATAATGCCCGTTGATCCAAACGTCCGCTACATAATTAACAGAGTAAAACATCAGCTTGAAAAATTTTCCTTGAAGACTGTCTGGAACAAAAAAAGTTCTACGGTACCAAACGCCGTCTTGATAATACTCAGGAGCGCTTGGAGACGGATTCATTGTGTTTTCGACCGATGGAATATCTTTCGCCTGCCAGCTGCTGTCATTAAAACTTGGTAAGAAATAATTTTGAGATTCAGCAACGAGGTTTGCATATCCTGCCGAATCGCGCGCCGCTAAAGTAATATCATGATTGGCGGAAAATCTAAGCTTCTTCCAAGTTCCGTCGAGATTAATAATTTGTCTATCCTGTCTTTCAAAAGTCGGCACAGGCATTCCGTTTTGAAATGGAATGCTTATTCCGTTCTCATTATATAAAGATAAGGTTGCCGGAAGAGATGCTGTTTGAGCAGACATAAATCGAACAGCAAACAAAATAACAAGCAGTGAAATGCTCTTCACCGTAGAAAAGTTTTTCATTTTATGACTCCAATCCAATAATCCAATTTTTTTGATCCGCAGCAGCAAAAAGTAAAAATCTTATAAAGCTTAACTCTGTTTTTATAAAAAGATTCTTTTACTAGATAATTATCTGTACAAGCGATAAGTAAGATTTTTTCCGGTTAGATCGCGCTAATTAAAATAAGATTCAGAAATTATGCCATTAAATTAAAATTGAAATAATGAAATAGAAAGTTGAAACATAAAACTCATAGTTGCGCCGGTTGTTTTTTTTATCATAATAATAATTCAAACTTATTAAACTAATAAAAAATATTTTGGCACTTGATTAAAATTGAAGAAGAGGTTAAACATTTGAATTTTATTAGATTGATAAGCAGCGCTTATCAATTTAATAAAAAATTTTTTGTCCGAAAGTTTTCCTTCAATAAAAAAATAAGAATAACAAAAAAATAACCGAACAATTATCTTGGCACTTTTTGTGAGTTATCAAAAGGAAAAATTGGATGATATTTGGTTTCAAATTTTACTTTGCTTGATAGTTTAATTTTATTAGTCTACTTAATCATTACGTTAAGTATAGGCTTTTATTATTCCAGCAAGAAAGATAAGAACTCCGACGATTACTTTTTCGCAGGCAGGAATATGGGATGGATAACCGTTGGGCTTTCCATCTTTGCCACTAATATTTCAAGTGAACATTTTATCGGCTTGGCAGGTTCCGGCGCTTTGAGAGGTTTAGCTGTTGGTCAGTTTGAATTGATGGCTATTTTTATATTAATCTTTCTTGGATGGTTTTTAGCTCCAATATATATTAAATCGGGCATCGCAACAGTTCCGGAATTTTTAGAAAAACGTTTTGACAGATCTACAAGAAAATTTTTCTCCGCGTTCTCTATTGTAATTTATCTTTTTACTAAAGTGTCTGTTACTCTGTTTGCCGGCGGTATTATCTTCTACAAAATATTTGGGATTAATCTTTATACTTCCACAATAATAATGGTTTTAATAACCGGTATATATAGCGTAATCGGCGGCGCTACGGCAGTAATGAAGACTCATATTTTCCAGGCTATAATATTAATAGCGGGAGCAGTTTTATTAACAGCATTCAGTCTTAATGCTGTCGGCGGATTTTCAGGTTTAAGAGAAAAATTGCCTCCTGAATTTTTTAATATGTTCAAGCCGCTGTCCGATCCTGATTTTCCCTGGGCTGGAATTATCTTCGGCGCTCCGATAATTGCATTTTGGTATTGGTGCACCGATCAATATTTTATTCAAAAAATATTAAGCGCTAAAAGTATTGATCACGCCCGGCGCGGATCATTATTAGCCGCTTTACTAAAAATCCTTCCTCTGTTTATTCTAGTTTTACCCGGCTTAATTGCCATAGCATTATTTCCTGAAATAAATGGAAATGAAGCTTATCCCGTTTTGCTTGCTAGTGATATTCTTCCGATAGGAATTAAAGGAATTGTAGTAGCCGGTGTTCTTGCAGCAATAATGTCTTCTCTTTCCAGTATATTCAACACAACTTCGACATTATTTACTTATGACTTCTACAAAACCAAACATCCGGAGGCTTCTGAAAGAGAATTAGTTCTTGTTGGGCGGCTTTCGACAACTGTTATCGTTGTCTTAGCGATACTTTGCGTGCCGCTTGTAAAACTTATAAGTAATCAAGTTTATTTATTTCTTCAAGGAGTTCAGTCCTTTATCAGCCCGCCGATTGCCGCCTTGTTCATTATAGGTTTATTGATGAAAAAAGCGAATGCAAAAGGTGCAATATGGACCTTAATTATCGGCGAAGGTATCGGCTTTTTGAGATTGATACTTGAAATGCTGGTAAACGCCAACATGGTAACTAACCCTGTTCTTCTTGCAATAGTTCACATAAACTTTTTGTATTTCTCAATATCGCTGTTTGTATTAAGCGTAGCGCTGATGGTAACAGTCAGCCTTAAAACTCAGGCTGATAGAGAACCGAAAATTTTGAAAGTTCAATATTTATTTCCTGATACTATACATGATATAAGCTTTGGAATAAAAAACGTTGAAACTATTAGAGGATATAGAACAAGTCTCTTCATGTCGCTCTTTATTCTATTAATAATTTTAGGCTTATGGAGTATGTGGTACTGATGAGTTTCTTAATCAACTTATGTTCTAATTTAATTAACTGTTTAATTCACTAACTAACGAAAGGAAGATAACAAATGAAAAAAGTTATTTTACCTGTTTTCTTTATTCTCCTATCATGGACTTATGTTGCAGTTGCACAGGAAGTTATGATACAGAATTTTGACAACATAGCAGCAGACACTAACTTTGTCTGGACCCACAATGTCGAAGGCGGTCACAGCTATTTTCATTGGAAGCAAGACTCTACTGATTATGTAGCAAGTGCAGGCGTAGCTTCCCTTGATATTAAAACTGCGATCGACTCCTTGCATCCTTGGGGCAGTTACTCTCAGTTGATATACAGTATGCCTACCGGTCAATTTATGGACTGGAGTTCCAGCGACACTTTGAGGTTATGGATAAAAATCGTAAGAGCTCCTATATATCCTCAATATATGTCGTTTAGAATTCAACTGGTTGATCGCGGTCCTGACGGTACCGCTCAGCCTGAAACCTATATCTATCAAAATGACTTGGTTCTTGATTCGGTAAAAGATTGGTATCAGCTAAAAATTCCGCTTCATGAAATTAATTCAAACGGTCGTACTGTTACTCCTGGCGACAGCGGCTTCGTTGAAGCTCCTGGAAACTGGGGAGGATTCACTTACAATGATGATAAGCTAAACGTAGATAAATTGACGGGCTGGAATATAGTTTGTGTTACAACAACCACTTCCTCAAGTCCAAATCCGCCTGCCGGTTTCGCTAATGTTCCTTTAGATTCATTAGAGTTCAAAATTGATGGATTCGATAGAACAGGTAACAAGCCTATTCCTTTCGTAATCTTTAATGGTATTTCTATACCGGGTCAATTAGGAACGCCGTGGTCATGGGGCAATGCAAGCATTGCAGTGGCAAATAATGCCGGTCCGGTTCCAAATTCAAATGCTTTAATGTGGACAATGGGCGACCAATATTTGAACGGCTGGTGCGGTTTCGGATTCTCTTTATCTACTCCGTTTAATCTTTCCGGCGGATGGCCTGTTGACAGTTTAAAATTCTTGATGAAGACAAATGCTGTTGGAGATTCTCTTAGAGCGCAATTTGAAAACGGTGTTGGTAAAGTTGGTTTCGTATTCAACGCTGCGGCAGATACAAACTGGCATCAGTATTCTTTTGCTCTGCGCGATTTCGTTCCTCAGGATAATACAACCGGATTTGATCCTTCTAATGTTAACACATTTGGTATAATGACCCAGCACGACAGTGCTTCTCCAAGCAGGATCGACGGCAAAGTTGCTTATCTAACCAATATTTGGACAGGTAATCCGACCATCAATGTAATTCCTCCAGTTGCTCCTACCGGTGTTACTGTTATTGCAAATGGAGATAACTCAAATACAATCGTTTGGAATGATGTTGCTGATCAGCCAAATGGTACTTACAATATTTATTATTCATTTAATCCTATTACTGATATTACTGCTAAAGGCGTCGAACTTGCTACTTCAGGTATTCCGAAAGGAACTCAAACCTATACGCATTTATTGAAAGCCCCGGGAACAGATCAGAATGTTTCCTATTATTATGCAGTTGTTTGCAGAAGCGATGCTGGAATTCTTGGCACACCTGGAGCTACAGGATCACCTACAACCAATATGGCATTAGGTGTTACTACAATTCATTGGGGCGCTCCGACAGGGTTTGCTGCGGATGCGGATCTTAGTGAATGGTCAGGAATTACTCCTTTCAGAATGTATGTAAGCGATCATAGCGGTACAGTTGTTCAAAATACCTTTATTCCTAATGATACTGTATGCTCTGCGGATGCTTATTTAGCCGTAGACGCTAATTATTTATATGTTGCTTTCCATGTTAATGCAAGCAACGTTTATTATGATCCTAATCTGGATGCGACAGGATTATCTTATGAAAATTCTTGTCCTGATCTATTCTTTGGCGCATACGATTGGCATGGCGCTCCTCATACTAGCCTCCAGTCTGGTTCTGAACCGGATTATCATATTAGATTCTGTCAAAACCATATTAGAATAGATAATATGGGCGTCGATAGTCTTGAACTTTACGGCTCAAATTATCAATGGAACAATGCTAGATTCCCTGATCCTCTTGCAGGCTATAATGTTGAAGCAAGAATTCCTTGGACAGATTTGGCTCATAAGGGTGACAACGGTGCTGTGAGAAATGATAATGTATTTGTTCCTCAGGAAGGTATGAGAATACCTATTGACTTTGAAATCAATAGCGTAAGCCCGGGCAAAACATCTAGAGACGGACAGCTCGATTATTCCCCAATTGCTAATGGTAATTCTTGGTCTAATGTTTCTCTTTGGTCGTATACATGGATTGGAAACAAATGGTCTGTTACCGGCATAAAGGATAAATCAAATAATGTTGTTAACAGCTATCAGCTATCTCAAAATTATCCTAATCCGTTTAACCCATCGACCCAGATACAGTATTCGTTAATGAAACCCGGAATGGTTTCATTAAAGATATATGATATCTTAGGTCGCGTTGTAGCAACTTTGGTTAATCAATTCCAGAATCAAGGGAAATATACAATTCAATTTAACGCTTCGAGCCTTTCAAGCGGTGTTTATTTCTATAAGCTAGAATCAGGTTCATTCCAAAGTGTTAAAAAGATGATGTTGCTTAAGTAAAATCCTTAAGTGCAGTCCCTCTTATGGGACTGCACTTCTTTTATAAAAGGTCGGTTTGATAAATTTTCATTTTACTATCTGGGAAAAAAAGATCATGTGTAATTACGATAATCCGTACATATATAATATGAAGCGATTTCTGGTGAAGACAAAAGAATTGATGGCTGTGCTCTTCATAGTTATAGTCTTTTCCAGTCTTACAAAAGCTGGTACAACCGGTAAGCTTGCAGGCAAAGTATTAGATGCTGCTACCGGCGAGCCTGTGGTAGGTGCTAATGTAATAATTGAAGGAACTTATTTAGGCGCCGCAGCCGATTTAAACGGCTATTATTACATTAACAATATTCCTCCGGGTGACTATACTGTAATTGTCAGCGCAATCGGTTATGAAAAAACTGTTATAAAAAAGGTACCAATTAAAATTGATTTGACATTTACTCTTGATGTAAAAATGAATACAAAATCGGTAAATGCAAAAGAGATAGTAATTACTGCGCAAAGACCTTTAGTTCAAAAAGACCTTACTTCATCCTCTGTAACAATTTCTTCAAATGAAATAAATATGATGCCTGTTGAAAGCGTTGGGCAAATTATAAATTTACAGGCTGGCGTAGTCGGCGGACACTTTAGAGGCGGTCGTTCTGATGAAGTTTCATACCTTGTTGACGGCTTGCCGGTGACCGATCCTTATGACGGCGGTTTACCTCTATCAGTTGAGAATTCATCTATAAGAGAAATGGAAGTTATAAGCGGAACTTTTAATGCTGAATACGGACAAGCAATGTCCGGTGTTGTAAATATTGTAACGCAGGATGGTTCACAGACATTCCACGGCTCGCTTTCGGCATATGCCGGAGACTATGTTACTAGTCATACGAATGTATTTCCTAATATTGGAAAGCTTACATCATTTAGGACAAAGAATTATGAATTCAGCTTAAGTGGTCCGACTAAAATTTTAAGCAACCTAACTTTCTTTACCACAGGCAGGTATTATCATGATGATGGTTATTTATACGGTAAAAGAGTTTATACTGTAAATGATAAATCCCCGCAGGAACTAAAAGATCCTGCCGGAAATCCAATACTTGATCAAAATGGCAATCCAATTTATATTATAACTCATTCGGGAGACGGTTCGTGGGTTCCTATGAATCCAACCGAGCGATATTCCTTTAACGGAAAACTAACTTACAACCTTCCTACTTTTAAATTTAGTTACAGCTTATTCTGGAATAAAGATTGGAATAAATATTTTAGCCAGGCGTGGGCTTGGACGCCAGACGGAATTATGAATAACTATATGAATAATTTTGTTCACACATTCCAAATTTCTCATATCCCATCTCAAAGTGTTTATCAGACTTTAAAGTTTTCTGTTAACCGGTATGACTATAGAGGATATGTCTATGCCGATCCTTTTGATAAAAGATATGTCGATCCAAGCCAGGGCGCTCCGATTTCAAACTATACATTTCAATCGGGCGGGCAGCAGTCCGGCAGATATGAAAGAGAAACTTTGGAAAGCATTCTTCAGTGGCAGCTTAATGCACAGCTCTCCAAGGTTCATAAATTGGGTGTCGGAGCAGAATTAGACTTATATAAACTATATGATCACGAATATAGTTTGATAACCAATGATACTTTGTCAACTACTGATTCTGTCTACACTCCTTTTTACAGCCAGTTAGGTACAACGCTGTCAAATACAATTTATACAAAATATCCTGTTGCATTTTCAGCATACGTTCAGGACAAAGCTGAATATGATATTATGATACTTAACTTTGGAGTAAGATTCGATTACTTCAAAGCAAATTCTCAATACTTAACTGATCCTCGAAACCCTCTAAGAGATACTAACTTCGTTAATGCCGGTCAAATGACAGAGGCTACCGCAAAGATGCAGATTAGTCCGCGTTTAGGAATTTCGTTCCCGATTACTGATAAAGGAATTATACATTTTTCTTACGGACATTTTTTCCAAATACCGAGTTTCTCCAATTTGTTTGTTAATTCAAATTACATAGTTCCATTCAGCGCATCATTATCTACAATAGTTGGTAACCCGGATTTGAAAGCACAGAAAACTGTAAAGTATGAACTTGGATTACAGCAGGCTCTTGCCTCCGATCTCTCTTTAGACTTTACGGTTTATTACAGCGACATCAGAAATTTGCTTGGTATGGAAATTATTAATACATATCAAGGAGTTAACTATGCTCGTTACGTTAACAGAGATTACGGAAATGTTAGAGGATTTGTTGTAACTCTTGATAAAAGATTCTCCGACTTCTTCAGCGCAAAATTAGATTATACTTATCAGATAGCTGAAGGAGACGCTTCTGATCCAATGACTGTATTTTATAATAATCAATCTAATCCGCCTATTGAAACCAACAAGACCGTTGTTCCGCTAAATTGGGATCAGCGCTCTACATTAAACATTGCGTTCAACTTTGGTCAAGCAAATGATTGGAACGTAGGACTAATATTTAATTACGGCTCAGGCTTCCCATATACTGAAGATACCAGATTATCTCAAGGACTGCGTTTTGAAAACGGAGGTCTTAAGCCTCCTACTTATAATGTTGATATGAGAGCCGAAAAATATTTCAAGTTTAACGGGCTCGATATAAATGCTTTTCTACTCGTTTATAATCTGTTAGATATTAAGAATGAAGTAAATGTTAATTCATCCAGCGGAAGAGCTAATATAGATTTATATACTTATTTAGCCGGAACTCTTTACGGACTAAACACAATTCAGCAATACCTAAATGATCCTACAAGTTTCTCTGCACCTCGGCAGGTTAGAATCGGTTTGCAGGTAGGATTTTAGATTTAACGATTAGGAGAATATAGAATGAAATACAAGATTTTAACAATAATTTTTACATTGATAATTGCTGCCGGCTACACTTTTGCGCAAATTGACGAAGGCGCTCCTGATCCGCGAATACAACTTTACAGACAGGATCCTCTTGGTAATTTTACGTATCGCAGGCAGGGTGTTATGGTTGGCAATAGAATCAATACTTTGTTTTATAATGATGGAGAAGTTGGTAAATGGGAAATTTTCCCAACCGTCGAATGGCCGGCTGGATCGGGACATAATTATCTTGATGGGCAGGCAATTCTTATTGGCGCACGCGCTACTACTCCAAGCGGTCAAAAAATAAATCCTATTATATCTGCTTACAGAGAACAATACAGCGCTGATCCAATTACCGGCACTCCCTGGGGATTAGAACCAGTCCCAGGATATTTTAATGCGAAGAATACAAGCCCCGCCATCAATATTGATCCTACATCTTATCCGGAAGTTTGGCCTGCTGCATTAGGTTTAGATCCATCGTGGAACGGAAAGTGGTACGGGTACTTTGGTAAAGGCGTTATGAACGCAGACTTTGAGACATTTATGGTATTAGATGATTCACAGGATAAAAAATTTACAAAAGCCCCTTATTATTATTACCCGATAAAAAGCGATTCAAACCGCGCTGGCTTGGGTTTAAGAGTTGAGATCAGAGGATTTCAATGGTCGCATGTTTTAGCAGAAGATATAATTTTCTGGCATTATGATATTGTAAATATTTCTGACTTCACTTATGATACCACGGCATTTGGCTTTTATGCTGATCCTGGTATCGGAGGAGCAAATGCTACTGAGCCTGGCAACAGCGCTTATTTTAATACTTCATTAGATATCGCATATTCCTGGGCGCCCGGCGGCGTTGGAAATCCGGGAAACTGGGCAACGGGATATTTAGGCTATGCTTATCTTGAAAGCCCCGGCAATCCTTTTGACGGTATTGATAACGATCAGGATGGAATGATAGATGAAAGACGTGACGATAATATAGATAATAATCATAACTGGATTTCTTTTGATGACCTAAATGGAAACGGCAAATGGGATCCCGGTGAACCGTTAAATGACGATGTCGGCAGAGACGGCTTAGGACCTGCCGATCCTGGTTATACCGGTCCAGATGAAGGCGAAGGCGATGGTTTACCAACACATGGAGAACCTGATTTTGATGAAACCGATAAAGATGAATCGGATCAAATCGGTCTAACGGCAGTTTCGATTTATATATTATCAGACAAAGGTCCTACGGCAGGCTGGCCAAAGAATGATAATGTAATGTGGCAAAAAATGAATAACGGCTTCAAAGATACATTGGTTCAGAATGTTAATATAAGCATGGTCTTTGCATCCGGTCCTTTCCCGCTTAAGAAAGGTTTAAGAGAAAGATTCTCTTTAGCGCTGGTTATGGGAAATGATTTAAATAACCTGCTGTTCAATAAACAAACCGTACAGGCAATTTATAACGCCAATTATAATTTCTCTAAACCGCCTTATACGCCGACTGTTCATGCGGTTGCTGGAAATAAGAGAGTATTTCTCTACTGGGACAGCAAAGCCGAATTATCAAGGGATCGCTACTTAGGCTTTGAAAACAACGATCCTAAACAAGGCTATAAGAAATCCTTTGAAGGTTATACAATTTATAGAAGCCTCGAGCCGCAGTTCAATGATGTTAAACTAATAACAGACTCGCAGGGCGAACCAAAATACTGGAAGCCGATTGCGCAGTTCGATTTAGTTGACTCGATCTCAGGTCCTGATCCTGTTGGTATTAACGGCGCTCATTTCTGGAGAGGAAGCAACACAGGACTTCAGCATTCTTTTGTTGATACAACAGTAGAGAACGGAAAGACATATTATTATGCCGTATGTTCATATTCGAAAGGTGATCCTAACCGAGGAACCACCGGATTGCAGCCGACTGAATGTTCAAAAGTTATTCGTCAGGATTACGCAGGTAATATTACTTTTGTTGATATTAACTGCGCTGTCGTTACTCCGAACGCTCCTGTAGCCGGTTATGTGCCGCCTCAAATATCCGGCGATTTAAGCAGGGTTACTACCGGGCTCGGTACCGGCTCAATGAGCGCGGAGGTTTTGAATCCCGGCGCAATTGTAGACGGCGCTAAATATTCGATTAAGTTTAATGCAACTGGGACTGTTCCGAATTACAAAACTTCAACTTATGATGTTATTAGATCGTTGAACGGCGTTGACACTACTCTTGTCAGCGGCGGCGACGCAACAGTGTTTGGACCAACAGTATCAAGCCCGCCGTACGATGGTATGGTATTTACTTTTAACAATGATACTACAATCTCAGTCAATGATACATTAACCGGCTGGTATGTTGGTAAGAGCAATCTGAACCTAAGCGTACAGCCTGATAATTCATCTGCATCAAGAGATTTATTGTGGCCCGCAGATTACGAGATGGATTTCTTTGATCATACAGTTGCAACAACCAAACAGACAAAAATTCCAATTGACTTTACGGTGACTAATTTGACTACCGGAGATTCGGTAGGCGTAGAAGTTATTGATAATGATCATACAAAAACTCTTACGATCGGTGATAAAATAATTTTTACTGTTCCGATTTCAAACCAAACATATTACACATGGAGAATCAATTACGACGGACCGTTAAATCCTGGCGAGACTCCAGTGTATCCTCAAGCAGGCGACAAATTCAGAATATATACTAAAAAACCTTTTGCTAATGGAGATTATTTCACTTATTCAACTAAGGCGGCAGGTGTAAATAATAATACGGCAAACAAAAGCCTGTCGCAGATTTCCGTTGTGCCGAATCCTTATATATGTGCCGCTTCATGGGAGCCGAGAACATTATACGCATCGGGACGCGGTACACGCATGATCAACTTTATAAATCTTCCTGCAAAATGTACAGTAAGAATTTATACTGTTGCCGGCGCTCTTGTAAAAACTTTATATAAAGATGATACTAATCTCAACAGCGGCGGCGCGCTGCCCTGGAACCTTGTTACCGAGGATGGTATGGATATCGCCTACGGCATTTACATCTTTCACGTTGACGCACCGGGCATAGGCGAGTACATTGGCAAATTTGCAGTAATTAAGTAGTGGAGAGAAAAAGATGAAAATGAAAATTATAAATATTTTATCGGCATTGGTCTTGTTTTCTTCCATGACATTTTGCCAAAGTGATTTTGTCGCTAACGTTTCTAAAAGAGGTACTACGGCAGCCGACTTCCTTTCAATCAGCCAGGGCGCTAAGGCTACTGCAATGGGCAGCGCCTTCGTTGCTGTATCGGATGATCAAAGCGCGTTCTTCTGGAACCCAGCCGGTCTTGCGAAGATTGACGGAGTGGGAATAATGTTCGATCATACAGATTGGATCGCTGGTATCGCTTATAATTACCTCGCCGCTTCATACAGTCTCGGAGGTATGGGAACGGTTGGCTTCAGCTTTACATCATCGTCATACGGCGATATGAAAGTTACTACAGTTGATCAGCCCGACGGCACCGGTCAGGTGTTCAACGCATCAGACATTGCGTTCAGTCTCGGTTATGCGATAAATCTTACGGATAATTTTGCTATAGGATTTAATCCTAAAATAATTTATCAATCTATCTGGCAGGCAAGCGCAATAGGCTTTGCGACAGACCTTGGCGTTCAATACAGAACTCCGTTTGACGGCATCATGCTTGGAATGTCGATTTCCAACTTCGGAACCAAGATGCAGATGCAGGGGAATTCTACTTTGGTATTGTATTCTCAAGATCCGTCTACAACCGGAATCAATAACAGAATACCGGCTAACTTAAGCACCGACTACTGGTCTCTGCCGCTGACTTTCAGAGTGGGACTTGCATACAGCCCTATTTCAACAGAGAAGCATAAATTAACTTTCGCAGTCGATGCTATTCATCCGAGCGACAACTACGAAAGCGTTAACGTAGGAGGCGAATATGTCTTTGACGATATTATCGCTATCCGAGGCGGATATAAATCTTTGTTCTTAACCGACTCGGAAGAATCTTTTTCTCTCGGCTTCGGCTTGAAACAAATATTGTTGGGCAACGTTGCTGTAAGATTGGATTATGCGTACCAGAATTTCGGACGCTTAACCAACATACAGAAGTTTTCTCTCGGTATTGCCTTCTAATGCGAATGGAAGCTTTAACGGCTCAAACTTTGACGCCGTTAGATTTGGTAAGAATTAGAAACTACATTGATAACCAGGTTGAGCAAAGCTTGACCTGGTTCGTTTATTTATGCAACAATTAAGCAATACTTCAATGAATACAAACGGGAAACAAAGTAATATCTCACTTCTAATCTCTCAAATCATTTTTCAATTTAAATGGATTTATTACAGTTTATACCAAGGATAAAAAGATGAAACGTTACATCATATTATTATCTGCATTCTTTTTTATGTTACTTTTCACTTCTCTTTCGTTCGGAGGAACAAAAGAAAAAAGAACAATTGATAAAAAAGTTAAAGCGCTTCTATCAAAGATGACGCTCGAAGAAAAGGTCGGGCAGATGACCCAGATAACCATTCAAGCTGTAGCTAAGACTCACGGAACCGCAACTCAAAAGTTCGAGGTGGACGAAAATAAATTAAAAGAAGCGATAGAGAAATACCACGTCGGCTCGATATTAAATGTTTATGATGTTGCGCTAACAGTTGATGAATGGACCAAACTGATAACGGCGATTCAAGATATTGCCGTGAAAGATACCCGATTGAAAATACCTGTTCTTTATGGTATAGACGCGATCCACGGCGCGACATATACAAGCGGATCAACTCTATTCCCGCAGGCTATTAATATGGCGGCAACATTTAATAGAAACTTAGCGAAGAAGGAAGGAGAGATTACGGCTCTTGAAGTACGCGCTTCAGGTATTCACTGGATATATTATCCCGTAATGGATTTGGGCAGACAGCCGCTGTGGCCAAGGCTCTGGGAAACATACGGCGAAGATGTTTACTTAGCTTCTCAAATGGGAACGAATTATATCGAAGGCGCGCAGGGAAATGATATAAGCGCTCCGGATAAAGTAGGAACATGCTTGAAGCATTTTGTAGGATACAGTTTTCCTTTAGACGGCAAAGATAGAACGCCGTCGTGGATACCGGAAAGAATGATGAAGGAATATTTCCTTCCGCCGTTCCAGGCAGGCGTTGACGCAGGCGCCCCGACAGTTATGGTGAACTCAACAGACGTTAACGGAATTCCCGGTCATTCAAATTATCATTTGCTTACCGAAGTGCTGAAGAAAGAAATGAAGTTCAAAGGCTTCGTCGATTCGGACTGGCAGGATATCGAAAGACTTTATACGCGCGATAAGGTTGCATCATCGCCGGAGGAAGCCGTTAAGATGGCTGTTATGGCTGGCGTTGATATGAGCATGGTTCCGTATGACTTCAGCTTTTATGATATTCTCTTAAAGCTTGTAAAAGATAAAGAAGTTCCTATGTCGAGGATTGACGATGCAGTCGGCAGAATATTGAAAGTAAAATTTGAGCTTGGTCTTTTCAATAATCCTTTCCCGGATGATAATCTGAAAAATAAGTTCGCGTCTTCATCGTCTGCTGCGACAAACCTTGAAGCGTCTGAAGAATCTATCACTCTTGTTAAGAACGATGCAAAGACACTTCCGCTGTCAAAAAATATTAAAGTGCTTGTAACCGGACCAACCGCAGATAAACTATCTTCTATGAACGGAGGCTGGACAATTACATGGCAGGGCGACGAAGAATCTCTTTATCCAAAAGATAAACCGACTGTGCTTGAAGCTGTTAAAGATAAGATCGGCGCTGATAATGTTACTTATGTTCCGGGATCAACTTTTGATTCGCTGCTCGATGTTAACGCGGCGGTTGAGGCGGCAAAGAAAGCTGATGCGGTTGTACTTTGTCTTGGCGAAAAAGCATACTGCGAGACTCCCGGCAACATTAATGATCTTACACTCGATGATGCGCAGCTTGAGCTTGCGAAGGCTGTAATGTCCGCGGGAAAGCCTGTAGTGCTCGTAATGCTCGAAGGCAGACCGCGCTTGATAAATAAGATCGTAAACGGAGCAAACTCAGTTTTAATCGGATTCCTTCCCGGTATGGAAGGCGGAAGAGCGCTTGCGAATATTATTTTCGGCGACGCAAATCCGAGCGCAAGGCTGCCGGTAACCTATCCGAAATATCCCAACGCTCTTTATCATTACGATTATAAGCCGCTTGAAGGCGAGGAAGGGAACAGCTACGACCCGCAGTGGGGCTTCGGATATGGACTAAGCTACACGACGTTCAGCTACAGCGATCTGAAATTAGATAACAGCACGGTAAAGTTAGGCGATGATATTAAAGCGACGGTTAAGGTTACGAACACCGGTGCTGTCGAGGGGAAGGAGTCAGTGCTTCTATATCTGCGTCAAATGGTCGGGTCGGTGTCGAGACCGGTAAGACAATTAGAAGGATTTGATAAAATAGATCTTAAGCCGGGCGAATCCAAGGTTGTAAGCTTTACAATAAAGCCTGAACAATTATCGTTTATCGGAAGAGACGATAAAAGAATTACCGAGCCAGGAAAGTTTAAAGTAATGGTCGGGAACTTATCGCAGGAATTTTTGTTAAAATAAATTTACCTCTGCGTACTCCGCGTAATCTCTGCGGTCTCTGCGTGAAGCATTTCTTTCTCGCGGAGGGCGCGGGGAAAACGCAATGACAACAAAGAGATAATTTAATTGTGTGGGAATTTGATCCCTCGAAGCCGGACAGGGTAATCAAAAAAGAATTTGATAAATCAAATTCCTACTAAAAATCAGTAAACTTACTGATGTTTTTGTTTGGGAATTATTATATATTCTTTCAGTCATTTTCAAGATAAATATTGAAAGGGATATTGATTGAAAAGATATTTTAAGCCTTACCTAACACGAAGACATTTTGTATTGTCTCTAATGCTATCCTTATTAATATTTTTCATAACGCAAAGCTGCAAAAGCCCTACTGCGCCTAAAAGCGTTAATGGTAATGTAATACTTTCTTTAGATGATGTCTCTTGCACTGAAGCCTGGCTTAATGTTAAAACACAAGGCGTTAGTTTCCCGCTTACATTAACAATAAAATCAGGCAGCCAGGTTTTATATAATGCAAGTCTTAGCGGCGATTCTCTTATTTATTTTGATTCCCTTCAACCGAACAAAAGCTACTTTGTTGCAGGTTACTACACTGCTAACAATAAACAACAGACAACAAACCAGTTAACAGTCCAGACAATGGATACAACAAGTAATAATTTTACATGGCAGACATTTACCTTTGGAGGTAATGCAGGCAGCTGCAACTTAAATGATGTGGCAATAATAAACGATACACTTGCTTATGCAGTTGGAGAAATTTATTTGGATGATTCGACAGGCAAGCCAGACCCACAATTATATAATTTCGCTAAATGGGATGGAAAGACATGGACTATTGAAAGAATTTATTACTCGTATCAAGGACAAAATTATCTTGCCCCGTTATATTCTATCTTTGCTTTTGCAATTGATGATATTTGGGTTGGCAGTAACCAGCCTATGCATTGGAACGGTTTTACATGGGAAGAATATAATCTAAGTAGCGCAATCTGGAATGGATGGATCAATAAAATCTGGGGAACATCAAGCTCAGATTTGTACATTATTGGCAATTCAGGTACAATAGCTTATTATTCTAACGGTACCTGGCAAAAGATAGAAAGCGGAGTAACATTTAATATCACAGATATATATGGCGTACAAAATACTATCGATAATTCTTCTACTATATATATGCCTCTGTATAATAATGAAAATAGTTTAACTGGCAGTGCTTTGTTAAAACTTACTGAAAATAAAACTGAAATAATATCAACTCCTCAAAACCTTTTTGAAGCTCAATCAGTTTGGGCTGATAACAAGAATATAGTATATGTAGCAGGAACCGGTTTGTTTATAAATGCCTACGGAAAATGGAAAGAAGAAGTGGAATTCTCAATGCAATCTTTGACATGCGTAAGAGGCAGCGGGTTAAACGACATAATAGTATTCGGCACTTATGGATTGATGGGACATTTTAACGGTAAGACATGGACTGTATATAGGTTACCTGGCGAAGTATACACCTCGGTGTCTGTAAAAGGAAATTTATTAGTTGCAGTTGGTTACCTAAATGGCAGTGCTATTATTACAATAGGTAAAAGAAATTAATGATGATGAGAAAGAAGAAAATTGTGAAATATATTTTAACACTTGGCACATTATTGTTTTTATTGATAGTCTCATTTAGTTGTAAAAGTCCAACCGCATTTATCACCCACAGGCTTAGCTTAAGCGTATCTGATGTTAGCTGCACCGAAACGTGGATTAAACTTACTATTAACAATGCCCCTTTGCCTACTAATATTGTTATTAAGCGAAATGGAAATAATTTATTTAGCTTTAACCTTACGAGTAACGATACTACTCTTTACGACAGTACTCTTTCTCCTAACCAATCTTATTCTTACCAGGCAGAGTATGGCAAGGGTTTCCCAACTGAAAGAAGTGAAACAGTCACTGCCAAAACAATGGATACCACAAGCAGCAATTTTACATGGCAGACATTTACCTTTGGAGGTAATGCAGGAAGCTGCAATTTAAATGATGTTGCAATAATAAATGATACACTTGCTTATGCTGTTGGAGAAGTCTATTTGAACGATTCTACAGGACAAGTCGATCAGCAGCCATATAGTATAGCAAAATGGAATGGGAAAGAATGGGAATTAAAAAAACTGTTTTATAACTCTGGACTTATCATCCCTTCTGTAAGAGGAATTCTTGTGGTAGAGTTAAATGATATATGGTTGGCAGCAGGAAGTGTTTTTCATTGGGATGGAATAAGCCCTCAAGCACAGTTGAGTTTTTCACGACTCAATATCTCAAATCCAAATGCAACAGTAGAGAAGCTCTGGGCAACATCCAGCTCATCACTTTACGGTGTAGGGAATGCCGGAACTATCGTCCATTACAATGTAACAACCTGGCAGAAGCTAGAAAGCGGGACAACAAATAATATAAATGACATATGGGGGATAACAGATAACAGCGGAAACAATATTGTACTATGCCCCGCATATAATCTATCCTCAGGCGGAGATAAAGAATTACTTAAGATAGAAAATGGCTCAGTAAGCAATATTCCATGGCTTAACAAAGAACTATATACAGTGTGGTTCAGTACAACAAATAAAATATACGCCGGGGGCGAAGGATTATACAATAATGCGGGTGGAAGCTGGAAGGAAGAAGATGGGCTGCCGTCATTGTTTGTATTTAGGGTAAGGGGAAATGGATTAAATGATATATACGCATGCGGCGGCTATGGGCTTTGCGCCCATTATAATGGGCTTCGATGGACAACGTATAACGAAGTATCGCTGCCAAATGGTAACTATTGGGGTATGGCGGTAAAGGGAGATATGGTAGTTTTGGTGGGGAGCAGCAACGGTTCAGCAGTAATTACAGTAGGTAAAAGAAATTAATGTAGGAATTTGATTAATCAAATTCCTGTCTAAAATATTTTTTATTTATTTACTTGACTTTAACCATATAATTAACAAATTTTATCTCGTCGAATTTCAATAAGGTGTATGTTTAAAAGGTATTATAAATATTACTTCTTATTCTTAGGGATTGCGTCTTTCTTCCTCCTCTTACTTAACTCCAATCCCCTTCCCTCAAATAATATTTCCAAAACAAATTTTAATAATCGTCAAAATAAGTGCGGCATTATCCCGGTTAATATTATTCATCATAGTTATTCTGAAATTGCAAAACACAGCCGAAGGGTATCAATACTTGGCAGCCGAGCAAGTGTAAGAAGCGGAAAGCATGGAAGAAACGGCAAGCCGGATATTGTTCATGCAAATCTATTAACAAGCAATTATAAAAATTCTAATCTACGAGAGTTCTCTCACTCAAAACAAATCGACAAGACCAACCACGAAGTATTTCTGAATTGAAATAAATTATTAATTATAGCAAAAAAAATTATTTGCTATTGCGCAGCTTTCATACGGAATTTCCGTATATCCTTCTACGTAATTTGCGCAAATAAAAATACGTAAAATCACTGATGTTTATTTATGAAAATTTATTATAAATTCTTTTCGTTAGTTTTAGAAAAAATATTTGAAAGGGTTCTTGATTGAAAAAACTTTTTAAAACTTATCCAGTGCAAAGGCAATTTGTATTGTCGCTGATGCTATCCTTATTAATATTTTTCATAACACAAAGCTGCAAAAGCCCCACAGCGCCAAAGCAAAACAACCCGCCGGATACAACAAGTCATAACTACACATTTGTCCAATATACATTTGGCGGGTTAAGTGGTTCAAGTTACTTTAAGGATGTTGTAATTGTTAATGACAGTAATATCTGGGCTGTTGGACAAATATATTCAAATGATTCTATATATAACGCTGTCCATTGGAACGGTCATCAGTGGGCTTTGCTTCAAATACAATTTTATACTTTTTGTGGTCAGAAGAGTACAGGCGCTTATCAAGCAAATACGGTTTTAGCCTTGAGCGATACGGAGATTTGGATTGCTTCAAATAATTCAGAAATTGCAACATGGAATAACATAAAACAAACAGGGATCACATGTCTACCAGTATCAGTAACTAGTATGTATTTAGTAAATAGTAATTCAGTTTTTACAGTTGGAGCAATCGGTCAAACAGGTTTATATCGCAATGGGGTTTGGCAGAAAATTACGAGCGGAACAACAATAGACTTGCGTGATGTATGGGGAAGCAGCGATGGAAAAACAATGTGGGCTTGTGGATATTCTAACGACAATGGCCAAAGTATTTTACTAAAGTATACCGGTACATCGTGGCAGACAATCTGGCAGTCTCATCCTTTCGCACTGCCCTACGGAGGACTGATTACAAGTCTATGGGGAGAGAAGAATTTGTATCTGGTAGGAACGGATGGAGTATATAAACAGGATATAGAGGGCAAGGATAGTGTAACACATTTGTTTTCACTTGCAAATTTTCCATACCGTATTAAAGGAAGCGCAGAAAACAATATTGCTTTTGTGGGGGATGGTGCTATGGTATATCATTATAACGGCTCAACCTGGAAATTGATAAATCAATCCACACAAGATCAGCCTCTCTACTCAGTTGCAGTTTCAACAAATTTGATTATAGCAGTAGGCTCAGATTATACTGCATTCCCCAATAAAGCGCTGATATATTTCGGAATAAGGAATTAATCTAAGAACTAAAAATTATAAATAAGCTAAAAGGAAGGTAAAAACATGAAAAAGATATTAATATTTGCATTATCTATCATGATAGCCAATTTATGTTTTGCAACAGGTGGAGAGTTTTTTATTACGCCAACAGCAAATACGCAGCATACACTTCATGTACAAAGCATTGGAAATGCCTGGGTATGGAATGCAACTACTCAAGAAGTCATTCTATCGCCAGCGTATGATAAAACTTTTAACGATTTAAGTTTTGCTTTTGACTCTCCCAAGAATATTGATGTAGCAAAAAATGGAGTAATGCCATGGGGACAAATGCAGTTTACATTAAGCAGTTCTAGTTCAAGAATTTCTTTTACTATAGACTTCCGGGATGAATTTTGGTCAACACAGTATGCTAATGGTGCGGATATATATTTACATTTCAACGATTCAAGCGGATATGCTTATTTAGATCCTCCTTCAGGCAGCGATGTAGTTGTCTCTAATGGTCGTTCCTATAAAATTTGGGAAGCATATCATGAAACCGTCCCGCCAGACACTATTGATTTTCTCCCGCCAGTTTTTCTAAAAAATATTATAAATAGCTCAAATGCAGGAGGTACTTTACATATTAATACCCATTCATATGACTCAGGTGATACAGCATTGGCAGCATACGGTATTCATAATGATATTGGAACTGATATTGAGCGCTTCACAAATTATCAAAATTCAGGTATTACGTATAAGCATAATAACTGGAATAATGATAATACAGATTATTTACGTACAAGAGACAAAATAATTCAGTCTATCAACAATGTGCAAAATGCTAATTTTGCACCCGTCACTTCGGTGACAGTTCAATCTATTCTTAAAGATAATGGTAACAATGTAGATAGTATTCAATTTCAAGACCCATGGTATGTTGAAGCTAACGGAACTCAGCCGAAACAGTTTGACACGTTTGCCGTTCCTTTTCACCCAACTGGAGCTTATGGTCAAGCTACTGGAGGCGTATTCTTAAATCAAAATCCGGATCCTAATAATCCTAATGTCCCTTATTATTCCATTCGTGTACCAATAACCAAAACCATAAATGGGTTCACTTCTTATTTCCAAAATTGGTCTATGTCTAAAGCAGTGTTAGGGACAGTAAGTATTTATACCGATAATAACGGTGTTAATTATTGGCAAGTACCCGTGGTGTTTGACAGCGCAGGCGCAACTGTTACTGCAAATTATAAAGCTCATCTTGGTACCGGCAATCCTTCACTTGCAAATACAAAAAACCAAAGACGTATAATTTGGGGACAAGACCATAGTGGCATTAAATGTTGGCTATCTGTTTACGAAAGCATGGGCGACGTTTGGATGACTATGTATGATGAAAGCGGTTATGTTTTAGTCCCGGAGACAAGATTAAATACAAAACAAGGAGCAGCCTCTAATCCTACAATTAGTAATACTGTCAATTTTGGCTCATCAGATTATGACCGTGCTGTTATTGGCTGGTTGGAAAACAACAACGGGAACATTGAACTGCATATACAGAGCGTTAATTTTCAAGGAGGAAGTATAAGCGATGTTTGGGGATGGGCAGGTAATGATCCTAATCGAATATCAAGCTATGCAGTACTAAACGGTAACCTTGGAACAAATCCTTATGGTTATTGGGGAATACAAGATAATCCTACTCCAACAGCACGTCCGGTTCTGTCTCTGCTGCCTAACGGCAATGGCGGGTTGCTTATGACTTATGCTTATGAAACCAGTGCAAGCGGTAAAGGTATTGTAGCCGGTCAGTTTCAAACAACAGCATCTACTCAAGATTTAAATTCCGCCTTGTCAGTGGCTGAGAAGACCGTAAGTATAGATATGTCAGCCAAGCTTCCTGCACTTGCAACTTTGGATGCCTCGCATGTTTTCATTTATTATACTACCGGCAGCTACTCTACCCTTAAGCTGTCGGAATTTAATTATGCAACTTCAGCGGTAAATAACCTGACTCTTGCAAGCGGTGACGCTATTATAAACTCGATTCAAGTAGCTTCAAACAAAATAATGGATACCCGTGCTCTTGTTGCAGATGTTACTAATTATAGTGTTGGTGCTTATGGAGGACAAACAGTTGATTACTTCTACTCCGGAGTTCCAATGTATGGCTATGCACCGCCGGTATTGAGGACAAAATACAACAGTTTAAATCAACCATCAGTAATGTCGGTAGACCTAAGCCACTCAAGTGCAAGCTATACTCCGGTGGATGTTGTAATGAATCTTGCACCTGTGGGTAGTTATCTGATGCAATATAGATACCAATTAAACGGCACAGCCTATTCTACATCTGTCGGCGGTAACGTTGCAGGTACGTTTTTGCGCGAGAAAGCCAGCACCGGTACAGATAGTGTTATAACCCTGGTAAAGACATCCTCTACTCCGGCTGGTATTGTACGTTATCCCGCCACAGGAGGCGGTTTACAAAAGCAATTGGCAACGGATCAAATAACTTCACAGATAATTACTTCAACAAAATCTGTGAGGCTATGGTTAGACAAAAAAGGAAGCTGGCATAAAGTAATTTTCAACTTCGATACTCTAAATGTAGATATTTTAAAAGATCAAGAGGAAGGTAACACATTATGTGCGGTTAGATTTTCACGTGTTCCAAAAGCGGGGAGCTTTGTAAGTCAGGCTGATTCTCTTGAATCATCAATTGCCTTTGATCTCGAACGTGAAGGTAAGGTAGTAAAATCATTCGGCTCATCATTCTGGAATAATCTTTCTGCTGGAAATATTCCGGGCATACAAAACGGAGATGTCGTCCGTTTTACATTGCCGGGTAATGATGTTGACAGCGTTTGGGGATATGAAGAAGTGTCCTATGTAGGTATGAAAGATTTGAATAAAGAAAATGCAGATCAACAAGACGTGGGAATTCCAGCGCCGACAAGTTATGCTGTTTCCCAAAATTACCCCAATCCGTTTAATCCAAGTACACTTATACATTATGAGATACCAAACAACGGCATTGTTGTACTAAAAGTATTTGATGGATTAGGCAGAGAAGTAAAAACTCTTGTTAATCAATTTCAAAGCAGAGGCAGATATGATATTAATTTCAATGCAAGCGATCTTTCAAGCGGCGTTTATTTCTATCAACTAAAGGCTGGTGATTATACTTCAATCAAGAAAATGGTTCTGCTGAAATAAATTTATAGATGATTAAGTGTAGAGACGACCCGGCGGGTCGTCTACAACGCTGCAATATTCATGTCTCTTTTATTTTACTGCAATTTAGCGGCATTGAGACGGGGCACCGCCCCGTCTCTACATTTATCATAATGAAAAAAAGTTTATTTTGTTTTAACATTGTTATTTTATATTTTTTATTCGTCATTATTTCTCAATAAGGTGTATGTTTAAAAGGTATTATAAATATTACTTCTTATTCTTAGGGATTGCGTCTTTCTTCCTCCTCTTACTTAACTCTAATCCTATTCCCTCAAATAATAATTCCAAAACAAATTTTAATAATCGTCAAAATAAGTGCGGCATTGTTCCGGTTAATATTATTCATCATAGTTATTCTGAAATTGCAAAACACAGCCGAAGAATATCAATACTTGGCAGCAGAGCAGGAGTAAGAAGCGGAAAGCACGGAAGAAACGGCAAGCCGATTAATGTTCATGCAAATCTATTAACAAGCAATTATAAAAATTCTAATCTGCAAGAGTTCTCTCACTCCAAACAAATCGACAAGACCAACCACGAAGTATTTCTGAATTGAAAAAAAGCCTGAAAGAGGCTCAAGGAAAAAGCGCAAAGGTCAAATTTCAAAGCAAACAATGACTGCTGATTCGAGCAGTATTGGTTAAATCAATTTAGAT
Source organism: Bacteroidota bacterium (assembly GCA_021824565.1). Classification (GTDB taxonomy): domain Bacteria; phylum Bacteroidota; class Ignavibacteria; order Ignavibacteriales; family Ignavibacteriaceae; genus FEN-1297. Next base: position 69,870 of record JAKAKL010000121.1, on the reverse strand, counting down.
GTCACAGCAAATCAATGCAAACTGACAAAAACTAATTATAATATGTATGCAAGAGCCTGCTGTATAGCAAAGATCAATATTTGTTGACATACAAGGTCTTGCAGTATAACAAAGACTAATATTTGCTGGCATGCAAGGTTTTGTAGTACAACAAAGGCTAATATTTGCTAGCATGCAAGGTTTTGTAGTACAACAAAGGCTAATATTTGCTAGCATGCAAGGTTTTGTAGTACAACAAAGGCTAATATTTGCTGGCATGCAAGGTCTTGTAGTACAACAAAGACTAATATTTGCTGGCATGCAAGGTTTTGTAGTACAACAAAGACTAATATTTGCCGGCATACAAAGTTTTGTGTATGAATATAAACGAATTTTATAACAATTAAATAAAGGAATACATAATGATTTACTATTATCTAAGCAACCCGTTTCTATCAAGATTAAGCAATGAAAATTTTGGTAAGCTTTCTTCAACTCATATTGAAAGATTAACAGCTAACACGCCGGTTACAGATACTACACTGTATGGCGTTCCGGTAACAACCATTTTCGATACCATGAAAACCGGGACCCTGGCTCTTTATACTGACTGGAAGTCCTCGGTTGATCTTAACGAAACGCAGAAATCACAGAAGGAAGGCAAAACTATAAGTGTAAATGCCGCAATTAAGGATGTGAAGGATGTAATTTCATCTAAAGAGGGAGTAATTGCGGATAAGTACCATCGCGGTTCGGCATTCTTTGAGGAGTTCTTTCCGCATGGGTTAAATGAATATTCAAGTGCAACGAAAAAGAATGCGGATATTTTGTTTCCAAGGTTTATCACTGCGCTTAATACACACAAGGCAGATTTTGATGAATCAATGCTCAGCGAGGTAAATGATAAATATAATATATACCTGCACTCAAGGAAGACGCAACTTCAGTCAATAAGCAAGGTGAAGGATGAGAGTATAACGAGCAATGATAAGAGGCGTGCGCTTGCGATGCAGTTATACAGGAATCTGTTAACATTATTGTTGATCTATTCAGAGGAGCCGGAGAAAGCGGCGGTATATTTTGATGAATCGATACTGAAGAGAAAGTCGCCTGCCGATAAACCGCCGGAAGGAGGCGCGCAGGCGTAAGGAGGTAATGTTTATAAGAAGATAATATCACCCCTGAAGGGGTTGGTTATTTCTAATAGATTATCATTCTATAATAATTTCAACCCTTCGGGTTTGGCGATGTAAGGAATAGCAGAGAGATATAATTATATCGATCATGCGAATAGAGAAAATCACGATTAAATTTTTCATAACATATTAAAACTGCGATGGAACCAAATCCCGAAGGGATGAAATTATTGTAGCGAGATAAACCAGCGAGAGGATATAATCCCGAAGGGATGAAATTATTGCTGAAGGAAATACATATGCAAATGATAATGTCACCTCTGAAGAGGTTGGTTATTATTATTAGATTGTCGTTCTATAATAATGTCAACCCTTCGGGTTTGGTGATGCAAGGAATATCATGGAGATATAATTATATTGATCATCTGAAGAAACAAGATCACGAATAGATGATTAGCAATAGATTAAGTCAGCGATGAAAACAAATCCCGAAGGGATGAAAATATTATAGCAAGATAAAAAAAGCGATGTAACGAAATCCCGAAGGGATGATATTATTGTAGCAAGGAAATCAAATATTAAAATTAAAACTCTGAAAGAGTGATACATATGCCTGATACATTCTCTCAAATTTACATTCATGTAGTTTTTGCCGTTAAAGGCAGAGACAACCTTATCGCCAAGGATTGGAAGGAAGATTTGAATAAATATATCGCCGGTATCATCAAAGGCAAGGGGCAAAAACCTATCATCGTCAACGGAATGCCTGATCATATCCACGCCTTTATTGGTTTGAGTCCGTCTGTTGCAATATCTGATTTGGTGAGAGATATAAAAAATAACTCATCCAATTTTATTAATGATCATAATTGGACTAAAGGTAGATTTTCATGGCAGAATGGTTACGGCGCCTTTTCATACTCACATTCGCACGTAGAGGCTGTTTATAATTACTTACTGAGGCAAGAAAATCATCATAAAAAAAGAACTTTCAAAGAAGAATATTTAGAATTGCTAAAAAGGTTCGAGGTTCAATACAGCGAACAATATTTATTTGATTGGGTGGAATAGAACGACTTAATAATGACAACACTTCGGGTATATTTATAACAATGTATATTTTGCGTGAAGTATTTCTTACTCACGAAGCGCACAGGAATTAGGCATTGTTCAAATAAAATTTGTAAGATTGGAAAAATAAACTTAAATTCACTACAAAGAATTAGAATAAAATATAAAAAGTTCTCAAACATCCCTTCTGTTATTGTGCCTGTTCGGTAAGCTTTGTTTCTTCTTTTTAAGTATACTTGCTAATTCTTTAGAAAATTATAAAACAACTTTATAGGAGTATCAATGAATATATTTGTGGGAAATCTATCACGGGATGTTACCGATGATGACTTGCGAGAACTTTTTGCAAATTACGGTCAAGTTAAAAGTGCAAAAGTTATAAAAGACATGTTCAGCCAGGAGTCAAAGGGTTTCGGCTTTGTAGAAATGCCGGGACTTACAGAGGCTCAAAAGGCAATGAACGAGCTTAATACAAAAGAACTGAAGGGAAGAAAGATTACCGTCAACGAAGCAAGACCGCGCACCGGAGGCGAGAGACACGGCGGTGGAAATCGCCGCGGCGGCGATAATAGAGGCGGCGGCAGAGGCGGAAGACGCTGATTATCTAAATTTACTAATCCCCGGATTATTCCGGGGGTTTTGTTTTTTTATATCCATTTCCAAAATAATTTTCTTATTTTATTATCATTGTTTTGACTAATTTATTTTCACAAGCATTCGCATGTAAATGAAGTTACTTAATAAAATAAGCAAACTCGATGCGCACCACCGCTCTTTAGTTTCTATTTTAATTTCATTTCTATTTTTTATCTTCCTTAACAGCCGCTTGAATGCAGCGTATCTGCTGTTGATTCTCTGGGACGTATTCGCTTTAAGCACTTTGATCCTAAGCTGGATAACTTTAACCAACACAGAAATAAGCCAGATAAGAATTACCGCAACGAAACAGGATCCCAGCCGGACAACCATCTTTACGTTAATTATAATCGCTTCATGTATTAGTCTTCTTGCCGTAGGGTTTGTATTAAATACGGCGAAAGGCGCCGCGATTGGAATTCTATCTTCGCACATTATATTAGCTGCGCTGTCGGTAATTTGCTCATGGATATTAATTCATACGTTATACTCTCTTAGATATGCTCACGTTTTTTACGGCGATAAAAATAAACCAGCCGAGAAAGACTATCACGGCGGGCTGGATTTCCCGGGCGAGAAAAAGCCGGACTACATGGACTTTGCGTATTTCTCTTTTGTTATCGGGATGACGTTCCAGGTCTCCGACGTGCAGATAACATCAAAGAGAATGAGAAGATTGGTTCTGCTGCACGGAATAATTTCATTTGGATTTAACACGGTTATACTTGCACTGGTAATAAATATCATTGCGAGCCTTCTTTAACAGCATAATATATAATTAATCAATTATAAAAATTATCAGTGAGGAAAGCATGAACAGACAGGCGGAAGGAATTCAGCCGAGAGAATTTAAGCGTGAGCTTGGTTTAATCGATTCAACAATGATCGTTATCGGCTCGATGATCGGATCGGGAATTTTTATAGTCAGTTCGGATATTGCAAGGACTGTTGGCTCGCCGGGCGTGCTTCTGCTTGTATGGCTGATTACCGGAGCCATTACGATTACTGCCGCGTTAAGCTACGGCGAGCTTGCGGGAATGCTTCCTCACGCAGGCGGTCAATATGTTTATCTTCGCGAGGCATATAATCCGCTGGTTGGATTTTTATACGGCTGGACGTTGTTCCTCGTAATTCAAACGGGAACGATTGCCGCTGTTGCTGTTGCGTTTGCAAAATATACCGCCGTGTTGATCCCATGGTTCAGCGAGAAGAATATTTTATTCTCGATATTCGGGTTAAATATTTCCGCCGCGCAGATGCTTGCGATTCTTAGCGTAGTTATTCTTACATATTCAAACATTAACGGAGTACGCACAGGCAAGATAGTTCAGAATATATTTACGTTTTCAAAAGTAGTCGCATTAGCCGGACTAATACTTCTCGCAATATTTATCGGTAAGAATGCTGCGGCGATAAGCGCTAACTTTTCAAACTTCTGGAGCGCAAGCTGGACGCATATATCAAACGGTAAAATAACTTCTATTGAATCTTTGTCCGGCTCGATGCTGTTGGCGGCAATCGGCGTTGCAATGGTCGGCTCTCTATTTTCTAGCGACGCCTGGAACAATATTACATTCACAGCGGCGGAAGTAAAAAATCCAAAGAGGAATATTCCATTAAGCTTATTCCTCGGGACAGCGATAGTTACAATTCTATATATCAGCGCGAACATAGCGTACATTACAGTGCTTCCTTTAAAGGGCAGCATTGCAGGAGCCACGGCAGTCGACCGAGGAATCCAATTTGCTTTAAGCGATAGAGTAGCAACAGCGGCGTCTTCGATGATATTCGGCGCGCCGGCAGTAATTATTATGGCGGTACTAATAATGGTCTCGACATTCGGATGCAACAACGGTTTGATACTTGCCGGTGCGAGAGTTTACTACGCGATGGCGAAGGATAAATTATTTTTTAAGAAGACCGGAACGATAAATAAAAATTCCGTGCCCGGAACGGCGCTGATAGTGCAGGCAGTGTGGGCGTCGCTGCTTTGTTTATCGGGAACGTACAGCGATCTTCTTGATTACGTAATCTTTGCGGTTCTTATATTTTACATTCTTACAATAGCGGGAATATTTCTTTTAAGGAAGAAACGCCCCGATGCGGAGCGTCCGTACAAAGCCTGGGGATACCCGGTTGTTCCCGCGCTGTATATTTTAGCCGCCGCCGCAATCTCGATTGATCTGCTGATATTCAAGCCGATGTACACATGGCCGGGAATGTTAATAGTGCTTCTGGGAATTCCGGTATATTTTATCTGGAGCAAGCTCGGAAAGAAAGCGGAAGAATAAAAATCTTCTTCAGCATTAATATGTTGTATAGAGAATAATATTATTCTTTTTCTAATTTTTCTTTATATAGTTTAAGATTATCAAGCTGCTGCTTATTCAGCTTCGGATATTGAAGATCAAGCTTTTGCATTGTATCGATAATTATTGAAGAGACGGCAAGTCTTGCGAACCATTTCACATCGGCGGGAATAATGAACCACGGTGCATGTTTCTTGCTGGTTGCGGAGATTGCTTCGGCAAAACATTTCTGATAATCATTCCAGAATTCTCTTTCCTTCAGATCAGCTTCAGAGAACTTCCAATTCTTAGACGGAGTATCAATCCTTTCAATGAAGCGCCGCTTCTGTTCATCCTTCGATAAATGAAGAAAGAATTTTAAGATAACAGTGCCGTTCTGGTAAAGATTTTTTTCAAAGTCATTTATTTCTTTGAAGCGTGTTTGCCAGATATTTTCATCTATCAGCTTAGAAGGAATTTTTTCAGTTGAAAGAAGATTATGAACCCGGACCACAAGCACTTCTTCGTAATATGATCTATTAAAAATTCCAATGCGACCGCGCTCCGGCAGAGCTTTATTAACGCGCCAGAGATAATGATGATTCAGCTCTTCCGCAGAAGGCTGCTTGAAACTGGTAACCTGCGTGCCTTGCGGATTAAGTCCGCTCATTACATGCTTGATTGTTCCGTCCTTGCCGGCGGCATCCATAGCTTGAAAGATCAGCAGCAGCGAATATTTGTCTTCGGCGTAAAGCTTATCCTGAAGATTGATCATCTCCTTGACATTTTTCTTAAGAAGCTTCTTTGCTTCGTCTTTAGATTTGATTTTCCCTGAATATGAAGTGCTTATCTTTGATAGATCAATTTTGGAATTCGGCTGTGCTTTGAAGTCTGATATTTTCATAAAACATCTTTATTGATTGATGACAAAAAATTATCGATGAAGAAATTAAATTCTTAACAAAAATAAACCCCTTTGTCTTTTCAAACAAAGGGGTCGAAGGAAAATTATTTTTACTGCTCAACCATTCGGAGTGAATCTTACAACTGCATTATGTACTGGTTTAACGCTTCTTAAATAAGCATAGATTGCTCCAAGGTCGTGCTCAGTCATTCCTGCGTAAAAAAGAATAGGCATCGGTGTATTAAATTGTTTCGGTTGAACGGGTAAATTTCTCATGCTGTCTGAATCGAATGATTTAAAGAATTGAACGAACTGATCTTTAGTCCACATGCCGATTCCTGTTGCAGAATCGGGAGTAATATTTGCCGATCTTACAACGCCGCCAGGCATTTGAAAAATAAAGCCGCCGGCGAATTCCATTCCTTTAACAGGTTCGCCTTTTACCATTTGAGTATGACAGTTACCGCATGAAGCAATCGTAACTAAATATTTTCCATACTCAAGTATGTTGGAAGTATCGGGCTGCGGCTGCGGAGTATATGATTTAGGAGGAATAGTTCTAACAATAAAATTCATAGGGAAGTCTAAATGTCTTTTAGGAATATTGTTTTGGATCGGTTTGAGAGATCTAACATAAGCAACGATAGAATAGAGATCTTCCTGCGACAAATTATTGAAATTCATGTAAGGCATTAATGGGAAAAGCGCCTGACCATCCTTATTAACGCCGCAAGTAATAGCTCTTATCAGCTCTCCGTCGGTCCAGTTTCCGATATTGTAAGGAGTGAGATTGTATGAATACACAGTGCCGGGAACTCCTGCGTTTTGTTCATTAAAAACTTCTCCACCTTTTCCTAAAGTCCCTGGAAGTCTTGGTCCGGCATATTTTGTCCAGTCTCTTAGGGAATGGCAGTCAAGGCATCCCGCAACATGATTCGCAAGGTATTCACCTCTGGCAATTCTTGCAGGCGTAACTGCTACTTTTATGTTTGGCGCCGGATCAACTTTGGGATATGTCGAATCGAAATAAGCGATTGCTATTAGAATAAGGACAATAATTGCTGCTGCCACATAACCCGCAATTTTGAAAAATTTTTTCATTTGTACCTCGGTTATTGTTGAATGAAAATAGAATTAAATATAGTAAAGCGTTTTCTTTCCGCACAAGAAAATTAAAGTCTGATAATAATATTTGTATCCGCGATGCTGGTAAATATTTCTGCAGGCAATAATATGGATCGCCATGTTATAAATCAACAAAAAAATTTCTTAATGTTGCAGGAATTACTAATTTTACGAATGAGAATTTCAGGTCTAATATGAGTAAACAAATTGTTCGCTGCGGCTGGGCTACAAACGATCCGCTTTATATAAAGTATCATGATGAAGAATGGGGCGTGCCTGTGCATGACGACCGGCTGCTTTTTGAATTCTTAATTCTCGAGGGAGCGCAAGCAGGCTTAAGCTGGATAACGATTCTAAAAAAGAGAGAAAACTATCGCAAAGCATTCAACAATTTTGATGCAAAGAAAATTGCAGTTTATGATGATAAGAAAATTGAGAAGCTATTATCAGATGCAGGAATTATCAGAAACAGATTGAAGATAAACGCTGCTGTTCAAAATGCGAAAGCTTTTCTACGGGTTCAGAAAGAGTTTGGCAGTTTTGATAAATACATCTGGCAGTTTGTCGCGGGAAAAACTAAAAAAAATTCACGTAAGAATCTGAAAGATATACCGGCGAAAACTCCCGAGTCGGATGCGATGAGTAAAGATTTGATCAAACGCGGATTCAAATTTGTTGGCTCCACAATCTGTTATGCTTTCATGCAGGCTGTGGGAATGGTGAATGATCATACAATTGACTGTTTTAGATTTAAATAATTTTATTAATTTGTCATTTAAAAAAAATGAGGTAATATGATAAGCAAGGATTTGTTAGATATTTTATGTTGCCCCGAAACGAAAGCAGATTTGGTTCTTGACGGAAATACTTTGGTTTCAGTAGATAAGAACACAAGGCGCCGATACAAAATTGAAGATGATATTCCTATCATGCTTATAGAAGAATCCGAACAATTAAGCCTGGAAGAGTGGAACGCAATAATGAAAAAACACGGCAGGAACATAGATTAACATATGGATCCGATAAACATTATTGTAGGATTAAATATAATTGCAACGTTTGCCGCCAACGCTTCGGGGGCAAAAAAAAGTTTCAAGACTAAAATTACATTACCGAAAGAAAAGCCGGTAACTTATCTTCAAACGCTTCCGGTAGCATTAGCGATTTTTACTTTGCTCGGACTGATTGCCGCAGTCTTCCAAGCCGGGACACTGGGCTACTCGGAAAGTTTCAAGGCGGTTCGTTTAATAGGATTAGCGGTATATATATTTTTTTCGTGGTTTCAGATCGCAGCATTCAAAACACTCGGTGAAAACTATTCGCAGGATATTTTACTATTTAAGAATCACCAGCTAATAACAAAAGGACCGTTCAAGTTTATAAGGCATCCGCAGTATCTCTCTCAAATATTAGTAGACATAGGCGGAGGAATTGCGACGCTCAGTATCGTTGTGATAATTCTTGCTTTGATTGAAATACCTTTTTTAATATTGCGCGCTTCAATAGAAGAAAAACTTCTTGAGAAAAATTTTAAGGAAGTTTTTTTGAATTACAAAAAGAAGAGCGGATTTTTCATCCCGTTTATCGGTTGATATTCTAAAGTATGTAAATGAGAATGAAAATATTTTTCTATTTGATTTTAATCCTCGCTTCAACCTCACTTGCCCAGTCAAATGATAAAATTAATTTTTTAGTGAATGGTAAGAAGCACGTCATCCAAGTGTATGACAGGGAAGGAACTGTTTACATAGCCGTAAAGCCTTTTGCTGAGGCGCTTGGAATTTACTATAAATATTATTCAGAAACAGACAAGATTGAAATTGAAAACCAGGGGAACAAGCTTTATATAACCGCAAGAAATCCTTTTATAGTTTATTACTCGAAAGAAAAAGACAAAACGAAAGTTATTCAGCTTCCGACTTCAACTTATTCAATTGAAGGACAAATCTTTATTCCGGCAAAGTATTGCTTAAATATTCTCTCAGAATTTCTAGATGCAGATTTGAATTTAGCAAAGCCTGATCTTCTGACAATGAAAGACTTCAACAAAAAGGAGAACTTGACAGACGTAAAAACGACTGATGAATCTGCTTTTAACACTGGGTTTGATATAACTGGAATTTCTCTTGAAGAAAAAGCGAACGGAACATTGGTCCGGGTTCAAAGCAGAAAAAGAATCCCCGCATATAGTAGTACATTCAAGGATGGAATTCTTACAATCATCTTTAAAAATGTTAATGCGGATGTTGATAATATTAAAAGTTCAGGCGGGCAGGGCTTAATCCAGAAAATTGATGCAAAAAATGTAACGTCGGGCAGCGAGTTAAAATTTTATCTTCGCAAAGAATATACAAGCAGTGAAGTAATGAATGACGACAGCGGCAATGATATTCTTATTGCGCTTCATAATAAAATTTTTGATAAGAATACCAATTTGAATAAAGAAAAAGCCAAATGGGATTTTAATGTAATAGTGATAGACGCCGGGCACGGCGGAAAAGATTCCGGGACAATTGGTGTTGATGGAATAGAAGAAAAAAATGTAAATCTTGCCATCGCTTTGAAACTTGGGCAGGACATACAAAAAAATATGAAGGACGTAAAAGTTGTTTACACGAGAAAGACAGATAAATTTATCGAATTATACAGACGCGGTCAAATTGCAAATGAAAACGGCGGGAAACTTTTTATTTCAATTCATTGCAATGCCACGCCTCATAAACCGAGCAGCAGCAACGGATTTGAAGTTTATCTTTTGCGCCCCGGCAGAACCAAGGAAGCGATATCAATTGCTGAGCGGGAAAACAGCGTAATAAAATATGAGGATAATCCTGCTCGCTATAAAAAGCTTACTGACGAAAATTTTATACTGGTCAGCATGGCTCAAGCTGCGTATATGAGGTATTCAGAGCAGTTTGCCGACCTTGTCGATAAGGAAATGGCTAAAAAAGTTTCTGAAGAACCGCGCGGAGTTAAGCAGGCTGGATTTTATGTACTTGTCGGCGCGTCTATGCCGAGCGTTTTAATTGAAACCGGCTTTCTATCAAATCCCAAAGACGCACGTTATTTAAATAGTAAAAATGGGCAGGCGCAAATTGCTGAAGGAATATTCGATGCAATAAAGAAATTCCGCAATTTGTACGAAGCAAATCTCCAATCTGAATAAGAATTTTCACGAAAAATAATATATTGACATTTATCACTAAGTCTTGCCGGCATCGAATTTTTTTTAATAGGCTCTTGACAAAATAATAATTTTATATTTATTTTGGAAACCAGATAAACATAATTAGTTTCCAATGTGGAAATTTTAATAAGAAGCAGTCACAGACTGCAATTTTTTTTGAGACTTGGAAACCAAATAAACGAAAAACGTTTCTGATGGAAGGAAAATAAAATGTTAGATGAAAGAGAAATGAAGGAAAAAATCCTGGAAAAGGCAGAGCAGATGTTCCTTCAATTTGGATATGCAAAAGTAACGATGGAAGAGATCGCCGCCGGTTTAGGAATGAGCAAAAAAACTTTATATAAGTTTTTTTCAAGCAAAGAAAATTTAGTTCGGGAGTTAACCAACAACAGGATTTGCAGCAGCGAAGAACAAATTAATAAAATTTGGGCAGAAGAAAATTTAGACTTCGTCGGCAAACTAAAAAAAATGCTGGACTTTATTGGAAAGGAAACTTCTAAATCTACAGGACCTTTGTTTGAAGATCTTAAAAAAAATATTCCTGATTTATGGAATGAAATTCATGATTACAAAAGGATGAGAAGCCTTCAAAAAGCCGAGAACCTTTTTAACAGCGGCGTAGAGAACGGCGTTTTCAGAAATGATATTGGGAAGGACATTGTTCTGCTGATGTTTACCAATGCGGTACAGGGAATTATTAATCCTGAAATTTTATCCCAGCTTCCATATTCAGTCAACCAGGCAATAGAAGCGGTATTCAAAATTCTCTTTGAGGGGATTCTTACTGAAGAGGGAAGATCAAAATATATTTCATATAAACACGATGATACAGCAATTAAGGAGTAATAGTTGATGAAAATAAAAATAGAAAAAATAATGATTGTACTCTTTTCGGGAATTTTACTTTCAACTGCGGCAATTGCCCAGCAAAAGGAAATTACACTCGACGAAGGGATTCAAATTGGATTAAAAAATAGTAAAACTCTTCACTCATCTAAAATGAAAGTCGTTTCTGCTGAAGCAAACCTAAGTGAGATTAATGCTTCGCGGCTTCCCTCGCTTTCTTTGAATGCAACTTATACGCGATTAAGTCCGATCACGCCATTTTCATTTACACTTCCATTTGTCGGAACGTATACAATATCTCCTTCGATACTTGATAACTATAATCTTAAACTAACGCTGCAGCAGCCGCTGTTCACAGGATTTAAATTATCAAGCAGCTCCGATATTGCAAAATATAATTCGCTTGCCGCAAGGCAGCAGTATTCACAGGACCAGCAGGATTTAATTTTAAACATTAAAAATGCTTACTGGGGTTTGTTCAATGCAGAAAAAGTTAAAGAAGCCATCAATGATAATTATCAGCAGGTAAAGGCGCATTTAACGGACGTTCAAAACTTCTTTAAGCAAGGTCTATCAACAAAAAATGACGTGTTAAAAGTTGAAGTGCAACTCTCTGAAATTCAACTGCAACAAATAGACGCAAGAAATTCAGTTAAAATAGCAGTAGTAAATCTTGATAATATTATCGGGCTTCCTCTTTCAACAGAATTGATGATCCCGCAAAATGTTAATGTAAGTGAGAATACCGAATACGACCTCGATCAACTAATAGATCAGGCAATGCAGAATCGTCCTGACTTAAAAGCTCTTAATTATCAAGTTGAAGCAAGCAAATCAAGCATAAAGCTTGCAGAATCAAACTGGTATCCTCAAATTTACTTAACCGGCGACTACTATTACTCAAAGCCGAACCAAAGAATATTTCCAAGTGAAAATAAATTTGAAGGTACATGGGACGTTGGCGTAGGTCTTTCAGTTAACCTTTGGAATTGGGGCGCCACCAAAGATCAAACAACTCAGGCAGAAGCACAGTACGAGCAGTCGACAGATGGTCTTAAAACTATGAAGGATGCTATTACTCTGGAAGTGACCCAAGATTTTTACGATATGGTTAAAGCAAAGGAAAAAGTATTAGTTGCAGATCAAACAGTCGCTCAGGCAGAAGAAAATTACCGTGTCACCGATGATAAATTTAAACAAGGGATGGCATTAAATTCCGATTTGCTGGATGCTGAAACAGCTTTGCTTCAGGCAAAGACAAATCAAATTCAATCTTTGGTTGACTACGAATTAGCAGCAGCGAAAATTGAAAGATCAACCGGAACAGGAATAAAATAAAAATTTTTTATAGAGGATGAAAATGAAAAGACTTAAAATATATTCAGCAGTTACAATTATCTTAATTATTATTGTCGCAATTTTATTTCACAACCGCGCAAAGATAAAAGCTGAAACAAAAAATCAAACACTGGATTCATTTCCGGTTAACGTTGCAGCCGTAACAAAGAAATCGATTACAACTCATTTAGATCTTGTCGGAAATATAACTGCATACAATGATGTGCCGATTGTGTCCGAAGCTCAAGGCAAGGTTACTAAAGTTCTGGCAAATGTAGGTGATTATAAACCTGCCGGCTCAGTACTAATTCAGATTGATGATGAGCTTACAAGTGCTGCGCTGAAAGCGGCAAAAGTAAATCTTGAAAAATCAAAAAAGGATTATGAAAGATTCCAGCAGTTGTATAAGGATAAATCAGCAACTGACTCACAGCTCGAAGGCGCGAAGCTTGCTTATCAAACCGCTAATGATCAATATGTAATTGCACAAAAGCAAGATAATGATACTAGAGTTACTACTCCAATTTCAGGAATAGTTACTTCGCGTACGGCTGACTTTGGAGATTATGTCTTCAGTAAAACTGTAGTTGCTGATGTTGTCGATATTTCAAAATTAAAAATAAATATAAATGTTGACGAGCATGATGTTTTTAATCTTAAAGTCGGCGACAAAGTTGATGTTACAACAGATATTTATCCCGGCGTAGTTTTTCCCGGAGTAATTAGAACCATAAGCGCAAAAGGAGATGCCGCTCATACTTACCCTGTGGAAGTCGATCTGTTGAATTCAAAAGAACATCCGTTAAAAGCAGGAATGTTTGCGAGAGTTACATTTACTTCGCACACAAATGATAATTCTATTGTGATACCCCGAACTGCTCTCGTGGGAAGTGTAAAGCAGGCTCAGGTTTATGTTGTAGAAAATGGAATATCAAAGCTGAAAAATATAGTAATCGGGAAAACATACAATGATTATCTTGAGGTTCTCAACGGTCTGAATGAAGGCGATACGATTGTTATTAACGGACAAAACAATTTGCAGGACGGCAGCAAAGTTAGCATAGTAAATTAATTTCTGCTGCTTGCCATGATGATAAAAGTTATAAGGAGTTTTTAAAATGACCATTACAGAATTAGCCATAAAAAGACCAACGCTCGTTGTAGTAGTTTTTGCAGCGCTGGCTTTGCTTGGCATATACAGTTATACGCAATTGAATTATGAATTGCTTCCAAAAATTTCGCCGCCAATAATTACAATTTCAACAATTTATCCTGGCGCATCGCCCAATGAAGTTGAAAACTCTGTTACTAAGCCGATTGAAGACGCCGTATCGACGCTCGATCAAATTGATAATATAAATTCTACTTCGCAGGAAGGAGTTTCTTTTGTTACAATTCAATTCGATCAGTCGGCAGATGTTGATCTCGAACTTCAAACAGCGCAAAGAAAAGTAAACGAAATTCTAAGCACTTTTCCAGTCGATGTAAAAGCGCCGTCTATTTCAAAGTTTGCACTTGATGAAGTTCCGATATTAAGAATGGGTGTTACAAGCAATATGCCTTCGACAAAATTTTATCAATTTATTGTTGATAGAATTCAACCCAGAATTTCTAAGGTTGCTGGCGTTGGTCAAGTTACGTTAGTCGGCGGAGATGAAAGAGAAATAAGAGTAAATCTCGATGCAGATAAAGTTCAGAATTATGGACTATCTGTTCTTCAAATTCTAAATGCCATTAAGAGTGCCAACCTTGATTTTCCAACCGGAAAATTAGAGAACACGCAAAATCAATTAATAGTTCGCCTGGCGGGAAAATTTCAATCGGTTAACTCGATCAGAAATTTAATCATTGCCAAATCGAAAGACGGCGGAGATATTAAGTTATCAGATATAGCCGAAGTTGAAGACGGACATAAAGAGTATTCAACCATTAACAGAATTAATGGAGTAACTTCCGTTGGCATCCTGGTGCAGAAACAGACTGATGCTAACGCAGTTGATGTCAGCCGCCTTGTCCGTGCTGAATTAAAAAGAATTGAAAAAGACTACAGCCCGGAAAATGTTAAGTTTAATATTGCTCAAGATGCTTCTGAGTTTACTATAGATGCTGCTAATGGAGTTAAATATGATTTGCTTCTTGCTGTTGTATTAGTTGCAGTAGTTATGCTTCTATTCCTTCACAGCATAAGGAATTCTTTTATAGTTATGCTTGCAATTCCTGCTTCGATCTTGTCAACGTTTATAGTAATGTATCTTGCAGGATTTACATTAAACTTAATGACGCTTCTTGGATTATCTCTTGTCGTAGGAATTTTAGTTGATGACTCGATAGTGGTTATTGAAAATATTTATCATCACCTTGAAAAAGGAGAAGAGTCGAAAACTGCTGCGCTAAAGGGACGAAATGAAATCGGGTTTGCGGCTCTATCAATTACAATGGTGGATGTTGTAATATACGTCCCGCTTGCATTGACAGGCGGGCTGATCGGAAATATTATCAGAGAATTTGCCGTTGTTGTTGTTATTTCAACGCTGCTAAGTTTGTTTGTATCGTTCACAGTTACGCCGCTTCTTGCTTCAAGAATAAGCAAGCTTGAACGCCTTACTGATAATACATTGATCGGCAAGTTCGCTGTATTGTTTGAAAAATATTTTCATAAGCTGGTAAAGCAATACATTTCTATTTTAAGGTGGAGCCTTAAGAATAAATGGAAAGTAATTACTCTCTCTTTTGTATTGTTTATTGCTTCTCTTTCCCTGGTGCCGCTTGGATTTATAGGAAGCGAATTTATAACGCAATCCGATAGAGGTGAATTCGCGGTTATTCTTGAACTGCCGCCGGACTATTCGCTTGACAATACAAACTTTGTTACCCAAAAAGTTGAACGATATATTAATAATCTTCCTGAAGTAAAAAAAGTTTTTGTTGAAGTCGGCGCCTCTAACGAAGGGCTTATAGGACAGTCCTCAAACAATACTTCGGAATTAGACGTCGAACTTATTCCAAAGGAACAAAGAAATTATTCAACGGATCAGATTGGCGAACAGATAAAACAATTTGCGCAAAAAATTCCCGGACTAAAAGTGCGCGTTAATCCTATAGGAATTTTCGGTACGGCTAATCAGACTCCTATTCAATTAATAGTTAACGGTCCAAACCGTGATGACGTTATGAAGACAGCATTGATACTTGAAAATGTTGTTAAGAAAATTCCTGGCACCGCGGACGTTCGTTTGTCAACAGAAGTTGGAAACCCTGAAACTCGTGTAGATATAGATCGTCAAAAGCTTGCCGACTTTGGACTTTCTATAGCCGATGTCGGTGCTGCTTTGCAAGTTGCAATGCAGGGAAATGACGATGCTAAATTTAGAGACGGCGATGATGATTATGATATTTTAGTTTCTTTCGACAAATTCGACAGATCGAAAATATCGGATCTTAAACAGATGACATTTGTAAACAACCGCGGTCAGGCAATTCAGCTACAACAATTTGCAAATGTGTATCAGTCTACCGGTCCTTCGGAATTACAAAGAATGAACCGGGTCAGCGCAGTTACAGTATTTTCGCAGGTAATTGGTAGACCGAGCGGAAGTGTCGGGCAGGATATTAAAAATGCTATGGCAAAGGAAAAAATTCCCGCCGGTGTTGATATTGCTTATTGGGGAGATTTAAAAAACCAGTCGGATTCTTTCGGAAGCCTTGGTCTTGCGCTGATTGCAGCTTTAATTTTTGTATACATGATCATGGTTGCGTTGTATGATTCGTATGTCGATCCGTTTATAATTTTCTTTTCTATTCCGGTTGCGATGGTAGGTGCATTTTTGGCGTTAGCATTGACTATGAAATCACTTAACATTTTTTCCATCTTAGGAATAATAATGCTTGTGGGATTGGTAGGCAAGAATGCTATTCTGCTTGTCGACCGTGCAAAGCATAATAAAGAAGAGGAAGGCGCATCCACGTTCGACGCATTGATAGAAGCGGGTGAAAGCAGGATTAGACCGATCTTAATGACAACGACTGCAATGGTAATAGGGATGCTTCCGCTTGCGTTGTCTACGGACTCCGGTTCGGAATGGAAATCCGGACTTGCCTGGGCGATTATCGGCGGCTTGCTTAGTTCGATGTTCCTTACGTTGATTCTTGTACCGGTTATGTATGTTAAAGTTGAAGGATGGCAGGCAAAGTTCAAAGCTATCTTAAATAAAAAACGCATCAAAGAGCCTCAGCTTTATCCTGAACTTGTGGAAGAGTAATTTCCATATTCATTCAAATAAATTTTGTAGCACGGATTTATTCTGTGCTACAAAAGTTTTAAACACGAATCGTTATTTTATCCCGCATAAAAAATAGAAAGATTACGATGAAAAATGTGTTAAGGCTTGAAGAACTTGGTATGTTCCTACTTTCGATATTTCTATTCGGGCTTCTCGCGATGCCATGGTGGATTTTTTTAATCTTTATTTTAACGCCGGACATTTCAATGATGGCTTATAAGTTCGGCAGCAAGACAGGTGCTTTCGTTTATAATCTATTTCATCACAAGGGAATTGCCGTTATAATATATCTTCTGGGAGCATCATTATTCAATTCTCCTTTGATGTTGGCGGGAATAATTATATTCGGACATTCGAGCATTGAT
The DNA here is from genome assembly GCA_021824565.1 of Bacteroidota bacterium. Taxonomy (GTDB): domain Bacteria; phylum Bacteroidota; class Ignavibacteria; order Ignavibacteriales; family Ignavibacteriaceae; genus FEN-1297. Next base: position 52,715 of record JAKAKL010000121.1, on the reverse strand, counting down.
AGATTGTTCGGATTCGGTTTGAAATACGGCGACTCTTTCAAGCACACTCATCTTGAAGAAGTAGGAAAATAAAATTGAGCTGAATTATTTTTATTTATTTTAAAAATATTTTTTGTCACAACATTAAAATCTTAATTTGATGTTGTGAATCTTTAGTATTATATATACATCATATTTGTTGAATATAAAAGAAGGAAATAGTTATGAAAAATGTAATTGAAGGAACTGACTTTAATTTTGAACAGGAAGTTTTAAAATCAGATGTTCCTGTCCTAGTAGATTTTTGGGCGCCGTGGTGCGGTCCTTGCAGAATGGTTTCGCCAATCGTAGAACAAATTGCAACTGAGTATGAAGGAAAATTAAAAGTAGTTAAGCTTAATACCGATGAGAATCAGGACGTTGCTATCCGTTACGGAATTAGAAGCATTCCTACTCTCGGCATATTTAACAATGGTCAGGTCGTTGATGGAATTATCGGCGCAGTACCAAAACAGATGATTGAAAATAAAATTAAACCATTTATTCACGCTGCTAATTGAAGATAAGAAACCTAAAATTAAAAAAGGCTGTTCAAAAAATTAAGAACAGCCTTTTTCATTTTAAATATTATGAAAACTTCATTCTAAAATTACGCGGTTAGATATTTCGTTCGTATCGTTAGGTTTAGCTGGAAAATGTTCGCTTAATATTTTGCCGACTCTCTGCACGCCGTGAATAATTCCTTTAGAAAATTCTCCGGATAAAAACATTTTCTGCATTTCGTCTTTAATTGAATCCCAAGTATTGTCCGCCACCTTTGTGTGTATCCCGTTGTCAGCCATTATATAAAATTGTCTTTTGGGAAGGAGAACAAAAATTAAGACTCCGGTTTTATCTTTAGTTTTATCAATGCCGAGTCTGAAAAATTCTTTTTCAGCAAGCCAATGAACTGATTTGTTTTTGTGAAGAAAGTGAATATGTTCTTTAACTGCAACGCAAATTTCTCCGGCAGTTGTCTTTTCAACTTCTTTAATCTTGTTTGAAATGCGGAGCATCTCATCGTCGCTGATAAAATGATTTATTAAGCCGTGCATCTTTTTTTTAAAATCTATAAAATAAAACTAAAGAAGAACAAAGAATATTACAAGAGTCATTTTTTAATTCTTCACTACATCAATATCCCCGCCGGAAGTTTTAACGATAAGCGGTTCGCCGCCGTTGTTAATATCGGCTTCAAACTTTGATGAAGAAATAGAAGTAGCATTATTGCCGCCGAAAGCGCAATTTATATCTCCGCCGGTTGAATACATTTTTGCGGTGGCATTAAAATCAGAAGGCAGGCTTAGTTTAATGCTTCCGCCCGATGAAGAAAGGTTAATGCCTTTATTTGCGCCGGAATAATTTAAGTCAATTTCTCCGCCGGAAGTTGTCGCATATATTTTTGAATCTTTACCTTTAAGGGAAATATCTCCGCCGGATGTAGACGCATCTAAATCGCCGTCGAAATTATTGCAGACAACATCGCCGCCCGAAGTTTCAAGCTTAATCGGACCATTAACACTTTCGCATTTTATATCTCCACCTGAAGTAGAGACGGTTAAAGCGCCCTGAATATATTTTGAAGAAACATCGCCGCCTGAGGAGTGCAAATCTATTTTCCCGTTTATATTGCTGATCAAAATATCTCCGCCGCTGCTTGAAATCTTAGCATTATAATTTGAAGGAAGCCTTACTTCAAATCTTAGGTTTATATTTTCGCCGAAGTTGAAAAAATTCCATCCGTCTTTTTTTTCTGCTCTAATACTAACACCATTATCCGAGACATCATAATCGAATTTCATTTTTTGCGATGCTCGTTCGTTTCCGAGAATTTTAATATAAACTTCTGGTGCATCCGACGTAGTGACAACAACGTCGCCCGAGCTTGCTTTAAGAACAAAATTCTTTCCCGGAGATGTATTGAAAGTTTTTTCTTGAAGTGTCTTTAAGGATCCATCTCCAAATTCATGATAAGTTCCGCAGGCTGATAAATTAAATGTCAGCGCTGCAAAAAGAATGAGGATCAAACTGTTTTTAAGAATATACTTTTTCATAATAGTTCCTACTTTGTTTTATAGATTAGACTTGGACAAAACTAAATTGGTTACTAACTTAAGTTATGCAAAAAGCATTTTGATATTCGATATTGTCTTTCTTTGAAACTCTCTCAAATTTATATGAACGCTGAAAATCTTGCTTGAAAACGCGTAATTATAAATTAAAGTTAACTCAAAAATATCTTTTGATTAGGTTTTGACAACTCCCATCGTAAGATATTGCGAAACTATAGTTACTTATAATCTTTTAATTCTATTAAAAAGGGCAAGCTTTTTTACAAAACGTCTTTCCGGCAAGAGTACAATAGGAGTATAATTAGAAGCCAATCAGAGTATAATCAGAAGCCAATCAGAGTATAATTAGAAGCCAATCAGAGTATAATCAGAGGTTCCAATAACCCAAGATTTTATATGAATAGAAATTGGCTAAAATTAGCCAAATGTAAATAAATATCAATTTCTTTAGTAATATGTTATAAAATTTTTAGCTTACAGATATGGTATGAAATTAGCGCAATATACAAATAAAATTATCTAGTCATTTCAAAATTTCTATTTAAGAATTTCAAATAGGAATTTTGTATTAAGAAAAATTTTTAAAAATGAAAAATGTAATATCATTTTCTCTTTGGGGTAATGAACCTATGTACTGGTTTGGAGCTAAAGAGAATATAAAGCTTGCGGTTAACTATTTCCGCGGTTGGAAATGTAGGTTTTACGTTGATAAGAATTGTAATAAGGAATTAATAGAATCGCTTATTGCTCCAAATTCTGAAATAATTCTCGTAGAAAAAATTAACGATTATGATGGAATGTTCTGGAGATTTTTAGCTTCGGTTGACCCTGAAGTTAATATTTGTCTTTCAAGAGATTGTGATTCAAGGTTTTCAGATAGAGAAATAGCGGCAATCATTGAGTGGCTCAGTTCAGACAAAGATTTCCATATCATGAGAGACCACCCCAATCATCAATTTCCGATTCTAGGCGGAATGTGGGGTAGCAGAAACGGAATAATGAAAGAAATCGGGCTTAAGCATTTGATTAAGCAATGGGGAAGATATGACAGAAAAGGAATTGACCAAGATTTTCTAGGGCAAGTTGTATATCCGCTTGTTCAAGGCAATTGTTTTGAACATTCTGAATTTAATATTTCTTACGGTGCGCAAATACATTCTTTCCCTACCAAAAGAAATGATTATGAATTTGTAGGAGATGTTTTCGATGAGCGGAATTTGCGTCATCATGAATATTGGAAATTTATTAAGGATTATAAAGAATAAATGAAAATTGATAAAGTCATTCTTAGTTCAGACTCAAATCCATATTATCTTGCTTTTTGGCCGGTTGTTTCAAAAATTTGGAAACAAAACTTTAAAATTGAACCTGTTTTGGCTTTAATTAGCAATACCGAATTAGACTTAGATTAAAGATATAGGACGGCTAACGATTTGATACGACAAAAGAAACGTTTCTTTGATCGTCTTCAAAAAATCTTACATCTCGATTTGAGTTTCTTTAATTGTCTTCTAAGAATCTTGCATCGCAATTTGTGTTTCTTAAACAGCGTATAGAGTTTCTTACATCGCATTCCAAGTTTCTTATATCGTGTTCTGAGTTTCTTTAATTTTCTTTAAAGAATCATGAATTGCAATTAAAGTTTCTTTAACAGCGTTTAAACTTTCTTACTTTGCATTTCAAGTTACTAGGAACTCTATCTTAGATTCTTTTTTCGTGTCGAATAATTTTCCAAATACATTTTGATTTTTACGTTTCGACTAGAATTTTTTTTAATATTTATTCTTAATTGAAACAAAATTGGAAATTGGCTAAAATTAGCCAAGGTGAGATTACAAACCATTCTTATCCCGGGAATTAACTTAAAATGAATAAAATTAAAACTGGTATAGTTTTTAGACTTACTTAGCCAAAATAATCTTTTAAGAAAATGTGAATAAGGTAAAACAAAAAAGTTAATAGAAGTTTTTTTAGCGAAACATAAAAACACAATATAAAATAGAATTGATAGGCCTGAAAAATAAATATATAATTATAACAACGATAGCGCATCCAACGGAGGCAGTGAGAAAATTTTCCGAAATTGATGACTGTAATTTGATAGTAGTTGCCGATAAAAAAACTCCGACCAACTGGGAGCTAAGTAATTGTCATTATATCTCGGTTGACGATCAATTTAAGAGCAAGTTACCAATTACGTCAGAATTACCTTATAACCATTATTCAAGAAAAATGCTGGGTTATTTAAGTGCTATTAAAGCAGATGCCGAGGTTATTATTGATACCGACGATGATAACATACCAAAATCAGATTGGAGCTTTCCAGAGTTTGAAGGTTATTTTGAATCAACAAATAATGGGGAGGATTATTTCAACGTTTACAAAATTTTTTCCAGCAAAAAAATTTGGCCTAGAGGTTTTCCACTTAACAAAATCAATAAAGGCGCTGATAGTTTTCAAACATGTCAATTTGAAATTAAAATGAGTTCCATTGGTGTTTGGCAGGGTTTAGCGGATATGGATCCGGATGTTGATGCAATATATAGATTGACAAATAATGAACCGTGTTACTTTAATGATCGTGCCCCGATAGTTTTGAATACTGGGACAATATGCCCGTTCAACTCTCAAAATACAGCTGTACGAAAAGAATTATTTCCACTTTTGTATTTACCGGCTTATGTCAGCTTTAGGTTCACAGATATTCTTAGAGGATTAATAGCCCAGCCGATTATGTGGTTATACGGATACAAAGTCGGTTTTACGAAAGCAACTGTATTCCAAAATAGAAACCAACATGATTATCTAAAAGATTTTGAGTCCGAAGTGCCGGTGTATTTATTTTCTGAAAAGGTAGTTGATCTTGTAAAAAATAAAATCAATAAAGAATTATCAATGAAGGATAATTTATTTTTAGCTTATGAAGAGCTGCATAAGCATTCTATTGTAGAGGCAAAAGAATTAAAGTTACTAAATCTATGGCTAAATGAATTTAATTAATCAATCAAAATGATTATAAAAGTGTATCGGAGTTTTAATGAACCAATCAAATCCTAGAATAGCATTTGCTTTCAGCAGTAAAGACAGAGTTGAATTTTCAAGACGATCTTTGAAAAGCATTGATCTATGTTCGGGCTTTGACTTAATATGGGTTGATGGCAGTATAACTGAAGAGGGTAAAAATTTACCATCTCAAATTGAGTTAACAAATACCCGATTTGTTGAGATAAATAAAAATATAACAGGCGGACCTGATAATGCAATAAGATTTGGATTAAAGCGGGCACTAGATTTAGGTTATGATTATTGCGGTCTGATTGAGAATGATATAGAATTTAGCGCGGATTGGTTTCCGGAGCTGGAGAAGTTGTTTCAGCTTTGCGAAAATGAAGGGTTAAACTGCGGAGCGGCAACTGTAAGATCGGCGGAAAGCAGAATACTTGTTAACCGTTTTGGTTATTCTTTGAACTGGAATATGGGAGCAGGAATAGTATTATTTACGCGCGAAGCGGCTGAAATTATACTGCAAAATTACGGGAACACTTCAGCTAAAAAGATTGACAAGTTTTATAACGAAACATTCGGTGTTGATGTTGCAAAAAGTTGGGAGCTTTATTGTGAAAAACCTGACAGGGAACTCGGTGCCGATTGGCCTTTTGCAATGGAGTTGTATAGACGCGGTTTATGTTCCGCCCAGTCAATCCCGACATACGCAATTAACATAGATTTGGATTTAGAGGAAGTTTGCAGAACTAAATATGTAAAAAATAAAATAATTCCTTCTTATGAAGATGAGAAAAACTTTGCAACTATTAAGCAGAGACTCACAATATTAAATGAGAATAAAAACTTATCTGTAATTTCAAATGTCGATACTGAACCTGCGCTTTGTTACGATTCAGCGTACGGTTCCGGTAACTACTCTGTAATAAATAACAACTCTTCTATCGGATATGCAAGCAGTGTATTTAGTAATAATAATAACATAGAAGAAGTTTCTTCTCAAGCAACTGCGAGTAATTCTTTCGGTGATTTTGAGGGAGAAATAATTCGAGATAACCAGGATATTTCCAATATTCAAAATCTTACTGAAGCAGAATTTATTAGTATAACAGACGAGTTGCTCAGTAAGGGAAATATTTTAGAAGCCGAAAAGTTATGTCTGACTTATTTGGGACTAAATCCGGATTCTTCCGAGGGCTTTAATCAGTTAGGAGGAGTATTTTTCTTAAAGGCTGATTTTCCATCTGCAAAGACCTTATTTGAAAAAGCAGTTCAGCTAGATCCAAATAATTTGAATCCACAAAGAAATCTTAATGAACTTTCGAAGATTTCAGCCGTAAAAAATATAAATAATGAAAAATTAAAAGTCGCAGAAGATTACTCCGCACAACTGGACCTTACAGAAATAAACACTGAATCAGAGTTTGCAACAAGTATAGAAAATATTTTTCAGAATTATAGACCAAAGAAAATTATCGAAACCGGAACTTATTTAGGGACTGGTACTACAAGTATTATAGCTTCCACTATTAAGAAAATGGGTTATGATGACTTTAAATTTTTCTCAATTGAAGTTAATCCACTGAATTTTAATGAAGCAAAGAAAAATATAGCGGAAGCAGGATTAGAAAAATATGTAACGTTATTAAATGGCTTATCCATGCCAAGAAATTTACTTCCGTCGATTCATCAAATAAAAAATCATACCGTTGATAATGTTGAGTATGAAAATATTTTTGTTGATCACCATGAAGCAAATAGACCGGAAAAATATTTTAACGAAACAAATTTCAATGATATAGATGACGATTTACTGGATAAATGCTTATGGCAGTTTGAATATTCTCCAGACTTTATTCTATTAGACAGTGCTGGGCATATAGGTTTTGAAGAGTTTAAATATGTTATCGATCGTTTGAAGAAAGATTGTATAATAGCTCTAGACGATATATACCATATTAAGCATCATAAAAGTTTTATTTACATGCAAAATGATTCACGTTTTCAGATAATAATATCTTCGAAGGAAAAATTTGGATTTTGTATTGCAAAGTTTTCTCCGGCTGTAGAACAACAGAACCAAAATAAAACAATAACCAAGCAAATACTATTTGTAAGAACCGATTCAATAGGCGATAATTTAATAGCATTGACTACTCTAGAAAAGATCCACAACGCATACCCTAAAGCTGAGATAGATGTAATCTGCCAAAATCATATTGCGGAACTTTATGAAGCTGTACCTTTTGTTAGTAAGATACTTTCGTTTGATGAAAGACTTCTTTTTGATGATTTAAATTATAAGATAAAAATTATCGATGATTTAAGATCAAAAAAATATGATCTCCTACTAAATTCGATTTATTCGAGAACCGTTGTTTCCGAATTATTCGCTTCTGAAGCCCCTGCTGTTGAAAAAATTGCTTTAGATGGCTCATCTTCCAACATGCCGAAAGAAGAACTTCAAAAATATAACAGCCTATATAATAAGCTAATAAAAAGCGATGGTTATTATAAATCAGAGCTTAAAAGGCATTCTGACTTCTTAAAGGGGTTGGACATTAATGAGGAAAATAATGAACCTTCCATATGGTTTAATCAGGAAGATGAATTATTTGCAAATGAATTGTTTGCAAAATTAAATCTTAAAAAGGAATCAACTATTGCTTTATTTGCCGGGGCACAACATAGTCTAAGAATGTACGATAAATACGGCAAAGGGATTAATGATTTTTGTGTTGCAAATGGATTTTCCGTTATTGTACTTGGCTCATCTGCCGATGCACAAGCTAACAGCATTAACATATGTGACATTACTGTTCCTGTATATGATTTGTCAGGTAAAACTTCCATTAAACAATCTGCTGCAATTTTAAGACGCTGTACTGTTGCCGTCGGTGCGGAAACCGGTTTAGCTCATTTAGCATGTGCAGTGGGAATCCCGAACGTTATAGTTATAGGGGGAGGACATTTCGGCAGGTTTATGCCTTACTCTAACCTTACATCGCTGATCGTAAACCCGATGGATTGTTTTGGATGTAACTGGTACTGCAAATTCAATGAAGCCCGCTGTATAAAAAATATTTCAGCCGAACTTATCGGATTAACCTTATTCGAAACCATAAATAAAAATTCTAGTAAGTCTAGGATATTTGTTGAGTCCATTGTTCGATCCGAAGAAGAGAAAATTGTATCGAATTTTGTAAATCTTAATGAAGTTGAAGTCTATTATGTAAATAGAAAAGGCGGGATAGAATCGAATACATCTCTTTGTTTAGTAAATCAATCGGAAACAAAAAAAAACAATAACTGCTCTGAACAGAACAAAAATGATAGAATGTTAGTTAAAGACGCAATAAATTTATCCGAGTCTTTAATTAAGAATAAAGATTATTTATCTGCGCGTAATTTACTTTCCCAAACGTTAACTCTGGGAAAAGAAAATGTAGAGATACTTAATAATCTGGCCGTGGTTGATATACTCGAAAATAAAATCGAATCGGCGGTAGAGACTCTTAATTCGATTTTTAATATTGAGCCTGAAAATATAGTAGCATACGATAATTACCGTTATTTAAAAGAAAATATTAAATCGGCCACAGTTCCTATTGATGCGGCAAGTTCCTTTAAAGAATATTTTGGAAGATTGAGATTTCCGAAGCAAATAGGCTATCCCGGATTGAATGATGAAAAAATTACTCAAACATTTAATTCCAAAGGACTGGAAGTAATAGACTTTGTCGTGGATATAGATGATTATAAAAATTATTTTGAAAAAGCAGGATATAGTAAAACTTACAGCAGCTATTATTCATTCAACATATATGAAAAATCGCTTGAACACTACGTTGCAGCAAAGCTGTTAAACATGAACAAAAATGACATTTATATAGACATAGCAAGTGAAGGTAGTCCCGTTCCTGAGATATACGGCAAACTATACGGTGTGAATACGTATAGACAGGATCTAAATTATCCCGCAGGGCTAAACGGCAATACAATCGGAGGCGACGCAGCAAATATGCCTTTGCCCGCCGAGTTTGCAAGCAAGATGGCGCTGCATTGTTCGTTAGAACACTTTGAAGGAGATGCAGACATCCGGTTTATTAAAGAAGTTAATAGGGTGCTGAAAAAAGGCGGCAGTGTTTGCATACTTCCACTTTATATGGCTGAAGAATATTGTATAATAACCGAGCCTGAAGTTGCGGTAGAACAGAATGTAGTATTTGATTCTGAAGCAAAAGTATGCGGAATAAAAGGCTGGAATAACCGACATGGAAGATTCTATGATGTAGATAGCTTTTCTAAAAGAATAATTAACAGACTTGGAGACATGAGCATACGGCTGTATAGAGTTGTAAATCAAAAAGATGTTCATTCCACATGCTATTTAAAATTTGTTGCACTTATAACAAAATAATTTATTGATATGAATTCAACACTTCCCAAAATAAGTATTATTACCCCTTCATATAATCAAGGAGAATTTTTAGAAGATACGATAAAAAGTATTATCGAACAAAACTACCCAAATCTTGAATATATAATTATTGACGGCGGCTCTACTGATAAAAGTGTTAAAATAATTAAAAAGTATGAGTCACATCTTACTTATTGGGTAAGCGAAAAAGATAACGGGCAGACTGCTGCAATAAACAAAGGTTTTAAAATTGCTACCGGGGACATAATAGCATGGCTGAATTCAGATGATTTTTATTATCCGGGAGCTTTAAATCTAATTGCTGAGATGTATTCGTCTGATCCTAAAGCCGGGCTTTATATCGGTAACGGAGCTGTTGCGGATAAAAAAGGAAATCGGATTAGAAGGTATTCGCATAATATTATATTCGATTATGATACGCTTTTAAAGGGATCTAATTACATACTACAGCCCTCAACTTTTATAAATGCAAAAGCAATCAATGAAGTAGGTTATCTTGACGAGTCGCTGCACTATGCAATGGACCTGGAATACTGGTTTAGGGTTGCCAGTAAGTTTGGTGTTTTAACTGTTAATGAAGAGCTTTCGGCTTATAGATGGTATGATGAAATTAAAACAAAAACCGGCGGCTTAAAGCGCTGGGTTGAGCAGTGGGGAATAATAAACAAATATTCCAACTTGCAGATAACTCCGGGATTACTTGTGGAATTTTTTAATGTTCTGCAGGAAAAGGAAGTCATAGATCATTTTGGGCTAGATATAAGTGATTTTTCCAACAAAGTAAAAATGCAGTTTTATCAAACTATGCAGCAAATGCTTAATATGGATGAGTGCATACCGAGAAAAGGGAACGGAAAAATTTATTCTTCGCAGAAAAACAATAATAATATTAAAGATAATAAGAGCTCAAATATATCATCGATAAATATATTAAAGTCAAATGGCAGTAATCCAAAATTAGATATTGTTCTACAGGTAACAGGAGAACATGCATGGGGAGTTGGAAAAGGATGGGAAAACGCTGCTAAAAAAATTGGCGTTCATAATAAAACTTTTGCTCCTAAAGCAAATTGGAACGATTCTAATCTTCAATACGATGATGGTCTTGAGAAATATTTAAAAGAGAATAGCAGCGATATTTTATTTCTTGCAGGGTTTGACTGGCATTCTCAAGCTTTACATAAAAATGGTTATTGGAAAGAATTGTTTCTTAATTCCAATGCAAAAAAGGTTTTATACGTTCAGGAGTCTTTAGCTAATAATTGTAGGTTGTTTAATACAGATGAAATGAAATTAGCATTCCAATCAGCAGCTGAAATTGCCGATCTAATTGTATATACGGATTTTTCCGATAAGGATTTTATTGAAAGTATAAAACTTCCTTCAATATGGCAGCCATTTGGAGTGGATGATTCGGTATTTTATCCCAAAGTAAATTTTGGAAATAGAATTCATAAACCGTTTTTTAGAGGGAAGTACAACCCATTTTACACAGATGCAACTTATGAAGAACGAAGGAAATTACTAAAGTATTTGTTCGAAAATCATTTAATTGATTTAATACCTTATACTGACAAACCTGTAAATGTCGAGGAAATTGCCTCAGATTATAATAAATATAAAATAGCCATTAATTTGCCGTCTATATTTTCAAATCATCCGACTAGAGTTTATGAAGCTTTGGCTTGTGGAAATGCTCTAATTACAAATCGAACTAATATTAAAAAGATTGATGATCTATTTGAAGATAAGGAACATTTAATATATTACAACGACCAGGAGAGCCTTAGAGACGCTATAGATTTATTACAAAATGATAATAATTTATTAGTAAGAATATCCCAAAAAGGCAGTGATTATGTGAAGGAAAATTTTACACTGGATAAGCATCTATTTGCAATACTCAAGGAACTACAAAGCATAGTTTCTGCAAAAAACAATGATAGTGTAAAAACTTCAATTACAAGTAATATAAAAGGAAATAAAATTATTATTGATGGCGTGATATTCCAGATACAGCAAAACAGACCAGTTGGAATAAGCCGTGTATGGCTATCGCTTTTGTCAGAAATCGGGAAGACGGAATTTAGGAAAAATATTTTACTCTTAGACAGAGAAAATACTTCGCCTTACATTGAAGGAATAGAAAAAAGAGTAATAAACTTTTATAATAAATATTATCCTAATGCCGATGCCAAATATTTGGAAGACATTTGCAATGAGGAGAAAGCCGACCTGTTTATTTCAACATACTATACATATACCACCGAAACAAGATATTTAATGATGCTTCATGATTTTATCCCGGAAATAACAGGTATGGATTTATCAAATCCGGAATGGATTAGTAAAATTAATTCCATAAATAGAGCTTCAGAATATTTTTCTATTTCCGTTTCGACAAAAAATGATTTCGTTAAAAATTATCCTGATAAAGCAAATAAAAACATATCAATAATAAATAACGCAGTTAGCGATAATTTCAAATTACATAGCGAAAAAGAAATAACTGCATTTAAAAAGAAGTATAACATTATAAAGCCTTATTATATTTTATGCGGGAATCGAACCGGCTATAAAAATTTTATCTTATTTTTTAAGGCTGCTGCACTTTTAAAGGATAAGAATAAATTTGAAATTGTATTGACAGGTGGAAATCCGAAGCTGGAAGATGAGTTTAAACCATTTTTTAAAGGAATTAAATATAGTATATTTTATTTATCAGACCAGGAATTATCTGTGGCATTAAGTGGGGCAATTTCAATGGTTTATCCATCAAAGTACGAAGGTTTTGGATTGCCGATTTTGGAAGCAATGAAATCCGGATGCCCTGTTATAACATGTAAGAATTCTTCAATACCTGAAGTTGCTGGAAATGCTGCTTATTATGTTAATGAGGATGATGTTCCTGCGATGAAAGATATATTAATAAGAGTTCGATCTAAATCAGTTAGAGACCCGCTTATAGAAAAAGGGATAATAAATGCTAAAAGATTTTCTTGGAAGACAAGTGCTAATCTTTTATTAGCTAAGATAAAAGAAATTTTGAAAACACATAATGGCTTGACTGATCATGAAATCGTTCACTTAGATAATGTCAACAAGCTAATATATAAAATATGGTCAACACCAAGATTAATGAATGCATATAAAACGCTTGGAGAGCAATTTTTCTTAGGGCCAAAAGCTGATTTATCTAAATTCATAAATGCTGAAAATGAATTTTTATCCTTAGACTCAGAGGTGTTTGAAAGTATTACCTTAGAAAATATTATGCAGAATCCTCAAGAAGCGTATAGATTTTTCTTCATGGGGCTATATTGTCAAAATAAAAATAGATGGGAAGAAGCTTTTAATTATTATGTTGTAGCTTTTAAACTGGGTATGTCACATTGGAGAACGGGGTACCTTGCCTCTCTTATGGCAGTAAATATTAAAAATTATTCTTTTGCTTTAAAAGTACTACCTGAAGTATTAAAAGCTAAACCTAATTATACAGAAGCTAAAGAATTATTAGATTCGATAAAGGATAAAAGTACTAAACTTAAAGTTTCAGCAATTGTTTCGACGTATAATTCTGAAAAATTTATACGAGGCTGTTTGGAAGATTTAATAAACCAAACTTTATTTAAAAAAGGGCAGCTCGAAATTGTTGTTGTAAATACAGGTTCCGAGCAAAATGAAAAAAATATTGTAGCGGAGTTTCAGAAAAGATATTCCAACATAAACTATATCGAAACGGAAAATAGGCAGACAATTTATAGCGCCTGGAATATTGGTATTAAAGCCTGCCGCGGAAATCTAATTACTAATGCTAATACTGATGACAGGCATAGACATGATGCTCTGGAAATTATGGCGGCAGCATTCGCTGAAAACTCTGAAATAGATGTAGTGTATGCTGATTCGTATTTAACAACAAAACCGAATGACAATTGGAATTCAAAAACTCCAAAGACAGTGACACGCTGGGCTTCTTTTGATAGGGATATAATTTTGTTCGGCTGCTTTCTCGGACCACAGCCCATGTGGAAAAAAAGCATGCATGAAAGATACGGGTATTTTAATGAAGAACTCCGCATTGTGGGCGATTATGAGTTTTGGCTTAGAATAAGCCGTACAGCAAAATTTTTGCACTTAAATGAAAATCTTGGTTTATATTTTTATTCGCCTGAAAGTGCAGAGCATAAAAACAAATCGCTGACGGATGATGAAAACACTAAAGTGCAGCATGAATACTTTATAAAATATATACCTGATTTTAATGAGATCATAAGGATCAAAAATAAATTAGCACCGGTCAAGAACGCTAACGATGGCGAGCAATATTTTAAGATGGCAATGGATTTGTTGGAGAAAAGAGAAAACGGATTATTTATTCAAGCATCAATTGCAGAATTTATACGCCGGTCGAATGATAATTCTTATGGGGATATAATTAAGGAGTCCGCGAATATTTTAACTCAGGTTAGAACCAACAATTCAATTATTGATCATGCGTATCTCGAAAATTTTTATTTGATATTAGCTATAGCTGAATTTAAATCCACAAAATTCAACGAAGCAAAAAAACAATTTGAGAACGCATTGCTAGAAAACAAAAATTCTACAAATGCTTATGCCGGATTAGGAGAGGTTTACTATGCCGCGGGAGATTATAAACAAGCCTTAATTTATTTTGAGCGTGCAATAAAAATTGATCCGAATAATAAGATAGCTTTAAACGGTGTTGTTAAATCTAATAACAAAATAAAAGATATTTACGGGCAGTATGATCAAGAATTGAAGATCGAGAAAACAAAAGAAGACGGAATTCTAAGTTTTAAATAATCAGTACTAAGAAAGGAAAATATTATGCTGACCAACAATAATACTCACGAAGGCAAAACATATCCGGCGAAAAACGAAGAAGAAAACATTCGTGAAATTCTTCTGAAAATTTTGAGCGCTATATATGAAATTTTTGACATGAAAAAATTTACCCAAGCTCTCCAGGCACTTAACGACAATCAGCAGCTTTTCTATTCGCAATACAGCGAAGACGGCAGCAACGATGTTATATCAGCTTACGAAAACTTGAAGGGATTTATTTATCTCGGACTAAATCAAACCGGCGATGCAAGAAGTTCATTTGAAACCGCTCTTAATCTAAATCCCGAATCATCTCAAGCATGCGCAGGGCTCGGCGAGGTTTTTTATCTTCAAAGCGAAGATGAAAAAGCTAAAACAATGTTTGAGTGGAGCTTGAAGAACGACAGCAACAATTTATTTGCTAAAGGCGGGCTTCAAAAAGTAAATGCTCTTTTACAGCTTCCTGCAGATCATTATTCAATATCTTTTAATAATTAAGCTGCGGTTACTATTATGCCCGACCTGTATGAAGAAGCAGTTGCTTATTTCAACCAAAGAAAATTTTCTTACGCCGAAAATATTCTGGAAGATTTAATCCGTTTAAATCAGCTTGACTACGACGTACTAAATTTCCTGGGGATTATAAAATTAAATTTGAATGAATACGAAGCCGCTTCAAAATATTTCGAGCAGGTAATTAAAATATGCGACACTCACATTGATGCACATTATAATCTAGGTCTATGCTATCAAAAATTAAATAAGTATGACGAAGCTGAGTGCCAATATCAAAAAGCTTTAGAGTTTATGCCCGGGCATTTTGATGCGAAAAATAATCTGGCTTTGATTTATGTGGAACAGGGAATTTACGATAAAGCTGAAAAGATTCTAAAAGAATTAGTCGAAGAAAATCCGTCGAACGCAAAAGCGCAGAACAATCTCGGCAATTATTATTTCAAGTCGAGAAATTTTAATGAGGCAGTCAAGAATTACTACGCAGCGACGCAATTAAGCGGTGAGTATGACTATCAATATAATCTGGGACTTTGCTTCTTAAAGATGGACTATTATGAATCTGCTTATCAGGCGTTTAATAAGGTTCTTCAAGCCAAGCCTAATCATCTGTTTGCAATATTGAATCTCGGAGTAATTGCGACTAAGCTTAAGTCCTTTGAAAAGGCTGAAAAGATTTTTAACGACTTAATTCCGCTTCATAAAGAGGAGCCGGAAATATATTTTAATCTCGGATATTGTTATGAAGAGCAAGGCAAGTACGCACAGGCTCTAAGCTGCTATCAAAAATATTTATATTTCATTCCCGATTCAGTTCCAGCCGCAATTAGATCGGCATATATATTATCTAAGCTAAATAAAATTTCCGAGGCTAAAAAAATATATAATGAACTTCCGCTTAATGACGATGAAAAAGAGCTGGCGTTTACCGAG
This sequence comes from Bacteroidota bacterium, assembly GCA_021824565.1. Taxonomy (GTDB): domain Bacteria; phylum Bacteroidota; class Ignavibacteria; order Ignavibacteriales; family Ignavibacteriaceae; genus FEN-1297. The sequence continues at coordinate 36,884 of JAKAKL010000121.1, read as the reverse complement.
ATGGGATATTTAAAATTAAAAGGAGGCAATGTTAAAGACGCACTGGAATTTTTTGAAGATGCTTTAAAAATTAAGCCGGAAAGTATAGAACTGCATTATGGACGCGCTCACTGCTTATTGCTCTTGGGTAATTTTAAAACCGGATGGGAAGAATATGAATGGCGCATTAAGAGACCTGAATTTCCTGTGAGAACTTTAAAGAAGCCCAGATTGACTAATCAAAACATTCTTGGGAAAAAAATTCTGGTGTATTCAGAGCAAGGGCTTGGCGATTTGATACAGTTCGTTAGATATTTACCAATGTTAAAAGAGAAAGGCGCATTCGTAATATTTGAGTGCGCCGAATATCTCTTTAAGCTGTTCAAAGATTTACCAGTTTATGATAAGCGGATTGATACAAGTAATGTCAGCGAGGATGATGTTGATTATGATTATCATATTCCGATACTGAGTCTGCCATTTTACTTTTCAACAGAAGTAAACTCGGTACCGTGCAAAATCCCATACATAAAAATCGAAAATGAAATTACTTCAAAGTGGGAGAAAATAATTAACCATAATACAAAATTTAAGATCGGGCTTGTTTGGGCTGGCAATCCAAAACATAAAGGAGACAAAGAAAGGTCATGTCCGCTGGAAAAATTTAAACCGATTATTGACAGAGAGGATGTTGAAATATTTAGCCTACAGCTTGGACCGGCTCTGGAACAAATATCAAATTACAGAGACAAAATTGTTGACTTAAAAAATTATAACGAAGGTTTAAAAGATGCCGCCGGAGCTATCTTAAATCTTGACTTACTAATTACTGTCGATACTTCTGTTGCGCATCTCTCGGGCGCGCTTGGGAAAGAAACCTGGCTGCTGATTTCTATCTCGCCGGATTGGCGCTGGATGCTTGACAGAGATGATACGCCCTGGTATCCTTCAATTAAACTTTATAGACAAACAAGACCTTATGATTGGGTTAGTGTAATTGAAAAAATTAATAATGATTTGAGTTTAGCAATTGAAAATAAAAAAAATAATACTATTAAGGCTTTCCAAACCGCCCCGTTTGCAAAGAAGAAAAATCAGACGGATGAAAGTTTGTACCTGGCAATGACAAACGGAGCAAACTTCGGATGGGCAGTTTGCAGCAACTATATTAAAAGAGAATTGGCTAAGAAAATTAATGTCATTGATATTAACGGCAACAAGGATTTATTATCACAAAAATTTATAGACGGAAAAATACTTCATACTATTTCCGACCTAAACTTTAATAGAATGTTCGACATATCCGGGCAAAAGAATTTTGGATATACATTTTTTGAAAATGAGTTGACAAACACTTCGATACAGAATTCAAAAAAATATGATTTGATCTTTGCCGGCTCTTCCTGGTGTCTTGAAAAAATGTACGACAGCGGTATAAAAAATTGTGATGTGCTTTTGCAGGGAATCGATCCAGAAATTTTTTACCTGCGCAATGAAAAAACCAGCAGCGATCTTTTTGTGATTTTCTCAGGCGGCAAATTCGAACTTCGCAAAGGTCAGGATATTGTTTTAAGAGCAGTAAAAGTTCTTCAACAAAAATATAAAGATGTCGTTCTGCTTAACGCCTGGTATAACGGATGGGAATACACAATGGAGTCAATGAAATTATCAAAGCATATACGTTATATCTATCAAGGCAAAAACTGGACGGAGGTAATGAGCAGCATTTATAGGGTTAACGGCTTAGACCTTAACCGAGTAATTACTTTGCCTCTCGTTCAAAATACGGAGCTTGCCGGCATTTATTCTCAAACAGATGTTGGCTTATTTCCTAACCGGTGTGAAGGCGGGACAAATTTAGTGTTGATGGAATATATGGCTTGTGGAAAGCCCGCGATAGCATCTTTTAATACCGGTCAAAGAGATATTCTTACGCCTGGCAATTCAATATTGTTGAGCGACATGAATGAATTTAAAGTATACGATAATGACAAAAAATTAATTAGCGATTGGGAAGAACCTGATTTTGATGAAGTTATCTCAAAGCTGGAATACGCATATTTTAACCGCGAAGAAATTAAGATGATTGGTCGAAGTGCGGCTCAAGATATGAAAAGTTATACGTGGTCTGCCACCGCAGAAAATCTTCTGAAGAAAATTTCTGATATTAAATATTCCTGAAAAATTTTATGGCTGATAATATCGTCGAAAAAAAAAGTCTAAACAAAATAACTTCTCAATTACTTGAAAGAGCCAAGCAGGCTTATAATAGCTGCGATTACGCTTCCGCTGAAAGTTGCATGCAGCAGTTAAGTAGTATTAACCCGACAAAACCCGAATATTTTTCTTCGCTGGCAACAATCCAGAAAAAAATGAATTTGTTTGATGAAGCTGAAATTAATTATAAGTATGCTTTAAAAATTCAGCCGTCTTTCTGGGAAGCATCATACAACCTAGGGCTGTTGTTTCAAGAACTAGGAAATATTAGTGAAGCGGTAAATTATTATCAAATAGCGCTCGAAGTAAATCCTAATCTTTATCTTGCGCATTATAACCTTGGTAATGCATATCGTGAACTGGAAAATTATGATCAGTCGGCAAGCTGTTATTTAAAAGCTATTGAGATTAAAAATGACTTTGCAGATGCGTATTATAATCTCGGCGTAGTTTACGAAAAGACATTTCTTCTAGATTTTGCTTTAAAGAACTATGAGCATGCTATTGAGTGCGATAACAGCCATGTAAATGCGCATTGGAATAAGTCCATTCTATTGCTGCTGAGCGGAGATTACTTAAATGGATTTAAAGAATATGAATGGAGATTGCTGAGAAATGAATCAGTCAATAGAAATTTTTGTAAACCAAGGCTAAATCATTTGCATATTGCCGGTAAAAGAATTTATGTATATAGCGAGCAGGGACTTGGCGATGCAATCCAGTTCGTAAGGTTTTTAGAAGGATTGAAAAAACTCGGATGTTTTATCTTCTTTGAAGTTGATCCGCTGCTTGTTAAATTATTTTCCGGTCTGACATTTATTGATAAAATAATTCCGAGATTAAATTTAGATGAACCAGAAGTCGAGTATGATTTACAAATACCGTTATTAAGTTTGCCGAATTTATTCCAAACCACAATTGAAACTATTCCTTCATCGTATCCTTATCTTAAAACAGATACAAGCAAGGTAAGATACTGGGAAAATATAATTCCTAAAACAAATTTTAATATCGGTATAGTCTGGGCAGGAAATCAATTTCATCAAGCTGATAAAAAGCGCTCAACACAATTAGAATGGTTTGAAAATATTTCTAATATAAATCATGTAAAATTGTTTTCGCTGCAAAAAGGAGAAAGGACTAAAGAAATATCTTCGGCAAAATTTGAAATAGTCAATCTGGAAGCCCGGCTGAATGATTTGTCGGATACTGCGGCTGCCATAGAAAATTTAAATCTGATCCTAACAGTTGATACATCGGTTGCGCACCTTGCTGGAGCGCTTGCAAAAGAGGTCTGGCTGCTTTTACCTTTCTATCCTGACTGGCGATGGCAATTAAACAAAGAGTTTTCGCCCTGGTATCCATCAATAAAAATATTTCGCCAAATTATTCCGGATGACTGGGATTATGTCTTTAATAAAGTTTATAATGAGCTAAATCAAAGATTAGAAAAATTTTACCAAAAGGAATTTGTGTAATTTATGCTTACTTTAAGCATGATTGTAAAGAACGAGGAAAAGTATCTCAATGATTGTCTTCAATCTGTCCAAGGCGTTGCCGATGAAATTGTTTTGGTTGATACCGGTTCGACCGACAGGACAATTGAGATCGCACAAAAATTCGGCGCAAAGATTTTTCAATTTAATTGGATAAACGATTTTTCCGCCGCGAGAAATTATGCGCTTGAGAATTCATCCGGGGATTGGATCCTTTATCTTGATGCAGACGAAAGATTATCTCCAGATTCTAGAGCGGAGATAAAGAAACTGACAAAAGCAAAAAAAGATGAAGCTTATTATTGTATAGTTGACAACATAGATGAAATTGGTCATCGTGCTGCCTTGATGGCATACGCAAGACTTTTTCCAAACAATAAAGCATTACGATTTGAAGGCGCAATTCACGAACAGATTGAGCCATCTCTTTTGAAGAATAAGATTGGAATCAAAAATGCTGATGTTAAAATAATTCACATTGGCTATAATATTCAAAAAGACGAACTGAATGCAAAAGCGAAAAGAAATCTTGAAATACTTTCTTCAGAATATGATCGTACTAAGTCTTCTTACTATGCGTATCAATTAGGACAAACTTATGGAATATTGGAAGAAAGAGATAAAGCTGTTTATTATTTCTCTGAAGCATTGAAAGATTCTGGGCTTGCGAGCGATTACATTTCAACTGCGTATAGATATATCGCAGTCGATCACGCGAAAAAAAGAAATTACAATCTCGCAATTGAAACGATCAATAAATGTCTTGCCGCCGATAGGGAACAGCCATTAGCACTGCTTGCTGCATCTTCAATATATCTTCTCGTTAATGATGTTATTAAAGCAGATACATTTTGCAAAGAAGCTTTTTCTGTAAATAAGAAATTAATGGTTCAGAAAAAGTTTTCCGCACAAATTCCTCTTTCAGATGATAGGAGCATACTATTCCACGGTTTGAGCATATCTGTACAAGCGAGAGATAAAAATCTTTATAATTATTACTTTGACTTGATCAAAAGATCTAATTACATAAAAGATTCTACTGAACTGCAAAATTTATTTTTCGCTTTATTTAATAATAAAAGTATAAATGAACACGATCTACAAAAATATGTCTCTGCGGTGGATGAAAGTAACATAAATGTTGTACTAAATGTTTTGAAGGACTATCAAAATATCGAATGCAAATTTAATTTAATGAAATCACTTTATCCGAAGTTCTTATCGAATTATAATTTCCTAAATTCTTACGGATTGATTTTATCGGTTCAAAATAAAGTAAACGAAGCCGAAAATATATTAGAACAATCTTATCTATTAAATCCTTATGAAGCTTCGACTATCTTTTATTTAATATCAAGCTATCTTAAAAGTAATAAAGCTCATAAAATAAAAGTATTATTAAAAGATGCCGAAGAAAAATTCAAAGACGTGCCTGAAGTTTTAGAACGAATTAATCTCATCAAAACAAAACTGCAAAGCATAATCTCCGCATAATCAATTTATAAACTGCTAAACTTTTAAAATCAACTTCCGATAATGGTGTTGAGGTTTTAATCCTCATAATAATTAACAACACCGGGAATGGAATCCCGGAATAAACAATTTAAAATACACGGAGGTATTTTATGTCATTTCAAATCAACACAAACGTAAATGCATTGTTAGCTTACAATGCGTTAGCTAAAACAACCCAGAACACTGCTAATGCTCAATTACAGCTTGCTACCGGGTTAAGAATCAATTCAGTTGCTGATGATACATCAGGCTATAGAGTTGGTAAAGATTTGCAGGGAAAAATTGCAATCATGCAATCTGCTCAGAACAACGTCGGTTCGGCAAAAGACATATTGTCTACGGCTGAATCCGCTCTTTCAAGTGTCAACGATCTTTTGATCCAGATACAGGGAAAAGTTACGGATTCTAACGACCCGACCAAAAACCTGACATCGCTTGCAAACGATATCAACGCTCTTGGTTCAGAAATCAGCTCGATCTTTTCAAATACTCAGTTCAACAGCACTAATCTTCTTAGCGGTTCTTCAGTACCTAGCAACGCTAACTTTATCTTCCAGACCGGTGTAGGTGAAACCACAACGATCAACTTCGGTACAATGAGTACCTTAGATCTTTCTTCAATTACCGGCGCCTCTTCAAGCACAGTTGCAAGCATAGGTTCTACCGTTACCAACTTACAAAATGCAGTTCAAAATGCACTTGGTTCGATCGGTAACTACGTTCAGAGGTTAAATGTTAAGAGTGATTATTTGACTTCAGCAGTAACAAATGCTAACTCAACAGTAAGCAGGCTGTTTGACGCTGATATGGCAATGGCACAATTAAATTCAACAAAAGGTCAGATACAACAGCAAATCGGAACTACACAGTTATACAACATTAACACAGCTCCGCAAAACCTTTTGGCGCTCTTTAGATAATCAAATTATCTTCAACAATCCCTCTTCCGTTACAGCGGGAGAGGGATTTTAATATAAACGGATTATTGGAATAAAACATGTACAACCCGACCCAAGCTAAGAATAATACGAATAGAGTTAATCAATATTTGGTTAAGGAAGTTTTGGAAGCAACACCTGAGCAATTAATTATCAAAATTTACGATTTTGCCATCCTTAACTGTCAAAAAAATAATCTTGAAAAAACGAATAAGGCAATAAAAGAATTAATGAACTTTCTTCGTTGGGATACTGAGGAAAGCAAAGCAGTCAACACGGGCTTATTTAGGTTATACGAATTTTGCCAGGAGCAGATGAGAAAAAAGAATACTCAAATTGTTTATAAAATTTTAACTGAACTTCGAGAGACCTGGCTGAATGCTTTTAAGATGAAGTAGGTAGAAATATGAGCGGAATTTTATCTTCCTCGACAATAACTTCTTTAGTGCAGTCTTATGTTCAAAACCAAACCGACATTTCTGTAACTCCGCTGCAAACGCAGGTACAGAACTATCAAAATATTATTTCATCATACGGAACATTAAGCACAAACCTAAGCGCACTTAATACAGAATTATCAAATCTGCTAGTAAATGACAGTTCTTCAGTGTTTGCAGATAAAACAGCAACTTCTTCCAATTCAACATTTGTGACTGCAACTGCGGATGGATCTGCTGCAATAGGAGTTGCAAGTTTTAGAGTAAATCAATTAGCACAAAACGATATTGTAATTTCTCCAAATATGACTTCGGCAACAGCCAACTCAATTACCGGGACACATCATTTTATTATTAATGCCGGAGACGGCAACGGCGGACAGACACAAAGCGATGTATACGTAACCTTTGGTTCTAATGAAACAAATCAAACCGTTATGCAAAAAATTGCCAATGCAATAAATTCAAATCAGGCTGTAGTTACATCCGCATCCAAGTCAGCTACTGCCGCTTATACCGGAGGAGCCGCTGCAATAGCAGTTAACCTTAATGGTATTACAACAAATATTAATTTGAACAGCGGCGATACAACGTACGATCAGGTAATGAATGATATTGCTTCGCAAATTAATTCTAATATAGCGGGTGTATCGGCAAAAGTAATTGCTGACCCCAATACACCTGGAAATGAAATGCTTCAATTAACGGTAAATAATAATTCAAATTATATTTCTATATCTAACGCCTCTGGCTATAATATTGTAGGCGATTTAGGAATTTCCGCTAATGAAGAAAAATCTGCGGCAGGTTCTGCAACCGCCTCTGTATTTTCACCTGCCTCCGCTCAATCGCAGTTATCAATTACCGCAGCTCAGACTGGGCTTGATTACAGGATTATGAATATTTCGGATGTAACGGGCAGTTCGGCTCTAAGTTCGGTCGGTTTAAATTTAGGATCAAGCAGACCTGTTTTTGATCAGACAACGTCGCCGAATACTGCAGGGTATGTATACGCGGATACAACGCTTGCTAATAATTTGCTGAATGCAAAATATGTTTATAATGGAATTAATCTTCAAAATGATTCAAACAAAATTAGCAATTTAGTTTCCGGAGTGACTTATAATTTAAACTCTGTTATGCAGGCGAGCGATACGACAGTCAACGTCAGCATTGGAACAGATGTAAATTCCATTCAAACAGAGATACAAAACTTTATAACCAAGTTTAATACTGCGTATACCTACGTAAAATCCAACAGCACTCCGGGCACTACTAATCGCGGTGTATTTATGGGGGACGCAAACGGTTATTCGATCTTAAACGGCTTGGGAGCGATTGGATATTCGTCGGTAAGCGGTTTATCAGCGGGAAGTATTCAATACCTGACGCAGATTGGAATTTCTTTTGATCCAACGAATGGATTGAGCGTTTCAAATTCTACGGAGCTTCAGCAAGCAATAGCAAATAACCCAAGCCAGGTAGAAGCTTTGTTTAACTCCAACAACGGAATTGCCAATACATTAAGTAATTTTATTAAACCATATCTGGGCGCCGGCGGATATTTAGCATCAGCACAAAATTCTTATCAAAATAATGTTACTTACCTGAACGACAGAATAACGACCGCGCAGAATACAATAAATACTGCTGCAAATAATTTGACGAATCAGTATCAGCAGCTGCAAGCGCAGTTAATAACATTAACGAATATGCAATCACTTTATAATAGTACCGGGCAATTGTTCTAAAAATGAAAAGTTTAGAAGAGGAAATAAGTTATATTAAACAATTACTTGAAGATGTTCTTAGTATTTTAAAGTCTGTGGATAATGATAATTTTGATCTCCATCTTAACACTGCAAAATTGAAGATGGAGGAAGTAAATGTTACAAAAGAAAGATTAAGAAAATCGTTTCCAAACGAGGTTTTGAAAAAATATAACGGGACCTTGTTTGAAATCACTAAACAAATTCAGGAAACTTTCGATAATTTATTTACGAAGAAAAAGAATGATTATGCCGAAGTAGGCAAACAAATAGCGGTTTTAAGGAATAAATCGAAGTTAGTAAATTATTACAGGTGAAAGATGCAAATTAAATCAGTAGGCGGCTCGCCGTATTTCCCAAAGGATTTACCGGGAAACACACAGAATGCCAAAAATAATTCACAATCTCAGCCAAAGGATAAATTAGAATTGTCCGCTGAAGCTCAAAATATTCAAAAGTCTCAAAGTTTGGATCCCAAGCTTGAAGAAATCAAAGAGAAGGTCAACAGTAAGTTTTATGACTCTGATGACGTTGTAAATACTGTTGCCAATAAAATTTTAAAAGACGTCAAAAAATAATTAAAAATCAAAGGGGATAGTTCATTTTATTAAAAATACTTTGGAAAAGTTTGTTTGCTAATTATAATTCTAATTTTTATTATAAGGCAGCAAAAAATTAATTATTTCTAAGTGCACTTTTAATGAATGACCATGTCGCAAATTTTAGATAATATCCAGGACAACAAACTTCAAATCATGGGGAAGCTTACAGCAAGCTTACTGCATGAAATAAGAAACCCTCTTTCCGCAATCAAATTAAATTTAGATTATCTTAATATGATAGAAGGCGAACTTCCCGCCGAAGCCAATGAATCTATTGAAGTATGTAAGGATGCCTTAGCACGCATTCAATATCTAATGGATAATGTTTTAACATTTGCAAGAAGAAGCGCGAACAATTTGAATGACTGTTCTATTAACGATATTACGAACAGCGCCGTTAATATTATGCTTCCCAGTGCGCTTAAGAAGAATATAGATATAAAAGTTTTCCTTGATAACGGCATTCCGAACGGTCATTATGATAAAAGCAAACTTCTGCAAGTATTTTTGAATTTAATTACAAACGCAATTGAGTCATGTGAAAGCGGCGGTAAGATAATAATAAACACTTACAAGGAAGATGGTGATTTTGTAATCTGGAAAATTGAAGATAACGGAAGCGGAATAAGCGAAGATGATAAAGAAAAAGTCTTTCAAGATTTTTTTACAAGCAAAGAAAAAGGAACCGGACTTGGCTTAAGTGTTTGCAAAATGCTCCTGCAGGAATATCAGGCTGATTTATATTTTGAAAGTACTCAAGGTGTCGGTACCAAGTTTTTTATTAAATTTAATCCAAACTTAATGCAGAAGGAAAATGGGCTTTAGGATATTAATTGTTGATGATGATAATTTAGTTTGTATTTCTTTAAAGAAATTACTTGTAAAACTTGGTTATACGGTTGAAACCTGCCTTGACGGCGGCGAAGCTCTTGACCGTGTTGAAGAATTTCAGCCGGACATTATTCTGCTGGATATTTATCTGACTACACACAATGGATTGAACCTTCTCAAACAATTTCAGAAAAAATATTACCACATACCTGTAATAATGATTACAGGTTATTCCGACGTAAAGATAGCCGTTACCGCAATTAAATCCGGAGCTTTTGATTTTCTGCTAAAGCCAATTGATGTAGATCAGCTTCAATTGGTTCTTAAAAAAGCGTTGGATGGATTAACATTAAGAGCGGAGGTTGAAAAGCTTCAGCAAATAATAAAGAACGATGAGCTGAATAAAGATTTTTTTGGAAAAAGCACGAAGATTCGCCGTTTAATTAATTCGGTCGAAAAGCTTGCACAAAGCTCTGACACAACAATTTTATTGGAAGGCGAAAGCGGTACCGGCAAAGAAGTCTTTGCAAAGTATATTCATCAAAGCAGCCCGCGTAAAGAAGGACCGTTTATTCAAATTAATTGTTCTGCTATTCCTAAAGAATTAGCCGAGAGCGAATTGTTCGGGCATGAAAAAGGCGCATTCACCGGCGCAGCTCAGAAAACAAAACTTGGAAAATTTGAGCTTGCAAACGGCGGAACGATTTTACTTGACGAGATCGGCGAGCTTTCATTGGATCTTCAAGTTAAATTACTTCGTGTTCTCCAGGAAAAGAAATTTTATCGTCTCGGCGGCGAAAAAGAAATTGCTGTCGATGTTAGGGTTATTGCCGCTACGAACCGTAATCTTGAAGAAGAAGTGGAGCGAGGAAATTTTCGTACTGATTTATTTTACAGGCTTAATGTTGCAAGAGTTTTAATTCCGCCTTTAAGAGAAAGAAAAGAAGATATTCCGCTTCTGGTATACTCTTTTTTAACCGAGTTTTCAACTAAGTTTAACAAAAATATTCGCGGCGTGGATCCCGTAGCGATGGAAATGCTGGAATCTTATTCATGGAAAGGAAACGTCCGCGAATTAAGAAACGTAATTGAGCGCGCTGTTCTTCTGATCGAAGAAGAAGAACTAAAAGATTATCACCTGCACTTTCTTACAAATACTTCCGAGCAGAGAAAAGAGGAAGACAATAAATTTATTCTTCAAATCCCGCCAAAGGGCGTTGCAATCGATATTGTTTTAAAAATGTTAATTCAAAAAACTTTAAAGATTACCAACGGCAATCAGGTTAAGGCTGCAAAAGTTCTTGGTCTTTCAAGATCAAAGTTGCGGTACCGTATGGAGCAGCTCGGAATAGAAGTGACTAAAAATATTAAATAAATTTTATTCTAATTTTCTTTAAGAAGAGTAAAGGTGAAAGAAGTGCCATGATCCTTTTTGCTTTTCACCCAGATTTTTCCTCCCTGTTTTTCTACTAACTCCTTACAGATTACAAGACCAAGCCCGGTGCCGCTTTCTTTTTCGGTGCCTAATGTTGAATGCTGGCTGTCTATCCTGAATAATAATGGGATTATGTCGTCAGGAATTCCAACCCCGGTATCTGAAATTGTAAGTTCGACAAATTTTTCTTTAACTTCTGAAGCGATTTTAATTTTGCCGCCCTTCTTTGTGAATTTTATTGCGTTTGAAATTAGATTTTGCAGTACGGAATTAAACGCGTTTGAGTCCGAGTAAACTTCTATGTCTTTATCTACCTCGCAAGTCAGATTAATATTTTTTGACATAGCATAAGGAGTAAGAAGATTTACGTTATAATGAACTTCGGAATACAAATTATTCTTTGTAAGTTCTATTTCTATTTTCCCTCGCTGGATTCTCGACCACTGGAGCAGGTTTTCAATAAGATTAAATAAATTCTTCGCAGAGCTGTTTATGTTGAACAAAAATTCTTTCAGCTCGTCTTCGGATAAAGTATCGAATTCATCTGTAACAATGTTTGCAAGCCCCAGCAATCCTTGAAACGGGCTTCGCAAATCGTGAGATATTATTGAAAAGAATTTATCTTTGCTTGCATTAGATTCTTCAAGTTCCTTGGAATATCTTTTAATAGCTTCTTCCGAGGCTTTTCTTTCAGTGGCGTCAAAACTTAAACCTATCAAGCCGTTAACTTTTCCATTTTCATCTTTTATCGGAACTTTTCTTGTATCGATAGTAGCTAAAGTACCATCACCGAGCTTTTGCTCTTCGCTTATATAAATCATTTCTCCGTCTTTGAGAACTTTAAGATCGTGAGCATGATATTTATCAGCTTCTTCTTTTGAAACCAGGTCGTAATCTGTTTTGCCGATAATTTCTTGCTTGGTACAATTAAGCGAATCGCAAAATTTTTGATTAGCTATAATATATCTGAAGTTAATATCTTTAAAGAATGCATAACCGGGTAAACTGTCGAGCAATATATTTACCTGCCGCTGCCCGTTCTTTAACTCTTCTTCAATTCTTCTTCGCTCTGTTATATCCCGAATAACAATCTGGTCGCAGCTTTCATTTTGGAATACTATCGGGCTTGAACTTATAGTAACATCTATTATCGAACCGTCAAGCTGGATCAGCTTCTGCTCCTGAAGAAATATTTTTAGCTCTTTCTTTTCGCCTTCGCTGTTTTCAAAAGATGAAGTATTAAATAGAAGAAAGTCTGAAATTTTTTTATTAAAAAGTTCCATTTCATTTGAAGCTTTTACTAAGCTGAGGCAAGTATCGTTGGCAAAAATTATTTTTCCTTCTTTATGAATAACGATAGCATCAAGAGATGTCTTAATAAAATGTTTGTAGCGCATTTCTGATTCAACAAGAGCTTCTTCAGTCAATTTATTTTTTTGCCTGATATCAAGATTGCTTAACGCAAAGGCAACGTCGGACACAATACTTTTTAGCAGCGATATTTCTTCTTCTTCCATTTTACGGTTTACAATAACCAGATTTAAGATCCCAAAAATTTTATTTTTCGCTTCGATCCTCATACTTATTGATTCTTCGTTTTCATTTAGGAAAGGTAAATCTTTAACTGCATTTTTTGAATATTCTGTTATTAAAAAATCTTTTTCAATAAGAAGCTTGCGTATCCATGAAGGGAATTCTATTTTATTTAAAAGAGCTTCCATCGGCTTAAAATGCTTTCCAAGTCCGTCTTCGGCAATTGATAGAATGTTATTCAGATCATCGATCAACATTATCCACGCGCCCTTTATTTCTTCTGATGCGGAGAAAGCCTTGCAGATTTTTTTAATTAGTTTGTCGGTTTTATCTTCTTTATTAACGAGCTGCCCTATATTTCTGGCAGTCTTTAAAAGCGAATTCAGGCGGGAAGTTTTTTGCTCAATCTGAAATTTGTAAAGGGCGATTTCGATTACAGCATAAAGCTCACGTTCATTGAACGGCTTTAGTATATATCCAAACGGCTCGGATACCTTAGCGTTTTCAAGCAGGCTTTTGTTTAAATAACCGGTTAGAAAAATTATTGGAATGTTGAATTGCGACCAGATTAAATCTGCGGCTTCAGTTCCAAGCATCTCGCTACTCAAGACAATATCCATCAATACCAGGTCGGTTCCGCCGTCCTTTACTTTCTGAACGGCTTCTTCACCGGTATTAACCATTGCAACAGTTTCATAACCTAAGCCATCGAGTATATCTTTAATACTTTCGGCTACATTCTGCTCATCTTCAACTATTAATATTCTTGTCTTTCCCATTTAATATTCTATTGTTTTGAATAAGATATATTTTTTCTTAATGCCTTAAAAGAAATTTTATATGTTGTTAATTCCGTTTCATAAACGATAAAAATACAGTTCATAACAACTTATAATCGAAATATTTTAATTTTTCTTTATATCTGCTGAATTATAAAAGCAAAATGCTAAAAATAAAAGCAAAATGAAATAGAATTCCGCAAAAATTTCTTCTGTCAACCCTAAAATAATCAAAAAAAAATCCGATAATTATTTAGTCCCGGGGAACAAAAATAGAAATCAGCAAAATAATTTTAAGCCGAGGAGTATAATATGTCTGGAGTGGAGGAATTCAAAAAAGAATCTTCTGAGTTACTGCAATTAGTAAGCTTTATGATTGAAAACGAAGAGTTTGCAATTAATATTCTATTTGTGCAGGAAATAAACCGGATGCTTCAAATAACAAAAGTACCAAATGCGCCTTCGTTTGTAAGCGGCGTAGTAAATCTTCGTGGAAGGGTAATACCTGTCATTGATTTGAGAACGAAGCTCGGATTAAATCCAAAAGAGTTCGATAAAAACACCAGGATAGTAGTCGTAGAGGTGAAAGAAAAAACTGTCGGCTTTATTGTAGATGCTGTTAAAGAAGTGTTAAGGATTCCCACAAACATTACCGAACCGCCTCCGGAAATAGTAACCGGGATCAACTCCGAATTTATTATGGCTGTTGGAAAACTTGAGGACCGACTTATTACACTAATCGATATTGAAAAAATATTAACGGTAAATGAAACAAAATCTCTAAGCGAGGTTGCCTAAGCCTCCATTAAATAAACGGAATAATTATGAGCTGGTTTGATAATCTAAAAATGAAAAACAAGCTGATTCTTGTTTTTTCTATTCTCGTCCTTGCTCCGGTTGTGGTAGGAGTTGTTGGAGTTATTCATCTTAAAAATATTGAGAGCGATAGCAACCTGTTGTACGAACATGTAACAGTTCCTCTTGCATATTTAAAGAATATCTCCTCTGATTTAGAAATTGTTAAAGGCGATTTAGCCCAGATGACTCTGACAAGCGACTCATTGACCATAGTAAACCTTATTTCTAACCGAAAAAGCGTTTCCCAGGATATCGCTGATAATATTAAGCTCTATGAAAATTATGTTTATACTGATTCTGACAAAACTATTCTGAATGAATTTACCGATAACAGGGAAAAACTATTAGACCAAATTCACGATGTCGAAAATCTAGCAGCTTCGGGAAAACAACAAGATGCCTCTGCATTATTATATTCCCAAACAAACGCTCTTCTGCAGGGAGAAACTCAACTTATCACGGGAATGACCGCGCAAAAAATTACAAGCGGTAAGAAAATTTCTGAACAAAGCTCATCTTATGTTGTATCGTCAATGATTTATATGTCGGTAGTAACACTAATTTTCATGGCGATTTCAATATTCCTCGGCTTTCTTATGTACCACATGATCAATAAACCCTTAAACAAGGTTATGGAAATTTTTTCGGAGATTGAAAAAGGTCATCTTGGCAGCAGACTAAATTTTAATAGAGGCGACGAGATCGGGAAAATGTCTTCGTCAATAGATCATTTTGCCGAAAATCTCCAGAAAAATATCATCGGGAATATGAAGAAAATTTCCGAAGGCGATTTCAGTTTTGAGCTTTCATCAAAAGACGATAAAGATGAAATCACGCCCGCTATTAATAGAATATTGTTCACATTAAAAGATCTAAAAAATGAAACTGATATTCTAACAGCGGCATATATGGCGGGTAAAACAGAAGAGAAAGGCAACATTGAAAAATTTAGCGGCGGCTATAAAAAAATTGTTGAAGGAATGAATAACTCTGTCGCTGAAATTGTTAATGTCGTTAGAAGCGGTTATATAATAATGGATAAACTTACGGAAGGGGATTTAACTGCGCGGCTGAACGGCGAATATAAAGGAAATTTTGAAAGATATAAAAACTATATTAATCAGCTTGGAGGATCATTGCACGACCTGGTCGGTAAAGTTTCGGAGGCGATAAATTCGGTATCCGGCGCATCAAATGAAATATCCTCGAGCGCAGAGGAAATGGCAGCGGGCGCCGAAGAACAATCGCAGCAAACTACTGAGGTGGCAAGCTCTGTTGAACAGATGGCAAAAACAATTCTTGAAAATACACGCAATGCGACTCTAGCTGCTTCAATTGCAAAAGAATCCGGGGAAAAAGCAAAGCACGGCGGTGAAGTAGTTAAAGAAACAATTTCCGGAATAATAAAAATTGCAGACGTAGTAAAAAAATCTGCCGAGACAGTTGAATCACTTGGTAAAAACAGCGACCAGATAGGTGAAATAATTCAAGTTATAGATGATATAGCTGATCAAACAAACTTGCTTGCACTTAATGCGGCTATTGAGGCTGCACGCGCCGGCGAACAAGGGCGTGGTTTCGCTGTTGTAGCTGATGAGGTAAGAAAGCTTGCTGAAAGAACTACCAAGGCGACAAAAGAAATTGAAGTGATGATAAAGAAAATACAGAAAGATACAAACGAAGCCGTCAGTTCTATGAAGCAAGGCACTGACGAAGTGGATAGAGGAAAAGAACTTGCAAACAAAGCAGGTGAAGTCTTAGTGGACATAATAAAAGGCGCTGAAAAAACATCGGACATAGTTGCGCAAGTTGCTGCGGCAAGCGAAGAGCAATCAACAACGGCGGAACAAATAAGCAAAAACATTGAGGCAATTACAACGGTTACTCAGCAAACTGCACAAGGAATTCAGCAAATTGCCCGATCCTCAGAAAATTTAAATAGGCTAACAGAAAACATTGAGAAATTTATAGGCAAGTTTAAATTAAGTAAATCATCACAAAAAAAGATTCCGGAAGACAAATCATTTCATAGTAAAGATGAGTCTTTTGGGTTATCATATTCAGGCAACGGAAATGGTAATGGCTACAAAAAATAAATTAATAATATAATCTTAATTTCTATGAAAAATTTTCGATAATTAAAATTGAGAAACAGACACAAGGAACAACAATGAAAAAATATATACTGACATCATTCTCTTTCGTAATCTTAATGTTAGTATTACTACCTGCAAAAATATATCCGCAGCAGCAAGACCCGTATTTACCATATGCTGAAGTAATGCCTCAGCCGGTTGGCGGTTTTGACGCAGTTTATAAAAATATTTCTTACCCCGAAATGGCTAAAAAAGCTGGAGTTGAAGGAAAGGTATATCTGCTGGTTTATATTAATGAAAAAGGAAAGGTAGATGACGTAAAAGTTTTAAAGGGAATAGGCGGCGGCTGTGATGAAGCCGCAGTAAACGGCATAAAGGAAGTAAGGTTTACGCCCGGCAAGCAGAATGGAGTGCCTGTTAAGGTAAAACTGTCTTTGCCGATTACATTTAAGCTTAATTAATTTTATTCAATTACAAATTATAATTTAATATTAGGTGATCAAAGTGAAATGGTTTGCAAATATAAAGTTTGTTAGGAAAATACAAGGCGGCTTTGCTGCTCTGGCTTTTATTTCTACAATAATCGCAGTAATTGGTTTGCTGCAACTAAACAAAATGGAAAATGTTAAAAGCCAAATTTTTCAAACTTATATTGATCCGGCAGGGCGTATAAATAAAATTCATTCTGATTTCCAGAAAACACAATTTGTTATGATGAAGCTGTCGATGCCTGCCTTCTCTTCTCAATTTTCTGCCAACGCCGCCGAGTATAATAATCTTAAAGCATCAATCGACAATAATCTGGATTCGCTTTTGAAAAGTGATTTGAGCGATAATATTAAAAAAGAATTGACAAGTGTAAAAAATGCCTGGGGCGATTACAAGAGCCTTGTGGCAGATGCAATATTGAGCGCTTCGGTTACGCAAGCTTATGACATGGCGTCCGATATTGCTACAACTTCGGGAGAAAAAGTTGGCGCCAAATTACAAAACAAATTTGACGACGTACAAAAAGTGCTTTCGGATGAAGCGCAGCAAATCAGCGTTACATCAAGTGCGTCCGTTACAAATTCAATTATATTTATGGCAATTGCTATGGTAATTGGCGCATTGGTATTATTGCTGAGTGTGTTTTACCTTGCCCCGGCTATCACAAAACCGCTGTATAAATTGAGAGACATAGTTAAAGAATTTGCGCTTGGCAATTATGATATAAAAATTAATGAGAATTCAAAAGATGAAATTGGCGAGCTTGCTGAATCGTTAAAAGTTCTTCAAAATGCGCAGGTAGAAAAAATTAAAGCCGCGGAACAGATTGCTTCAGGAAAAATTATAAGAGTGCCGCTTATCTCTGACAAAGATTCTCTTGCTATCGCATTCAATAAAGAAATTGATGCGATCAGTGATCTTCTTTCTGAAGCTGACAAACTTATTAATGCTAACCGCGAAGGCAACCTAAGCTTGCGCGGCGACGCTGCTAAATTTGAAGGCGAGTGGGGAAAGCTTCTTGAAGGAATTAATTCAATACTTGATGCAATTGTTGCACCTCTGAATGAATCAGCCGAAGTTTTGAAAGTTATGGCTAAAGGTGATTTCACGATTAGAGTAAGCGGCGATTATAAAGGCGATCATCAGGTAATTAAGAATAACATTAATACTGTAAATCAATCGCTTTCAGAAGCCTTGAGAAAAGTAACTGAATCTATACTTGCAACAGCCAGCGCATCAAATCAAATTTCTGCTAGCGTAGAGGAAATGGCTGCAGGTGCCGGAGAGCAGACTCATCAAACAGTGGAGGTTGCTCAAGCCATCGAGCAGATGACAAAAACAATTATCGATAATACTAAAAATGCAACTATAGCCGCCGAAACCGCAAAAAGCTCTGGTGATAAAGCTTCCAACGGCGGTCAAGTTGTTGAAGACACAATTAAAGGAATGATGCGCATCGCTTCAGTTGTAGAAAAATCGGCTACAACAGTAGAAGCACTTGGCAAGAGCAGCGATGCAATCGGGGAAATAATTCAGGTTATTGATGATATAGCAGATCAGACGAATCTGCTTGCATTGAATGCGGCGATTGAAGCAGCCCGCGCAGGCGAACAAGGACGCGGTTTTGCAGTTGTTGCAGATGAAGTAAGAAAATTAGCTGAGCGGACTACGAAAGCTACAAAGGAAATTGCCGGTATGATCAAGCAGATCCAGAAAGATACTATCGATGCTGTTGAATCAATGAAGCAAGGTAAGCGCGAAGTAGATAAAGGCAAAGAATTGGCAGATAAAGCAGGAGAAGTTTTAAGAGAAATTATAACAGAAGCACAAAAAGTTTCAGATGTCGCTGCTCTTGTAGCTGCCGCAAGCGAAGAACAGTCTGCTTCCGCAGAAGAGATCAGTAAGAATGTTGAGTCGATTAGCAGCGTGACTCAGCAAAGCGCTTCGGGTGCACAGCAAATTGCTAAATCCGCCGAGGACTTAAGCAATCTAACTAATAATCTTGAAAAGCTTATGCATCACTTTAAAATTTCAGAAGAGTTTGAACAGAAATCAAGAAAAAATTTCGAATACGAATACGCTAATTCATAAAAATTTTACGTTCCGATAAACGGATAATTACTTATAAATTACAGGAAAAAATATGGCTCTTATAGATTGGTCCGATGATTACAGTGTAAAAGTACAAAGTATAGATAAGCAACATCAAAAGCTGGTTGAGCTTATTAATAGTTTGCATTCTGCGATGAAGCAGGGAAAAGGCAAAGAAGCGATTGAAATAGTTATTCGCGATCTGATTTCTTATACAAAAGTGCACTTTGCTCATGAAGAGAGTTTAATGGAAAAGTATTCCTATCCGGGATTCTTAAAACATAAAGCTGTTCATGATGAGCTTGTAAAGCAAGTTATGGAAATAGAAAAAAATTTTAGAGAAGGTAAAACAATTATATCTCAGGATATTCTAAATTTCTTAAAAAGATGGCTTGTTGATCATATACTTGCAGCAGATAAACAATACAGCTCATTGTTGACGGGAAAAGGTGCAGCATAATTTTTATAATAAAAGAAAAACATCATCTTATTAGACTGTTCATGCTGTAACAGTTGGCTAATATTAGGCAGATAATTTTAGAACATTTGAAAACTTAGTGCTTTTTAATCCGGCACCAATTTTGTTTTTGTTAAATAAAAAAATATCTGTTTGAGTTAAAAGCAAGAAGAATAAAACTTAATTATGAAAAAAATAAATATAAATTCTTTAATAAATATGGGAAGCTTTTATTAATGGTTCGAATAGACAATTTATACGGTAATGCTTTAAGGCAGTTAAAGTCTGATGACCCGGCGGTAAAAAGCACGGCGATTGAATCTTTAATGAACGAAGAGCTGTCAGATGAAGTCGCCCAGGCGGCTTGTTCTTTAGTAGAGGATCCGGATAAAGGCGTTCGCAACTCTGTGGATTTGATGCTTTCTTTGAATCCAAGTCCGCTTATTCCATTTCATCTAGTCCGGTATATTTCTTCGAGCGAAATTGCAACAAGAAATTTAGCGGGAGAGATTCTGCTAAAGATCGGCGTTAACTCGATAGATGCAATGTTAGATTATCTAAAGATTGCAAACAACGATGACAAAAAATTTCTCATAGATATTCTTGGGCTTATTGGAGATGAGAAAGCCGGTCCTGCCATTCTGGACGTGCTGAAAAATAATTACAACGATAATGTTGTTATGGCTTGTATCGAAGCGCTCGGTAACCTTCATTATACCGAAGGCATTGAAACAATACTTTTAATATACGAGCGCAATGAGCTTTTTAAGCCTACCATAATTGAGGCTATAGGAAAGATCGGAACTACTAAGGCGCTCGAGTTCATCTTTTTGAAATATAATGAAGAGGATGAGCTGACCAAATTTTCGATGATCGAAAGTCTTGGTCTTGTAGGAAATGAGGAAGCATTTTTCTTTCTCCTTTCTGAATTAAATGAAATTGATGGACCTTTAACATGGCCAACTGTCGAATCGATTTATTTATTAAAAGAGAAATACTCACTGAATGTTCCTTACGATGAAAGAATGAAAAATATGGTTTTGAAAACCGTCGAAGAAGCATCCGACAAGTATAAAAAAGCTGCTGCCAACCTTCTTACATTATTTGACGGCGAAGATACTTACGTTGCATGCTTAAAAGTTTTTGGCGATGATTATGAGACGGATGAAATTATAAAACCAAAAATATTTGAAAAGCCAAAAACTTTTTTTGAAGTTCTCTCATCAACTTTAAACCAAAGTTCTACCAACTTGAAAAATCTGCTTGAACTTACTCTTGAGGTCATTTCGATTGAAGACGGAGCATTCAAGAATTATTTGTCAAGCATCCAGATAAGAAATTTAACAGATACTTTTACGCGCTGTTTGGATAATCCTGATGAAGAAGTAAGAAAATTAGCAACCGAAATACTTTTTGCCTTTGATCAAAAAATAGCTCTGCTTTTCTTAGATAAAATTTTAGAAGATGATAACGTGTGGAACAAGTTAAGACTGCTTGAAATCTTAGGTAATATTGAAAGCCCCGAAGCCGAGCAAGGCATTTCTAAATTAGCGAACGATAAAGAAGAAATGGTAAGCGAGCGGGCAAAATTTATTCAAGCTCATAAATCAGTCGCTTAACTTAAATAGAATTAGAAAATAGAATATGACCCAGTTAAATAATGCTTCAATAATACCGGAGGCTTCAACATTTGTTAAGCAGCTCCCGAACAATCTAAAGCTTTCGGACGCATCATTTGAAAGCCTGAGAAAGTTTATTTATGATAATTGCGGAATTTATTTCCAGGACAATAAAAAATATTTGCTGGAAAGCCGTTTGCAGAAAAGAATAAATTTTTTAATGATGGAATCATACGAAGACTATTTGAATTATCTTAAGACTCATCCGGGTAGCGGCGATGAGAAAAAATATCTGTATGAAGCCATCACAATTAATGAGACTTTCTTTTTTAGAAACCAGCCGCAGCTTGATGCGCTTGTTGCAGCGATTGTTCCTGAGATTGTTGCAACAAAAAGAAAATTTGGCAAGCCTAAAATTAGGATATGGAGTGCGGCTTCTTCAAGCGGCGAGGAGGCTTATTCAATAGCTATCATTCTTACAGATCTTGTGAAGCCGAAATTTCCCGATCTCGAAATTGAAATTATCGGGACGGATATTAACCACGCTGTAATTGATATTGCGAAGGAAGGAAAGTACCGGGAATATTCTATAAGGAATACTCCTGTATATTATCTAAAAAAATATTTTACAATTAACGGAAACACTTACGAGATAAAGCCCGAGATAAAAAAGATGGTTACGTTTAAAATATCAAATTTGTTTGATGAGCTTAGCATGAGAGCTATGAATAATTTTGACATAATATTTTGCGCGAACGTACTTATCTATTTTGATATGCGTTCAAAGATGAAAGTCGTTTCTAATATATATAATTCACTAAACAAAGGCGGCTTCTTTTTCATCGGCTATGCTGAAACGCTGCACATGATTTCAAAAGCCTTTGCTGTAGTAAGTTTTCCTAAAACTATTGGTTATAAAAAGGAGTAAATATAAAACATGAAAAAAGTTATTCTTGTAGCCGACGATTCGCCGTCTATTAGAAAGTTTGTTTCGTTCGCTCTTACCATGAAAGGATTTGAAATTATTTCTTGCGCTGATGGTATGGAGGCACTTGAAAAATTGCCAACTGAAAAAATCAACCTGGTAATTACAGACTTAAATATGCCTAACCTTGACGGCTTTGAATTAATTAAAGCGATCAGAAGCAACGATGAGATGAAAGAAATTCCAATAATTATTCTTTCTTCTCTTGCCGGGAGCGAGGAAATTCAGCGGGGTATCGAATTTGGTGCAAACTCTTACTTGATAAAACCTTTTGATCCTAAAAGAGTTGTTTATGAAGTTTCAAAATATTTAAACTGAGGTTACTAATATGGATTTAAAATTTCTTGTGGTTGATGACTCCGTTACGATGCGAAGAATAGTTATTAACTCACTGCGCAGTCTTGGGTATAATAATTTTGTTGAAGCCGGAGACGGCAAAGAAGCTCTTGAAAAATTGACTGCGGACAGCGAAATAAATTTTGTCATTACCGACTGGAACATGCCGGTGCTGTCCGGGCTTGAATTGGTAAAATCGATCCGAAGCCACGAAACTCTTTCTAAGATGGCTATTCTTATGGTTACCACCCGCGGTGTTAAAGAGGATATTATTGAAGCTTTGCAGGCGCGTGTAAATAATTATGTCGTAAAACCATTTACGCCGCAAATTTTAAAAGAAAAAATTGATCAAATTATTCAAGTAGCATAAGGATTTCATCATGAAGCAGCTAAAAAATATGACGGACCTCTTCGATAGGCTGAACGATCTTAAAATTGCTTTCTCTTACGGCGAAAAATATATTCCGATTATTCAAAGCATAATCGATTTCATGAAGGAAACGGTTCCTCTACTTGAAAATATAAACTCTTCAATCTCCGATACCACAAATAAAATTCCTAAAGCAAAAGATCAAATAAACAACGTTTCTAATGCAACCGAATTAGCAACCACAGAAATATTGGATATCGTAGATTCTATTTCGCTTGAAATTGAAAAAGTAGAAAACGACGCTAAAGCGATTTTAACTAAAGAAGAAGAGAAGAGAAAAATTTGGGTTCAGATAAAGGAAATATTAAAGAAAAATCCGGAATCGGAAAACCTTGTGCAAAAGTACGAGGAGTATCATTCGGTTCAACCTGAAATTCAGAAAATTCTTGAAGTATTTAACAAAACCAGGAATGACGTTAATAACATTGCTCTTTCTCTGCAAGTACAGGATATTACTTCACAGCAGCTTGCTGCAGTTAATCACCTGATTGAGTCGGTGAGAGAAAAATTAACTTCGCTTATACTCCACCTCAACGAATCGGAAGGAAAAGAAGTAGACCTTGTGAAAATATCTGCGCCTGCCGGTGCAGCTTTCGATCCCGATGCGGAATATACTAAATCAAAAGAGAAGCAGGATGTTGCCGATGTGCTTGTTAATAATAACTATACTAAAACTTCTCAAGACGAAATAGATAAATTATTTTCATAGTATGAGCCAGGACAATAAATATTCTATGCTCCGCGATCCTGAAATGAAGGAGATAGTTGAGAGCTTTATCATTGAGACGAAAGAGATTCTTGAAAAACTGGACCTAAATCTTATTGAGCTTGAAAATAAGCCTAAAGACAGCGATCTGCTGAATGAGGTTTTTAGATCGTTCCATACGATAAAAGGAACATCCGGATTTTTAGGATTAGATAAGCTGACGCAGGTAACTCACAGATGCGAAGATATTCTTAACAAACTGCGTAAAGGTGAAGCTGTCCTTACACCCGAATTAATGGATGGAATTCTTGTCGCGTTTGATAAAATAAAAGAACTGCTTTCTTCAATCGAAACAGACTTTAGTGAAGACACTCCTATTGACGAAACGGTGGAAATACTTACAGTATTACTTGATAAACTTGAAGGCAAAGAAAATACTGAATCGCCGGCAGAACCGAAAAAAGATGAAGTTAAAAACGAACAGCCTCAAGAAAAAATAGAGCCTAAGGAAACTACACCTAATGTTGCTGCGCCGAGGGAACCCTCATCTGTTGCGGCGGCTAAAAAAGTTGACAACACAATAAGAGTTGATGTAGAAAGATTAGATGAACTTTTAACAATAGCCTCAGAGCTTGTATTAGGCAGAAATAGACTTGCACAGGTAAATTCAGAAGTTGCATTAGAACATGAAGGAACAAAGTTGTCGCGCGACCTCGCGGATGCAACAAAGCAAATCGATTTGATGACCAATGAGCTTCAGCTTGTTGTGATGAAGACAAGAATGGTTAAAATCGGCAAAGTCTTCAACCGTTTCCCGAGATTAATAAGAGACCTGTCGAGGGAAACAGAGAAAGAAATTAATTTAATAATCAGAGGAGAGGATACAGAATTAGACAAAACTCTAATTGAAGAAATTAATGATCCGCTTGTCCATCTTATAAGAAATTCTGCCGACCACGGAATAGAACTTCCCGCAAAAAGAAAAGAAATCGGAAAAGATCCTGCCGGTACAGTAATCTTATCGGCAGAGCAGGAAGGCAACCAGATTATTATTACGATCGAAGATGATGGAAAGGGAATTGATCCGGAATTCATAAAAGAAAAAGCAATTTCAAAAGGATTAATTACTAGAGAAAGAGCCAAAGAATTATCCAAGCAGGAATGTTATAACCTAATTTTTCTGCCGGGTTTTTCAACGGCAGAAGTTGTAACTAACGTTTCAGGAAGAGGCGTTGGAATGGACGTGGTTAAAACCAACGTTACTAAATTGCGCGGCATAATTAATATTGATTCGGTTGTGGGAAAAGGTACTAAAATAATTGTAAAGCTTCCTCTAACATTAGCAATTATTCCGGGCATGGTTGTTAAAGTTAATTCGGAAACCGTCGTCATTCCTTTGAATTCGGTTATCGAAGTTTTAAGAGTTCACACTGAAGAAATTTATACCATTAACCAGCACGAAGCAATTAGAAGAAGAGACAATGTTATTCCTTTAGTCGCAATAGACTCTTTGCTTTATTCTGACTGCCAAAGAAATGATGATAAGATATGGCAGTACATAGTTGTAGTAGGTCTTGCCGAAAAGATTTTCGGAATTAAAGTTGATGAACTTGACGGACAGAAGGAAGTCGTGATAAAATCTTTAGGCAGTTACCTCGGAAATATTAACGGTATTGCAGGCTCAACGATAATGGGCGATGGTACGGTAGTAATGATTGTGGATATAAGCGAACTGATAAATAAACTTGCCAACTAATTTTTCAAATAATACAATTAAAGCTGTCGTTGTTGACGATTCGGCTTTCATGCGAAAATCAATTTCGATTATGCTTGAAAGCGATCCCGATATTAAAGTAATCGGAACCGCAAGAGATGGTTTAGAAGGCTATAATTTAATCAAGTCCTTAAGACCTGATATTGTTACTCTCGATATCGAAATGCCGAGAATGGACGGACTGACTGCGTTAAAAAAAATAATGAAGGAATGTCCGACTTCGGTAATAATGTTAAGCTCGCTTACAACGGAAGGCGCTGAAGTAACAATTAAGGCTCTTGAACTTGGAGCTGTCGATTTTATTCCTAAGGAATTATCTTTTGTTAATGTAAACATTATCAAGATAAAAGAAGAGCTTATTGCGAAGATAAAAGAAATTGTCAAGCAAAGTGCTATTCGTAATAGGCTTAGGAAAATTTTAAATTTAAATCTATTTGAAACTCCTGCTGTTACAAAATGCTTTCCAACCGGCGAACTGCCGCAAATGAAATACACGGCAATTGCTCTCGGTATTTCAACCGGCGGACCGTTTTCGCTGCAAAAAGTTATTCCGCTTTTATCTAAAAAAATAAATTGCCCGGTTTTTATAGTTCAACACATGCCCCCGAATTTTACGAAATCTTTAGCAGATAGATTGAACAGTCTCAGTGAGCTGGAAGTTAAAGAGGCAGAACACGGCGAGCAAGTTCGCAGCGGTGTTGTTTATATTGCTCCCGGCGGTTTTCATATGACTTTGTTGAACTCTTCCTTTGGGAAAACATCTATCAACATTTCCAAAGAGCCGTCTGACACGCTGCACTGTCCTTCGGTAGATGTTATGATGAATTCGGTTGTAGAAGTGTATGGCAAAAACACTCTCGGTGTTATAATGACAGGCATGGGCAAAGACGGTTTTGAAGGGATAAAAAAATTAAAGAGCATCGGCGGACATTGCATAGCGCAGGATGAAAATACATGTGTGGTTTACGGCATGCCAAAGGCGATTGTAGATGCCGGTTTCCCGGAAGTTATTGCGCCATTAGAAAAAATTTCGGAAATAATTAACAAGGCATTTTAAAATGAAAAATAATTTTGAAGAACAATTGTTTAGAGAATTCGGCTTCGACCAAAAAAATATTAACGGGAATGTAATAAAATCATCAAAAGCAGAGTTAGTCGGAAAAACCAAAGTCAGCGTAGAAGAAGAAAATCATGAGGGAGTGAAAATAATTTTAAAGAAAGATGCGAATGACTCTATCAAAGAAATTAAATTTGTTTGCTCATGCGGACAAACAAAATCGATAATTCTTGACTACACTGAATAATAATTTACAACTGCACGATTTTAGCCATAATTTAAAAACCAACCTTCCTTACCAACCAAAACAGCAATCCTTTTAGTGGCATCTATTTTGAACTTTCATTTCCGAACGAATGATAGGTTTGAATATGCAAGAGACAATTAAGCTTTTAGAAAATTTTGCAAGTTACTGTGCCGAGAGAAATAAAATAATATCTCAAAACATTGCAAACGTGGGGACTGAAAATTACAAACGTCAAGATGTGGTATTTAAGGACTTGCTGGATCAGAATATGAATAGCGACCTTAATACTTCGGGAACCGGGCAATTTGCCGGTGTTAATAATAGTACGTTGCCTAACTATGAAATTGTAACTGATAACAGTCAGGATAACGTTTCAGGTGTAAATAATGTTGATATTGATAAGGAGATGGCAAACCTTGCTGAGAATAATCTGAACTTCAGTTTTGCAGCACAGAAAATCGGCGACTATTATAAAGAACTGGATAACGTAATTAACGGAGGCAGCAGCTTATGAAAATTAATACCAATTTCCCAGGCTTCAATATAAGCGCAGAAGGTTTAAGCATTCAAAGAAAACGGATGAATCTTATTGCTGAAAATATTGCTAATGCTGATGTAACTCAAACAGCAGACGGGCAGCCTTATAAAAGAAAATTTTTAGAAGTTGTTGCAAAGCAGAATCCATTTGTAAATAATACCGTCCAGGAAATGCCGACCCTTCAAATGGAAGCTACAGACCAGGCTCATATTTCAAATATCGACAATACTCAAAATAATAATAGCGGCAACGGCACTGAGCTTAGTTACAAAGAAGTTACCGACCAAAAGTCAGGCGATGTTGTTTATATGCCCGACAATCCTAACGCGAATGCGCAGGGATATGTGCAGCAATCTAATGTAAATATAGTAACCGAAATGGTTGATATGATTTCCGCATCGCGCAGCTATGAAGCAAATTTAACCGCACTGAATTCTTCAAAGCAAATGGTAAAAGATTCTTTAGGAATTTAACAAATGAAAATTTCAACTAACATGATTGGAAATTATAATCCTCAAGTTTCAAATAGTTCCGTAAAGCGGGCAAAGACTGACGAGTCTTCTTTTAAAATAGAAACAAAAGCGCCGGATAAAAAAGCCGGCACTAATCTGTCCGCAGACGAGAAAAATTATTTTGTAAATCTTTATCCGAAAAATGAAACGGAAATTGCCGGCTATCATTTTTATCAGAGATCAGGAAAAATGTCCGGTGTAAAAATCGGATCAATGTTTGACAAGCGAGGTTAGATATGCAGATAAGTTCTATACAAAACACAATTCCCGAAATAATAAATTCAAATAAAGTTGAATCAACAAACGATGAAGGCTTTGGAAATCTTTTTACGAATTTTCTCGGGCAGGTAAATAAAGATCAGGAAAATGAAGACAAACTGACAAAAGAATTTATAACTGGAGGCAACGTTCAAATTCAGGACGTAATGATTGCAGGTGAAAAAGCCAAGACGAGTCTAGATTTACTTATGGAAATCCGCAACAAAGCTTTGGACATGTATAAACAGTTGACTCAAATTCAAATGTAAAGAATATGAAAGAAAATCCATTAAGCGCAATTGTAAGTATTTTTAATAAGCTGTCTCTTCAGCAAAAAGTTGTAATCGGCGTTACTGTTGGTATCACCACTGTTTTATTCATCGTGCTTTTTTCATTTCTGAACCAGCCAAATTATTCTCCGCTTTACACTAACCTTACGCAGGATGATGCTTCAAAAATTGTGGACCAATTGACAAACGAAAAAATTCCATACGAAATAGGCGATAATGGAAAAACTATCTCTGTTCCCAAAGATAAAGTTTATCAAATAAGATTGTCATTAGCCTCAAAAGGGATTCCAAGCTCCGGCGTAGTTGGATATGAAATTTTTGACAAGACAACAATGGGAATGAGCGACTTTATGCAGAAGCTGGATTATAAAAGAGCGCTTGAAGGTGAACTTGCAAAAACAATCATGGAAATTGACGGAGTTCAAGGCGCAAGAGTTCATATTGTTATTCCGCAAAAGTCTGTTTTTAAGGACGAACAAAAACAGCCGACAGCGGCGGTAGTCTTGAAATTAAAAGATAATTATTCGATTACTAAAAATAATATTGCTGCAATAGTTAATCTTGTATCAAGCAGCGTTGAAGGGTTAACACCGGGAAAAGTTACTTTGATAGATACGCAGGGAAAGCTTTTATCGAAAGAAGAGGATGACGATCCGCTTGCGATTGCAAGTTCCAAACAATATGAAATTAAAAAATCAATTGAGAAATATCTTGCAGAGAAAGCTCAATCGATGCTTGATAATGTTCTCGGCTATGGAAATTCAATGATCGAAGTAAATGCGGACATAAATTTTGATCAAGTTGAAAAGACAATGGAATCATACGATCCGAATTCTCAAGTTGCTATCAGCGAACAAACTATAAAAACAGATAACAACGGAAAAAGTATGGGTGATTCTTCCGCTCAAAACAGTCAGAACACTACTACCAATTATGAAATAAGCAAGACCATTCAAAAAGTTGTTGAAGGAACTGGCAATATTAAAAGACTGACAGTAGCCGCTGTTGTAAATGATGTCCCTAAAGAAGTTAAAAAAGGAGATAATGTTAAAACGGAATATCAGCCCCGATCAACAAACGACATGAAAAAGCTCGAAGATATTATTAAAAGCGCTGTCGGTCTTGATTCTACAAGAAACGATCAAATATCTATTGTAAATATTCCTTTCGAGACAAAAGACATTGAAGACGTAAAAGTAAAAACTCCCGGTGTGTTAGATGACCCAAACAAATGGATGAATCCTATAATGATGGTTGGCGCTATTGTCGCATCAATATTTTTACTCAAAGGTTTGATGAAAAAGTTAAAGAATGAAAAAATAATAATCGGTACTTATAACGGCGGCGGATTTGATGCTGGTAATTTTGCCGCACCCGAATTAGCAGCTGTAAAACAAGCGCCGCAGCTTGGAATGAATATGAAAAAGAATTTGCTGCCGCTTGGCGATCTGGAAGATGAAATATCAGACGAAGCTGCGCGTAAAAGAATTCAGCAAGAAAAAATCAGTAACTACGTTTCTAAAAACCCAGTAGAAGCCGCTAAGCTTATAAATGCGTGGCTTCATGAAGATGAATTTATTTAACTGTTATGGCTAAAGAAAGAAAATCAATAGATCTGCCGGGTGTCCAAAAGGCTGCTATGCTTGTGATCGCCCTAAACGTTGAAAACGCTTCGGAAGTATTTAAACATCTCGACTCTTCTGAGATTGAAATGATCTCAACCGAAATAACTAAAGTAAGGAATGTGCCGTCGCAAACTGTTGATGCCGTGATGGAAGAATTTTACAACATGGTTACTGCGCGCGAATATGTTCTTGAAGGCGGTATAGAATATGCCCAGGCAGTTCTTGAGAAATCTTTCGGGCTAAATAAAGCAGTGGAAATTATTGAAAAAGTAAAAAACCTTACAACACTTCGCGGCTTTGATGTTTTAAAAAAAGCTGACTCAAGCCAGTTGATTAGTTTTTTAAATAAAGAACATCCGCAAACCATTGCACTGATTCTTTCGCATCTTCATCCAGATCAAACTGCATCGGCATTAAAAGAGCTACCTGAGCCGCTGCGAACCGACGTTGCCTTTAGAATTGCCACGCTTGGTAAAATTTCTCCACAGACTTTAAAGCAGATAGAAAAAGTTGTCGACGATATGGCGGGTTTGAATATGGGGCAGTCTTTAAGCAAGATTGGCGGGACAAAAAGCATCGCCGCAGTATTGAACAGAACTAACGTTGGGCTAAGCAAAGAAATAATGGCCGGCATCGAACAGCGCGATCCGGATGTCGCCTACGAAATAAAAAGATTAATGTTCCTATTTGACGACATCGTTAACATCCAGGATAAGGATATCCAGAAATTGCTGAGAGAAGTTGATCGGAAAGACCTTGCTCTTTCATTAAAAATTGCCGACGAAAAGCTGAAAGAAAAAATATTTGCTAACATGTCTGAAAGAGCTTCTGATCTATTAAAAGAAGAACTTCAGTATATGGGAATGGTAAAATTGAAAGAAGTAGAGGCTGCTCAGGCAAAAATTATCGACGTAATAAAATCATTGGAAGAAAATGGAGAAATAGTTTTGAATCTTAGAGGCGGGGCGGAAGAAGTTTATGTCTGACATTATCAAGCTGAATATGAAATCAAAAAAGATGAACGTATCGCTTCGAAATCAATATAGCAGCGGTCAAATTAAACAAGAAAATAGCGAAGATCTCCTGCAGCTTCAGTTTGCACAGCATTATGAAAGAGGATTTGATGACGGCAGAAAGACTGCTTTAGAAGAATCAGAAAAAGCATACAATCAAAAGCTGGAAAGAAAATATGCTGAGCTTAATAATATTATTAGTGTTCTTGAGGCGCGAGCAGCCGAATACAGCCAGACTTTTGAAAATCTGGTAATACAATTATCAGTTGCAATTGCTGAAAAAATTTTGGAGAGAGAAATTTCTAAAGACTCCATAATAGAAAATATTTTAACAGAAGCTCTGAAGAGAGTAATTGGAGCCAACAAAGTGCTTGTTAAGCTGAATCCGGATGATCTAAAGAATTTTAATATTGAAAATAAAAATTTCTTTTCGGAAGGATCGCTTTCAAAAATAAATTTTGAATCGGATGAGAGAATTGATAAAGGCGGCTGCCTCGTAGAAACAGAAATTGGCAACGTAGACGCAAGGATTTCAACGCAATTGAATGAGTTAAAAAAACAATTTGAAGCAAACTTATCTTCGGAAAATATTTAATTGGAAGCAGCAGAAAAAATATCGAGAAAATATAAGCGAATAATCAACGGTTATGATCCGATTGTTGTCAGCGGGAAAGTATCGGACGTTGTTGGTCTGGTAATAGTATCGATGGGTCCAAACGCATCGCTGGGTGAAATCTGTATAGTGACGGACCGCGAAGGGAAAGAAGTCTGCAAGTCAGAAGTTGTTGGGTTTAAAGAAGGAAAAGTTTTATCGATTGCTTTAGGAGAAGTTCAAAATATTTCTCCATCTTGTGAAATAAAAGCGCTTGGAAAAAATTTCCAGGTTTGTGTTGGCATGGAGTTGTTAGGTCGCGTAATAGACGGGTTAGGAAATCCTATTGACGGCAAAGGAGAAATCGGCTGTTCTAATTTAATGTCTATTCACAGTGAGCCTCCGAATCCGCTTCAGAGAGTTAGAATTCTTGAACCGCTGCAAACCGGCATAAGATCAATTGACGGGCTGCTAACTGTTGGCAAAGGACAAAGGCTTGGAATATTCGCCGGGAGCGGAGTTGGTAAAAGTGTTACAATGGGAATGATTGCCCGAAACACCAATGCCGATGTTAACGTTATTACATTGATAGGTGAAAGAGGAAGAGAAGTAAGAGAATTTATTGAAAAAGATTTAGGCGAGGAAGGATTAAAAAAATCGGTTGTTGTTGTTGCAACAAGCGACAAGAGCGCTTTGATAAGAATGAAAGGCGCGTTCATCGGAACCACGATTGCCGAATATTTTAGAAACCAGGGTATGGATGTAGTTTTGATGATGGACTCAATTACAAGATTTGCGATGGCACAGAGAGAAATCGGTTTAACTGTCGGAGAACCGCCAACTACAAAAGGCTACACTCCTTCGGTTTTTGCAATTCTACCAAAGCTACTTGAAAGAGCAGGCAATACCGAGCGTGGTTCGATAACTGGTTTTTATACGGTGCTTGTTGACGGCGATGATATGACAGAGCCGATTGCAGACGCTGTGCGTTCAATACTTGACGGTCATGTTGTGCTGTCGCGACAGCTTGCAAACAAAGGGCAGTTTCCTGCTGTTGATCCTCTGCAAAGTATCAGCCGTGTTATGCCGGATATAGTAAGCAGCGATCATAGAAAACGATCGATTGCTTTCAACGAGATTCTAGCAACTTATAAAGAAGCTGAAGACTTGATAAATATCGGCGCTTATGTAAAAGGCAGTAATCCGCAAATCGATCATGCACTTTCAAAAATTAATTTACTGAGAAATTTTCTTAAGCAGGATATGACAGAGAAAGCAATCTTTGAAGAAAGTATTTCGCGATTAAATCAAATAATAGAAAAACCATTGTAATAAGCTATGGCAAAGTTTATTTATAAGTTTGAAGCCATCAAACACGTAAAAGAAAGCCTGGAAAAAAAGGCGCAAAAAGAAGTTGCTTTAATCCAGCTGGAAATAGACAAACTTCAGAAAGAACACGACAAGCTTTTGAACGAGGAAACATTGAGCAGAAAAAATCTTCTTCCTAAGGAAATGCTTGTGGCAGATATTAAGTTCAAAAAAAATTATGAAATGTTCTTGTACAAAAAGAGAATGGCAATAATCGAGGATATAAATAAGCTGAAAGCTGAAAAAGAAAAAAAATTATCCGAGCTGTTACAAAAAAGTAAAGAGCACAAAATATTTGATACGCTTGAAGAGACAATGCACGAAAATTTCAATCAGCAGGAAAAGCAGAAAGAAAAAATATTTATTGATGAACTAGCTTCCCAGAAGTTTGTGAGACAGAAAAAGTGAAATCTAAAATAATATATATCATTTCATTTCTTGCGGCGTTTTTATTGACGACAGCCGGCATAATTTATTTGAATTCAAGCTACAGAGATATCTTTAAATTTGATTTTACGCCCGTTGTTAGCAAAGAAAGCCTGCCAGCTGTCAGCGATACAGCTAAAATTACATACGGGCAGCTAAAAAATTTGCAAGATCAAATGAAGAACGAACTGCTGGATTCGCTGCGCACCATATATACGGTTCAACAAAAGGATACTGTTTATGCTAATCAACAACCGGATTCTGTTTTGATCGACAGCTTAAAATCATTGGAATCATTTCTTAAGCAAATGCAAAAGTCTAAGGCTAATCAAACTAAGGTAAAACAAGTTGAACAACCTCAAACTTCTACCACTAAAACAAAGCCTGACAGCAGTTACATTTTGTGGACAAAGCGAACTGCAAAATTATATGAATCTATGGATCCCGTGCAGGCTGCTAAAATTATTCAGAGTTATTCCGATAATGTAGCCAGAGATATTATTTATTCTATGAGACAAAAGCAAGCTGCAGAAATTTTATCTGCATTAAATCCTGAAACAGCTAACAGAATAACACTGGCGAAATAAATGTTTTTTAATCCAATTTTTGTTCAAAATTCCGGTCTAACAGAAACCATCGATCTGCCAAAGCAATTAAAGCTGAACAATCCGACATATTTATTCTCGGATATAATCAAGATTGTTAATGAAGGTTCTAATGAAAGTACAGGGACAGAAGCTATTCCCGATAAGAAACTTTTAAACTCTGTTCAAACCGATTTGCAAAGCATGATTGAAGATTTAACTTCAAATCAAAACGGAGCGGACTCTGTTAGTAAAAGTAATATTGAATCTGCAAATTTTAGCCAGTCATCTTTAAATTTATCAAGCATTGGACAAGAAATCGAAAAGGCTCTTAACCTTATTTTAAGCGCCTCAAATCAGCAGCAGGGAACTTTATCAGCATCTTCCGAGTTAAATTTGAATGCGGATTCTTCTCCAAATTATTTAAAGAAATCGGGCGCAGACGAAATAATAAAAACTGAAGATACAAGCACTGTAGAGTCTTCTACTAAAATTAACTCTTCTTCAAAACTTAAAAAGTTAGCGGACAACCTTACAAAACTACTAAGTGCAGGTAATCCGGTTGCATTAAATATTAATATTCAAGGTTCAGCTTATACTGTAAAACTGCAGCCAGTTAATTCGGAGACTAACTCTTCTGCTTCATTTAAAAATATAGCTGAAGAAAATAAATCAATTGAAAAAGTGTATAGTGATAATTCGGAAGTCTCAAATAATAATGCCCAAAATATTTTAAGCACTCAGCCAGCAATGACTGGTTCTATTCAAGGCGCTGATGTTAATGTTGTATCTCAATCTCCGTCAAGCGAATCAGGAACACTTGATTTGACAAACGCAGTTAAAACGCCGCCTGAAATTTCTTCGCAAACTGATTTGTACGGTCAATTCGGCAAAGAGCCGGTTAAAGGAAATGGCGATAGTAAAATTAGCACAGTGCTTGCTAATTCAAACACTAAATTAAATTTAAAAAATGAAACCGAGCCGGTTAAGAATGATTTAGCAAAAACAGTCTTATCAAAAAGTAAGATAAAAAATTCACCTGTTAATCAACATGAAAAATTTTCCACGGAACTTGCTAAAGATTTACTTCCTGAAGATTCAAGTGATCATACAATTACTGCTTCATTTCAAACTTCGGCTGCAAAAAAAGCTGACGCATTATTTATTTCTGCTAGACAGAAAACTTTAAGTACGCCAACGGCATCTTCCGTAAATCAGCAAGCAAGCAATACAGCGCAGCAGAATAATGCAGATAAATTTGTTGTAAAAGAAAGCCCAACGTTCGATGCTAAACAACAAAAAGAAATTTCATCAAAGCTTACAGCAAATTTAGTTTCGGAAAACCAAAGCGATAGTTTTAGCGCTGATCAGCCGGGAAAAACGTTCTCAAATAATGTCGACATTTTACTTACTTCTACCGATCAAAAGGAACCAGCATCTTCAGTAAGCCCGCAAATAAATAAAACAGCTCAGCAGAATATTGCAGATAAATTTGTTGATAATGAAATTCCTTCATCCGGAGTTAATCAGAAGGAAAAACTTTCAGCAAAATTGATTGAAGAACTGGGATCGGAAAACCAAAACAATAATACAAATGCTGATCCACTAGGGAAAATGGTCTCAAATAAAGCTGACGTTTTACTTACTTCCAGTGGTCAAAAGGAACCAGCATCTTCAGTAAGTCCGCAAATAAATAAAACAGCGCAGCAGAATATTGTAGATAAAGAAATTTCAACTTCAGACCAAAAACCTGAAATTAGAATTATAAACACAAACAGCGAAGGCAACAAAAATGTTTCGCAGGATAATAACATTAAACTGTCATCAAGCGACCCAGCTTCAGTTTCAAATCAAACGTTAACCGCTGAAGAAAAATATATTTCGCAAGAAATGTTGGGTACTGCATCTTCAAGTGAAGAAAAAGATTCCGTCGCGTTTCACATTGATTTGAATAAACCTATCACCGAGGAAGTCCAGACAGGAACTAAACAGCAGTTGCCGTTTTTTCAAGAAGAAAATGTTAATGCAACTGCAAACAGCTCAAGCTTCAAAAATCTAGATATTGAATACAGTAATGCTCAATCTTTCCAAACTGGCTTACCTGCAAATGTTAGTGCAGATTTCGGATACCTAAATACCCAGACTTCAAAGATTCTAGTTACTGTATCAAAAGCCAATTCAATAACTGGAATAAATACTGAGCATCCAATAACCGCTTTGTATTCCAAAGCCGGTAATAATGATTGGAGTGAAATATCAATAAGGAATTACGATAGCCAGCTAAGAATTAATAACAAAAATTCCGTTTACAACATTTCATCAAAACAAAATCTAGATCCGACGAAGATAGAAAATAATTCGGTTAAGAATTCGTTAAGTGAAACTGGAATATCAAAAACAGATGGACGTCATTTAGCTGAACAGAATCAGAAGTCTATTTCAAAAAAAGTCTCTGATTCTACATCTGATAATAATGGCTTGAAAAATCTAAAAGAAAATTTAGTCGATACGGGTAAAGAAGTTTCTGAAGAAAATGTAAGCAGAATAAATAATACAAACGGCAATTTAACGCGTAATGATAGTATCAAAGTTACTTCGGCAAATAATGGCAATAATGTTTCCAATGTCCAGATGAAACATGCAGCATATGCCGAAGATAAATTAAATTCGACAAGTCAGGAACTACTTGCGGATAGTTCCTTTGAAAAAATTAATGACAATCAAAAAAATATTCAGACTATTTCTGCCGAGCCGCAAACGGTTGCAACTAACACTTCCCAAAAGATTTCAAATTCAGCCGACAATTCTATTCAGAACGAAACACCGGATGTTCAAAATAAAAATATAAATATTGCTAAAACCGATTCGTCAGACAGGCAAAGTTTTCAGCAAGATGAAAAGCAATCGTCAGAAAATCAAAGTACAGACAAAAAAGTATTTACGGAAATAAAAAACGTAACAAGTCAGAACTTTGTTAATGATCTATCGGCAGTGAAGAAGAA
>JAKAKL010000071.1 GCA_021824565.1 Bacteroidota bacterium | reverse complement strand
TCAAACCTTCTGATTAATTGTCCGGTTACATTGTAAATAGTAATGCTCCCGGTTTTGTTCTTAAACTTATCCGGCAATTTTATATAAAGGTTTGTTGTAAGGTTAAAGGGATTTGGATAGTTTATTAAGATAAGGTCATTGTTTGGAAGAGAGCCTGAATAGTTGAGAGCATCAAGTATATCACAGCAAGAGCAACTATTTGTTAAATGAATATCCCGAACTACCGTAGTGTCTGGATGAATATTTAACAAAATTATCGGTTCAATAGGCAGACTTGCGGCAAAGTATGTGAAATCAACAATTCTTACTTTAATAGCAGTTAACATATCATTTATTGGAAAAATTGGTGTAGAATAGGTGCCATCTTTATTAATCGTAATAAGATACCTTAACAGAAGTATTCCCTGACCTGCCGCTGGGTAATAGCAGTTTGTAATAAGTCTATTGTTTATGTCGTAAATATAGCCTGTTAATGTCCCAGTTTGTCCGATAAGACTATTCACCTTTCCAAGCGTTGGATTCTGTGTAAGAAAATCAATATTCCAATAGCCGTTTGAGGCCAACCCGGTATAAAATCTAAATATCGAATATCCGTTTAATGGTGCGTCGACAGTCGCACCCCAAACATTACCATATATTATCGAGTCTTGTCTAATTCCTATTCTTCCGTAATAATTTGAATATGTATTTATAACAATCTTATCCCCGAGTCTATTTAATGATAAAGGCACCGTAAGACTATCCGAGGTAACTAATCCTATCAGTGTTCCGTCCTGATAGGCGATTTTTAATTTCGCAGTATCTTTGGAAGTTATAAATAATATACTATCTATTATTGGATGATAATATCCGAATGGAAAATAAATTTCCATCGTCCAGTTATTATTGTTGAAGACAAGTTCTGAAAAGATAGTGATAGGAGTATTATCAATCGGGTTAGCAAAAATAAAAACTTGAAGCCCCCATGTTAGCATCAAAATCATAATAAATTTTTTCATAATGCAGTACCCTCCGACTGATAATTATAAAAACTGATTTTTCTTAGACTATTTAAACGGCAATAATTATACCTAATAGATAGACTTAAAATTTGACTTTAGAGAGGTTTATATACTTATTATTCTTTATAGCAAGAATTTGAGAAGGAAATTTTCCCGTTCGAAAGGATAAGCAGCAAAAGTCAAATGATTTTCATTTTGTTTTGCTTACCGGCAAATTCCTTCTACTCGCCGATTTATTGTTCAATCGTGCGCATAAAGAATTTAAGTTTACCGCTGAAATAATTAGTGATAATGTTTTGCCGATTTGTTATTTTGGGCAGGACATTTTTACCAAATCTAAATTCTATCTTATGGAAACAAAAAATACGGATCTCTCATCATTAAAAATCGAACGGTCACAAAGAAACAGCGAGTCAGGCTCAAATATAAAATTATACAAGACACTTGGAATTGTGTTTTTAGTAATAGTAATTATTCTTGGCGGCTATTTAATTTTCAACTCAATTTTTACGTCGGCTGTAGATGTAAAATTAACTGAGGCAGTTCTTCAATCGCCCTCGCAGGCAAGCGCTTCGCTGATCGCGAGCGGATATGTAGTCGCTCAAAGAAAAGCCGCGGTGGCTTCAAAAGGTACGGGCAGATTGGTTTATCTCGGAGTTGTTGAAGGCGACAAGGTAAAGAAGAATGAGATAATTGCGAAGCTTGAAGATACAGATGTGAAAGCCCAGCTTGAAGGTGCTAAAGCTAATCTTGAGCTGAATGAAGCAGGACTAACAGACGCTAAAAACACTTATGAACGCGAGAAAGCTTTATTTAAAACCGGTTCGGCTTCGCAGTCCGATCTTGACGCCGCTGACGCAAAGTATAAAGAAGTGCTTGCATCAATTGATGTTGCTAAAGCTAATGTGGACGCTGCTGAAGTTGCTCTTGAGAATACAATTATCCGCGCGCCTTTCGATGGAACTGTTTTAACAAAGGATGCAGATGTGGGAGAGATCGTAGCTCCGTTCGGCGCAAGCATAAATACAAAAGGCGCAGTTGTAACCATTGCTGATATGAGCTCGCTTCAAGTGGAAGCCGATGTTTCGGAATCTAATATTGAAAAAATTACGCCGGACCAGAATTGCAGTATAATACTCGATGCGTATTCCGATTACAGCTATCCCGGCTATGTTGCCAAAATTGTTCCTACCGCGGACAGAACAAAAGCGACTGTTCTTGTTAAGGTCGCATTTAAAAAATATGACAGCCGCGTTTTACCGGAGATGAGCGCGAAAGTAATATTCTTAACAAATGCCGAAAAGAAGCTTGCTAATGAAAAGCCAGTTCTGGTTGTGCCTCAAACAGCAATTGTTAACCGCGGCAGTAAGCAGGTTGTTTATGTTGTGAAAGATGATAAAGCTGTTGAAATACCTATAACAACCGGACAGCAGCTTGGCAATTATGTTGAAATCAAAACCGGAATTTCAAACGGAGATAAAGTGATAGACAACTTAACTGATAAGATCAAAGACGGCACAAAAGTTAAAGTACAATAAAAAAAATTTATAAATCTCGGAGAATATATGTCAGGAATAATTCAGGTAAAAAATGTTTCTAAATCATACTGGCGCGACAGTATTGAAACTTCAGTGCTTCATAATATTTCTTTGAATGTGAATGAAGGCGAGTTTCTTGCGTTGATGGGACCTTCGGGCTCGGGCAAAACAACTCTGCTTAACTTAATTTCCGGTATTGATAAGCCGAGCAAAGGTGAAATGATTATAAACGGTACCGATGTAGCAAAGCTGAGCGAATCGGCGCTGGCAAAGTGGCGAGCAAATAATATCGGGTTCGTTTTCCAATTTTACAATTTAATACCTGTGCTTACGGCTTATGAAAATGTTGAGCTGCCAATCCTTCTGACAAAACTTTCAAAAGCTGAAAGAAGAAAGCACGTTGAAACCGCGCTGAATATTGTCGGATTAAGCGACAGGATGGAACATTATCCAAAGCAGCTTTCCGGCGGACAGGAGCAGAGAGTCGCAATTGCGAGGGCTATCGTTACCGATCCTTTAATCCTTGTCGCGGACGAACCGACAGGCGATCTTGATAAAAACTCAGCCGAAGAAATTCTAACTTTGATGGAACGGCTTAATAAAGAATTTAATAAGACAATTGTAATGGTTACGCATGATCCTCATGCGGCTTCAAAAGCACATATTATCCGTCATCTCGAAAAAGGAGACTTAATCCAGGAGGCAGTATGAAAATCTTAAAATTAATTTTTAAGAATACAATGCGGCACAAGCTGCGGACGTTCTTGACGATATTCGGGATTTCAATTGCGGTTGTCGCTTTCGGTATGCTGCGTACGGTTGTTACTGCATGGTACTCTGGCGTGAAAGCTTCTTCAGCAGACAGATTGATTGTAAGACAATCTGTTTCATTTATTTTTCCTCTGCCGTATTCGTACCGCGAAAAAATTCAGCAGGTGCCCGGAGTTAAAGAAGTAACTTTCGCTAATTGGTTTGGAGGAGTTTACCTAGACAAGAATAATTTCTTTGCAAGGCTTGGCGTTGACGCCGATACTTATTTTGATGTTTATAAAGAATACCTTGTCCCGAAAGATCAGCTTGATACTTTTAAGAAGGAACGGAATTCGTGTATCATCGGCTCTGAAATAGCAAAGAAATATAATTTGAAAATCGGCGACGTGATGACATTGGACGGCGACATTTATCCCGGCAGATGGGAATTTGTAGTGCGCGGAATTTATCAGCCGAAATTTAAATCCACAGACGCAATGCAGATGCTGTTTCATTGGGATTATATTGACGAGCGGATGAAGCAGGAAATGCCAGGCAGAGCGGGAGACGTAGGCTGGTATGTAGTTTTAATTAATAATGCGGCGCAGTCTGCAAGCATATCGGATCAGATAGACGCATTGTTTAAGAATTCTCCGGCTGAAACAAAGACGGAAACCGAAGCGGCATTCCAGCAGGGATTTATTCAATCATCCGGCGCAATAATTTCCTCAATGAATTTTATTTCGTTTGTTATAATTGGAATTATAATGCTGGTACTTGGAAATACAATGATCATGTCGGCTCGCGAAAGAACGCGTGAATACGCGGTGTTAAAGACAATTGGTTTTTCAGGAAAGCATATCGCCGGAATAATTTTAGGAGAGTCGCTTTTCATTTCTGCAATAGGAGGAGCGATAGGATTATTGTTTACTGTTCCGCTTGTAAACGGCTTTGCACTTTTTGTTCCCAAAGGAATGTTCCCGGTATTTGAAGTCGAGCCGATTACAATCATTCTTGGAAGCAGCGCCGCTTTGCTTGTCGGAATTGCCGCGGCATTGTTCCCGATACAAAGAGCGTTAACAACTAAAATTGTAGACGGGATCAGGTTTGTAGGTTAAAAAAATTTAATTAAATAATATTTTCTTTAAGGATTTATAAATGAAAATTCCGTTTAAGTATATTTTAAGAAATTTTAAGACAAGAAAACTTACGACTTCAATTACGATTGTTGGTGTTGCGCTTGTGGTATTCGTTTTTACCTCAGTGCTGATTATGTCTTCTGGAATAAAGAAAACGTTTGTATCAAAAGGTTCAGCTGATAACGTAATGATAACAAGGAAAGCGGCTACTTCCGAAATTTCGAGCATAATTGGTCCGGATATTCAAGATGTAATAAGAACGCTGCCGCACATAGCCAAAGCTCCGGATGGAAATTTAATTATTTCTAATGAGCCGGTAGTAATAATAAATCTTGAAAAAAGCGGCGGCGGAATGAGCAACATTACTGTGCGGGGAGTTTCGCCGGAAATAAACCAATTGCGACCGCAGGTAAAAATTATTCAAGGAAGAATGTTCAACTGGGGGTTGAGAGAATTAATTGTCGGGCAGGCGATAGCTAAAAGATTTCCCGGTGCGCAGCTTGGCGGATATGTTAAAATTGCAGGCGATGATTGGAAGATAGTCGGCGTGTTTGCTTCAGACGGCAGCGGTTTTGATTCGGAATTGTGGGGCGACGCTCTCCAGCTGTTAAGCGCATTCAACCGCGGCAGCACTGTTTCTTCCGTTACTCTTAAATTAGATAACGCTGCAAATTATGATGACTTTAAAAAAGCTTTTAATGCCGACTTGAGGCTTCAGCAATATGAATGTAAAATTGAAAAAGATTATTTCGGCGCGCAGTCGGAAATGATGTCAACATTTATTAATGTACTGGGTCTTTTTGTTACAATAATATTCAGCTTCGGCGCAACAATAGGCGCAATGATAACGATGTATTCGGCAGTTGCAAACCGCACTGTTGAAATAGGTACATTAAGATCGTTGGGATTTAATAGAATAAGCATACTAATTGCGTTTCTTATCGAGTCATTAGTCATAGCGTTGATTGGCGGTTTAATCGGAATTTTCTTTGCGTCATTCCTTCAGCTTTTCTCAATATCAACTTTGAACTTTGAATCATTTTCGGAGATCGCATTTTCGTTTGCACTGTCGCCGGGAATAATTATCGGTTCTCTTACATTTGCATTCTTTATGGGATTTATAGGAGGGTTTTTGCCTTCAGTTAGAGCGGCGAGAATGAATATAGTTTCGGCTTTGCGAGCCGGATAAAAAGTGGAAGCCCGGTTGCTGTTTAAACTTGTTGTTGTTTATTTTAAACATTAGTAATAGACTAGTTTTTAAAAATTAACGGCGGCATCATGACATCAAAAAAAATTAGAGCAGCAGTCCGGGTTTCAATTTTATTTATTACCGCTTTTCTTTTTGTTCAATGCGGCACTTCTAAAATAAGTTCTTCGATCTCAGGCGTCATTCAAAATGTAAATCCTGATGAAGCCAAAGTTATACCCCTGCCTGTTTATGATAAGCCTACCGGCAACACGTTTACACTAACCTCAACTTCTAAAATCTATGTTGAACCAGCTACAGATGAAATAATAAATATCGGAAATTATTTAAAAGAAAAACTAAGTGCGTCCACAGGCTATCCATTAAGCGTTGTAACCGCAATTAAAGATTCTTCGTTAGAAAACATTTTATTAACAACCGAGAATGCTGATTCTTCCCTTGGGGATGAAGGATACAAGTTAATTATTTCAAAAGATTTGATTACTCTTCAAGCATATAAGCCGGCAGGATTGTTTAGAGGAATACAAACTTTACGGCAGCTCTTTCCCGTTTCTATCGAAAGCGCGTCGAAAATGCCCGGTCCCTGGGAAATAGCAACAAGGATAATAATAGATCATCCGCGCTATAAGTGGAGAGGCGCGATGCTTGACGTAGCAAGGCATTTTTTTTCAGTGAGTGACGTTGAAAAATATATTGATCTTCTCGCATATTATAAAATAAATATTTTTCATATTCATCTTTCGGATGATCAGGGCTGGAGAATTATGATAAACTCTTGGCCGAATCTTGCAAAATACGGAGGCAGCACTTCGATTGACGGCGATGCGGGCGGTTATTATACACAAAAAGATTTTTCTGATATAGTCGCTTATGCAAAAGCAAGGTATATGACAGTAGTGCCGGAAATAGACATGCCAAGTCATACAAATGCAGCGCTTGCTTCCTATGCAGAGCTTAACTGTGATGGAAAAGCTCGTAGTTTATATACAGGTGATGATGTTGGGTTTTGTTCATTATGCGTTGATTCACCTGAGACTTATAATTTTCTTGATGATGTAATTAAAGAATTAGCGGCAATTACACCTGGTCCATATATTCATGTTGGCGGCGACGAAGCAAAAACGCTGCCGATACCGAAGTATGATTATTTTGTTGAGAAAGTTGAAAAGATTGTTCATAAATATGGTAAACAAATGATAGGCTGGGAAGAAATAAGCAACGCTGATCTCACACCGGGAACTATATCTCAATTCTGGGTGAATGATTCATTAGCTTTGAAAGCTGTTAAAGACGGCATTAAATTAATTATGTCGCCAGCGCCTAAAATTTATCTTGATATGAAATATGACGCTTCAACCAAACTTGGACAGGATTGGGCTGGATATATAAACGTGAAAACTTCATACGATTGGGATCCTGCAGAGCTTGTGAAAGGCATTACCGATAAGAATATTATCGGTGTCGAAGCTCCGGTGTGGACAGAAACTCTCAAAACTTTATCTGATGTTGAGTATATGGCATTCCCAAGAATTGTTTGCAGCGCAGAAATCGGATGGACACCCGCGGCTAAAAAAAATTGGAACGACTTTGAATACAGATTATTAGTTCAACAAGAAAGATGGGATGTAATGAAGATTAATTATTATAAAATACCGGACAAAAGATTAAATTAGTTCACTTAAAAAATTTCTTTATATAATTTCATTTTTCTAAAAAAATAATAGGAGTGGAAAATGGATAATGAAAAAAAACTATCTGAGCAAGCTGTTAATAATGACGGCGAAACAAAATGCAAGCACTATTCTTCGCGGGACAGCGGTATGGCAGGAGGAATTTATGGACTGGCTTTCATCGGCGCAGCAATTTATTTCATTCAGCATGCGGCAACATTCTGGATGGGTGTGTTTGGATTTTTAAAAGCACTTGTTTGGCCCGCAGTTTTAATATATAAAGCACTTGAGTTTTTGAAAATGTAAAAAAGCTATTGCTGTACGCGGGGCAAATTTATAATTGCGGCGGCAAGAAAAATTAAATTAGCAGTCCAGGCGGTTAGGATCGGACTTAATGCGCCGTTCTTTCCGAAGGCTTCGCTTATTTGCATGAACACTAGATAAATAAAAGTTACCAGAATGTTCAC
Source organism: Bacteroidota bacterium (assembly GCA_021824565.1). GTDB lineage: Bacteria > Bacteroidota > Ignavibacteria > Ignavibacteriales > Ignavibacteriaceae > FEN-1297. The sequence continues at coordinate 26,598 of JAKAKL010000071.1, read as the reverse complement.
ACCGACCTGTATGGCTAAACCACCTCTTCGTTTGTTAGCAGAAATCGGCAGCCCAAATAAAACTACAACAAGACTTGCTAAGGGGAATGAAAATCTTGTATAATATTCAATTTGTGTGGAAGTTGGATCACTGCCGGATTTAATTTCGGAATTAATCAAATCTTTAAGCTGTGAAAGGTTCATATCTTCAGGGCGCTGCTGTTTGGTTACCAAATCATGAGGAGTAAAATTCAAGTAATTTATTTTCATCATAGGAAGGTATACAGCGCTTTGTCCGTTTGCTGAAAATGTTCTTTGAATAACGTTGTGGAGAATCCATGAGCGGCTTGCAGAATCATATACCATCGTAACAGCATCAATTCTTGAAGTCATAACAGTTAAATTATTTTTATCAAATTCTTCGAGGCTAATCCGGTTTGCCTGATTTCTTGAATTGTCAAAGAAAGAAATAGAAACAATTCTTGTTGGCGAATCCTGGAAAAAAATATTATCGCCAATGTCATTGTAACCGGAGTTTAAATATTTCATTTCAATCTGCTGTTTAGTTTTGTTGGCGAGCGGTACAACATATCCGGCAAAATAAATTGAAAAAATACTTATGAAAAAAGTAACGATTAAGAATGGAGTCATAAATCTTAACAGACTAACGCCGCTTGATTTGATTGCGGTCAGCTCGCTTAAGTTTGCCGATTTTCCAACGACAAACAAAGCCGCGAACAAAACAGCTACAGGGGTCATTAGTCTTATAATATCCGGGCTGAAGACTATGTAATAGTCGGCAATAATTTGCCAAGGCACGTTCTGGTCGAGAAAGCTGCCGAGATTTTCAAGCATATTGAGCACGACGAAGATCAGCGTAAAAGCAAGGATGCCGAACAAAATTGTTTGAATGAATTGCTTCATTAAATATCTGTCGAGGATTTTCATTTAGTTTTCCTCATGCACTTCCTGGAAAACTCTCCACTGCTTTGGAATAAATTTTTTAAGCGCTGCAAAATTAATATTTACGGTTTCCTGAATTGTTTTGGTCGTCAGGATAAAACCGATAATACTCAGGAGAATATTAGCAGACCACATCCCCCAGAAAGGCGTAATAATATTTCTGTCCGCAAGTTTTTCTCCGCCGATTAAAAAAGCCCAATAAACCACGAAGAAAAACAAACTAATACTTGCTGCAACACCAAAACCGCCTTTGTGAACCATTACGCCGAGTGGAGCGCCGATCAATATAAAAACTATGCACGCAACAGGCAGCGCGTATTTTTTATGAACTTCAACCCAATAAGAATTTAATTCATCCTGGATCGACTGCCATTCTCTGAAATTTGCAGTCACTATATTTTGAGCCGTTCTAATTTTTTCAAGCGCGTTTAAATAAACAATGTTTTTGGATTGATTCCCGGGTGCAGGAGCACGAATAAATGCTGATGGAACGTTTCCAACAAGCAAAAATTTGTTAGCCTGAATAGATAAATTTTTTAGAGCGCTGTTCCGAATCATGTTTAAGCTGTCGATTATAGTAAGCATTGCGCCGGTGCTTAGTTCACGGTCTCCGCGCGGTGTGCCTGGAGCAGCTTGCTGAAAAGTAAACTGATCGCCGTTCATAATTATCCGGTGCTTTCTAAATTCAAGTTTCCTGTACAGGTTAGTTTGCACCTGATCGGATTCATGTATCTCGCCGTTCCATAGATCCATAATTAATTTTGATTGATCTTTGGAAAAATAAATTCTTCCTTTCTCAGCAGTAACGACGTCAACTTTCGACGGATTCGTGTAATCATATATTACTAAATCTTTAAGCTCGTTAGTCTCCTTGTCAATTCCTCTTGCAAGAATAGCATAGTTGGAAACATCCTGAGAAAAGACTCCAGGCTGAAGTGAAAGCGTGGGCTTCTGCCTTGAAATTTCTTCCATTAAAATTTTAGCTTGATGATTTGCATCCGGCAGGACGTCATTGTTAAAAAGAAAAAGCAAGTATGCTAAAATTATACTGGCAAATATTGGAGCAATCATCATCTTATGAAGACTAACGCCGGAGGATTTTAAAATTGTTATTTCGTTGTTCTGCGACATGTTCCCGAAAGCCATTAACGTAGCCACAAGCGTAGCCATGGGAACGACAAGCACTACCATCCATGCAAGATTAAAAGTGATGAGTTTGATTATAACCCAGATGCCCAAGCCTTTTCCTACAAGCCGGTCGGCGAACTTCATCATAAACTGCAGCAGGAAAATGAAGATTAAAGTAATGTTTGAAAAGACAAATGGCGTTACGTGATTTTTAAGTATGTATCTTGATAAAATCATGCGGTGAATATATAAAAGCGGAAAAAGTTTACCAAATAAACATGCTGGAAATATTTTTAGCTTACCGCAAAAGGATAAGAAAGTGTTATCAAGAAAAATTTTTAATATTATAATAATTTCTTAAGTTTGAGCGCCGGATAATTCAAAAAAGTTATCGGCATAATATGGGTGCTGAAGAAAAATTTAAAATTGTTGTAACTATATTACCCTAAATATTAATTACTAATTTTACACACTACATAAGGAGCATCAACTTGCAGGACGTAATCAGTTTTATAGAAGCCAATCAGCAAAACTACATTGAAGAACTAAAAGAGTTCCTTAAAATTCCCAGCATCAGCACTTTGGTTGAAAACAGGGAAGACATAAACAGATGCGCTAATTTTGTAGCGTCAAAATTAAAAGATGCAGGAATGAGCAGGGTAGAAATTTTTAAGACTGAAGGACATCCGCTTGTGTACGGCGAATGGCTGGGCGCGCCGGGTAAGCCGACAGTTTTAATTTACGGTCATTACGATGTACAGCCGGTTGATCCTATCGAATTATGGGACAGCCCTCCTTTTGAACCAGCGATTAAAGACGGAAAAATTTTTGCACGCGGTGCGACCGATGATAAAGGTCAAGTGTTCATGCATATAAAAAGCGTTGAAGCATTTTTCAAAGTTGAAGGAAGTCTTCCTCTTAATGTTAAATTCATCATCGAGGGCGAAGAAGAGATTGGAAGCGAGCATCTTGAATTATTTATAAATCACAATACGGATTTATTAAAATGCGATACGGTATTAATTTCCGACACTGCCCTTTATGAAGAAGGAGTTCCTACAATTACATACGGTCTTCGAGGATTATCTTATATGGAAGTTGAAGTTACCGGACCTAACCGCGATCTTCATTCGGGAACGTTCGGAGGCGCCGTTGGAAATCCGATTAATGTTTTATCAAATATGATTTCAAAACTTCAGGATAAAAACGGGAAGATAATGATACCTCATTTTTATGATGATGTCCTTAAACTTTCAAAAAAAGAAAACGATAATTTTAAGAGATTAAAATTTTCAGAGAAGAAATTTGCAAAAGAATTAGGAGTTGCAGAACTTCAAGGCGAAAAAGGTTTTTCTTCATTAGAAAGAACATGGATTAGACCGACACTGGATTGCAATGGTATTATTGGTGGCTTTACCGGGCAAGGAGCAAAGACTGTTATTCCTTCAAAAGCTTCTGCAAAGATTAGCATGAGGCTTGTTCCTAATCAAGATCCTGCAAAGATAGCAAGAGAATTTACCAAGTACGTTAAAAAGATTGCACCCAAATCAGTAAAACTTAAGATCAAAGATTTGCACAGTGCATATCCGGTTTTAATTTCGCTTAACGATGCATCAACAGTTGCCGGCACCAAGGCGATGGAAAAAGCTTTTGGTAAAAAAATCGTTTTTATAAGAGAAGGCGGTTCGGTTCCGATAGTTACAACATTTGTAAAAAAGTTAAAAGTGCCGACTGTTTTGATGGGACTCGGATTAAATTCTGAAAACCTTCATTCTCCTAATGAGCATTTTAATCTTAATCACTTTAGACTTGGGATAATGAGTTCTGCTTATTTTCTCAAAGAGTATTCAGCTTAAGTGCTTTTGTTCGATTCTAAGATTGATAAAAGAATTTAAGAATATCTGATGCTGGATCGTTTTGCATAGAGGCTAATTGGAATAATTTTTTTGTAAAGCTGAGCGTAAGTTAAATATAGAATACGGCATAATTGTTGGAAAATATTTTTGTTAAGCATCGATGATTAGAAAAAAATATGAAAAAAAATTTTTCTATAATTTTTCTGTTCGCACTGTCGACTTTATTTTTTTCGTGTGAACATAAAACCACAGTTGAGCATAGCACTACAGGCGATGTTGCAACCTCTCCCAAAACAGATGCTGATATTCAACGATACAATCTTCAGGTAAAGCAGCAGCAGTCTGGTTCAAGAACCCCATGCGATACTCTTTCGGTAATTGAATACGTCCTTAACAATTATCCCAAAGGCTCTTACTTAGTTAATTTCGATAAGACATTTACTTTCAATGTTCCCAAGCCTGCAGTTATATATTTAAACAGCGGCTCAAACACTTATGTCTTTGCGGTGATAGCGAAATCGAAACCGGGAGAGAGATTAATCGAAACTAAAAATATTGTTGGATATGATCAAAGTTTTATTAATCTTGACAGCACGCATCTTGGAACGGCTTTTTTCTATTTGACTTTGCTTAGATGCGATAACGGCACCTTCACCAAAATCTGGGAAGCGCCGATTCCGGCTCACGGCGGGTTTAATTATTTGGTCATGGATAAATGGGCATACAACGGAACTCCTTATGTAAAAGTTGATTTTCATTATGCCCGCGGCATCGGTCATATTGATTACAATTATTTCTTTGTAGATGGACTTACAAATCCTCCGCATCTTTTGATGACATACAAAGGAATTGATTTCCAGAGAACGATAGCCAACTTTAACAACGACAAGTTCCCTGACTACTACGAATATCTCTACTATGATTTGCCCAATAGAATTTATGCTGCTGATTCCATCCCTTTCATCTGGGATGTTAAAGACAGCGTTTATGTAAATACCAGAAACCATAGACAAACACGGCCATATTAATCTTTTCTTACCCGATTTCCTTTCTATAAAAGCTGCTGCTATTAAAACAGTTATTGTAGCAGTACTTTAATTTTATTAATTTGCGGCGGTTTTATTCATGCCTTGTTATAAAATTTGGAGTTTTGATGTTCGATATTGAATTGAAGCCTAATTCGTTGTCGGTTTATTTTGAAAACGCAGGCTATTCAGCAGAAATAATTAATGGCAAAAAAAGATTTAGATTATTTTCGTCGGTAGAGAATGAATATAATTCAATTTTAAAAGGTGTTGGATTGCGGGATCTTTCCAGCAGCGGCATAGTTGAATTTCACGGCAAAGATGTGCTCGATTTTTTACACAGGATTACTTCCAATTCTTTAAAAGATTTACCAAAAGGAATGCTTGCGCATACAATTTTTACAACTGAAAAAGGAAGAATAATTGATGCAGCAACGATTCTTAACTTTGAAGATCATCAGCTGCTGCTTTGCAGCGATGAAAATAAAGAAAAGGTAGTAAGCTGGATTAGAAAATACATAATTACAGACGACGTCAACCTTAATTATGGCTCTGATAATTATGTGTTTATTGAAATGCTTGGACCTCAAGCGCATTCTTTTCTAATGCTCGTATGCGGCAATGCTGTTAACGATATTAAGCTTAATGAATTTAAAACAATACGTGCCGAAGGATTAATTTTTATTCTTGCAAAGCTTAAAGCAGCAAACGGCAATGAAAAATTCTGGATACTTGCGGATGCGGCTAATGGTATCGAATTGACTAAATTTATGATCGAGCACGTCGGTCCGTTTGATTTTAACTTAATCGGAGATGATGCTTATAAGTTATATAAAATTTCTTCCTTAATTCCTTCCGCGCCGGGCGAATTAAACGATCAATATAATCCGCACGAAGCGGGGATTTTAGATTTTGTCAGCTTTACCAAAGGCTGTTATATCGGGCAGGAAGTAATTGCAAGGCTGGATACGTATGATAAAGTGCAAAAATATTTACGAAAAATTAATTTTGACAAGCAAGTTAATGCGGATGAAAAATATTTTCTTTACGATGAAAACAGTAATGAAGCAGGAACAATCACTTCAATTGCGTTCTTGCCTAGATTGAACAAAAGCATCGCGCTAGCATATATAAAACGTGCTTTTGCGGCAGAGGGACAAATTCTTACTGCAAAAAACGAATCAGGAAACACGGCAAAAGTTACCGTCGAAAATAATATTAAAAATAAATGAAGATATATACAAAAACTGGCGATGACGGAACTACCGGTTTATTCGGCGGTGAAAGAGTTTCAAAGGATAATTCAAGGATCGAAGCTTATGGAACAATTGATGAGTTGAATTCCTTCATCGGTCTTGCAATTACAGAGATCAAAAGCGAAGAAGTAATAAAAGTTTTACAGAAAATACAAAATGAATTATTCACCGTCGGCTCGGATTTATCAACACCCGATGTTGAAAAAAATAATAAATTGAAGATGCCAAGAGTTTCCAAAGAATTCATTACCGATGCTGAAAATGCAATTGATTTCTTTGAAAACAAACTTGAACCTCTGAAGAATTTTATTCTTCCCGGCGGCACGAAAGGCTCGGCGCTGCTTCATGTTTGCCGTTCAATCAGCAGAAGAGCCGAACGAAGAATTATAACCCTAAAGACCCAGGTGAAGCTAAGCGATAATATTACTATATTTATAAACAGGCTTTCGGATTTATTTTTTGTTTTAGCCAGATACGAAAATTCTTATTGCGGCGTTGATGATGTTAAATGGGAAACTAATTCTTAGTAAATGTTCTTAAATTTATTTTTGGTTTTATGGCAACCCTAATAACGGGGGTGAATTTGGTTTCGACGGGGTTATAGAGTCATAGAACTGCGCACCGTGTTCCCCAAATACACGTTAAAAAATTGGGAACAAACAATAACTGGCGAATCTAATTACGCCTTAGCTGCTTAATTAAATAGCAGCCGTTCAATGGTTCTTCTCATGCCGGGAATCAATTGAGCGTCGTTTAGGTATGATTGCCGAATCTATCGCTCTTATAGACGAGGTGAAATTTTAATGAGCAGGCTTAAAGCGATCCTTGTTTGTTTGGTAACTTTAAGCTAAATAAAAACAAACTATGTGTGTAGACGTTCTTTGGTGCTTAACTTCGGACGCGGGTTCGACTCCCGCCACCTCCACAATTAAAATTTTTATTTAAAAAATGGGAAATCTCTGCTCATTGACTTGAAAATCAAAATCTTTACTTTCATTTTTTAAAAAAATCTTTATATAAATATTAATTATTTGTAAAAAAGAATTATTTTAGCGATAGGAAAATTTAAAAGATTGGAATTAAAAATGGGCTTCAATTTATTACCTAAAGAATATGAATTCTTCGACATGTTTGATAAGCTAGCAGTTGAGTGCATTGCTGCTTCAAAACAATTCAGCGCAAATGTTGACTCGGAGAGTTTTAATGCGGAGTCTTTACAGAAAATAAAAGACATTGAACATGCAGCAGACAGCATAACTTTTGAAATTTTTGAAAAGCTTAATAAAACATTTATCACACCTCTTGATAGGGAAGATATTTTTTCTTTAGCCCACGAGTTTGACAGCATTATAGATTTGATCCTGAAAATTTCGAACATGATGAAAATCTACAACATCGATAAAGTCAATAAAACTTTTATTGACGTAGTTAAGTTGATTGACGATTCTATTTTTTCATTAAGCGAGGCTGTAAAAGGGCTGCGAAATCTTAAAGACAGCAAGGATATAATGAAGCACTGTGTTGAGGTAAACCATTTGGAAAGCCTTGGCGACCAGTTGAGAAACGAAGCCATAGCTGAGCTTTTCACATACCATGATGCAATCTACATTATGAAATGGAAAGATATATTTCAAACTTCCGAAAAAATTCTCGACCAATGTGATGATGTTGCAAAAATTATCGGATCACTTATAGTTAAGCAGGCTTAATGTTTAGTATCTCAATTATTCTATTAATCTTTTTAGCATTAACTTTTGATTTTCTAAACGGATTTCACGATGCTGCAAACTCAGTTGCAACTGTAGTTTCAACAAGAGTTCTCTCGCCTAAAGCAGCAGTAATTTGGGCAGCATTCTTTAATTTCATAGCATTCCTTTTTTTCGGACTTCATGTGGCAATTACAATCGGTAAAGGAATAGTTGATATAAAAATAGTTGACCCGGCTATAATATTTGCAGCTTTAGCCGGCGCATCTGCTTGGAATGTTATCACCTGGTATTTCGGGCTTCCTACAAGTTCTTCACATGCTTTGATTGGCGGTTTGATGGGAGCGGCAATTGTTAAAGCCGGTTTTTCTTCTCTTGTATACAGCGGAATAATGAAGACTGTACTATTTATTTTTATATCACCAATCCTCGGTCTTTTTTTAGGAGGTCTGATAGGAGTTTTTGTTTTTAGAATTTTTCGTAGAAATTCTCCATCACGAGTTGACCAATTTTTTAGAAAAGGACAACTTGTCTCGGCGGCATTTTATAGCCTTGGTCATGGCGGAAACGATGCGCAAAAAACTATGGGAATAATTGCCGGTCTTCTTTTCAGTTCACACTTAATCGACAAATTCTTTGTTCCGTTATGGGTTGTACTTGCGTGCCATATTGCAATGGCATTAGGTACCGTATTCGGCGGCTGGAGAATTGTAAAAACACTTGGGCAAAGAGTGGCAAAGCTAAAACCAGTCGATGGCTTTTGTGCCGAGCTTGGCGCTGCAAGCACTTTATTTATTTCTACAGCTTTTGGAATTCCTGTTAGCACAACACATACAATAACAGGCGCTATCACAGGAGTGGGATCGCTAAAAAGATTGTCGGCTGTAAGATGGGGTATCGCAAGCAGAATCGTTTGGGCTTGGATTTTTACTATTCCTGTTGCCGGTTTAATTGCTTCCGGCGCATACCTGCTAACCAAAGTTTTTTAACATTTAGAAATTTATCCCCTCTACTATGTATTAATGGTAACAAATTGTATAACTAAATTATTAACCCTTAATATTTTTATTGAAAAGGAATTCATATTGTCCTAAATTGCAACTGTGATGGAAAAAATTTCTTTTAAAAAAATGAGCGGTGCGGGTAATGATTTTATCGTTATAGATAAAAATATTAATCCTGCATTCAGCCTCGATTCAAAACTAATTCAGAAGTTGTGCGACCGCAGGAATGGTGTCGGCGCTGACGGAGTTATTACTATTTCTAATTCAAAAGCTTATGACTTTGAAATGGAATATTTTAATGCCGATGGCTCTACCGGAAGCCTTTGCGGTAACGGTGCAAGATGCGCGATAAAATTTGCGGACTCTTCAAGAAGGATAAAAAGCGGAAGAACTCAATTCCTATCAAATTCAGTGCAATATACCGGCGAGGTTTTAACTGAAGATATAATTAAGTTCGATTTTAATCCCCCGGCTAAATTGAAATATAATTTTAAAGTTAAAGCAGGCGGTCAGCTTATAAATGCTTGCTATGCGGATACAGGTTCGCCTCATGTAGTTATTAAAATTAATGATGTTCTTAAGAATATTCATGATCAAAAATCAGGCTATGAAAATATTGACGGGTTCCCTGTATTCAATTTGGGAAGAGAAATAAGAAACTTAAAAGAATTTTCTCCAGCCGGCACGAATGTTAACTTTATCAAGATTGTAGACAAAAGAATTTATATACGGACTTACGAACGCGGAGTTGAAGATGAAACACTTGCATGCGGCACCGGTTCTACTGCTGCAGCAATTATTTCTTATGTTACCGATAAACTTGAAGCGCCGATTTCATTGATTACGCGCGGCGGCGATGAATTGCTTGTAGACTTTAAAGTTGAAAATCAAAAAATAAAAAATCTTTCGTTAACCGGACCTGCTAAAATAATCTTTAGCGGTGAAGTCTTAATTTAAAATAAAAAAAATCCTAAATAATATGGAGTATAAATGCCCAAAGTAATTTTCACAATTCAATATGAACTTAAAGCAAATAAAAATGATGAATTTTTAACTGTCATCAAAGAACTGAAAAACCTTGTTAAGGCAGATGGATTGGAAAGCTATTCCATTTACGAAAACAAAGGGAAAGCAAATCACTATGAAGAAATATATTCCTTCTCATCGGTTGAGTCTTATGAAGCCTTTGATGATAATCAGGATGAAAGGATTAATATTCTTGTCGCAAAGCTGAACGACCTTACAGTTGAAAATTCAACAAAGTATTCCACTCTGTATGAGATCGATCAAGTTTGATTGATGGTTCAAAAAAAATGGGCGGTTATTTCTAACCGCCTACTTTAAGTTAGCATAAACAATTATTCTGTAAAATATTATTTCGAATTTTAAATGAATAAAAAACTTCATGCTATTTACGTCTCATCTTTTTTTATCATCGGCATCATCTCCACACTTTTCTTAGCTATAAATGGTTATCAATATTACACAACACCGCTTGTAACTCGTTTTTTTAATTCCCAGGACATCTTATTAAAACCCAGCGGACTTATTGGTCAGGGATTAGGAGTACTTGGCAGTTTTATGATGATTGTCGGCGTAGCTGTCTATATGATACGAAAAAGAATTAGATATTTTCTTCACTTTGGATATTTAAAGAATTGGCTTGAACTTCACATTTTCCTATGCACTCTCGGACCAATATTTGTCCTTTTCCATACTGCTTTTAAATTCGGAGGCATAGTGGCTGTAAGTTTTTGGAGTATGACAGCAGTTGTGCTAAGCGGAATTATTGGCAGAGTTCTTTACGTCCAGATACCTCATACGATTCAGGGACAAATGATAAGTATGGATGAATTAAATTCAGAAAACGAAAATCTTTCGCACCAATTAAAAGATGTATATAAAATCCCCGAAAAAATTTTCTTGGAAATTGAGGAATATTCATCTCTTAAACGATATAATAATATAAAATTAAAAGTTGGAGTCATCTTTATACTAAAAGATTTTTTTGGTATAAAAAGTGTAATTCACAGGCTGAAACATGAATTGACTCTTGCGGGAGTCCCGAAGCCCCAGCGAAATAATATATTAAAGGCAGCTAAAGCAAAGCTGATTATTTCGCGAAGAATAGGACTCTTGAAAACCATGTTAAAATTTTTCAGATATTGGCACGTTGTTCATTTGCCTTTTGCCATTCTTATGTTTGTTATTATGTTTATTCATATTGGCGTTACTGTAGCTTTTGGATATAAGTGGATATTCTGATATGAAATAAATTCTACATTGAAATATGTAAGTCTGCTAGAGCATTCAGTTTCAAAAATTTTGAATCGAAGGTACATCAGAACTTTCGATATACATTTATCAAAATCAGATTATAGATGGAAACTGTAATTGAAAACTATACAACTTATTTCTTTGTACTATTATTTACGGCTACAATACTCTTATGGTATTTAAGAAAACATTATCAGGCAAGCAAGGTAACAATCTCTAAAATTGAAACCGCAAAAAAGCTGGGATTCCACGAACCGGTTTCACTTCATCCTGTAGTAGATCTTAATAGATGTATAGGAAGCGGTGCATGTATTACTGCTTGTCCCGAACAGGACATTATAGGAATAGTCGACGGGCAGGCGCATGTTATAAATGCATCCCGTTGTGTCGGGCACGGAGCTTGTTTTCATGCTTGCCCGCTTAATGCAATTACACTTTGTATCGGCACTGAAAAAAGAGGGGTCGATCTTCCGCATGTCAGCCAGGAATATGAATCGAATATTCCTGGTCTTTACATTGCAGGAGAATTGGGCGGTATGGGATTAATAAAAAATGCAATCGAACAGGGAAAACAAGCAGTTAATTTCTTTACCAAGAAAATGGACAAACGGGTTAAAACAGATCATGACCTTATCATAGTTGGTGCTGGACCGGCTGGCATAGCAGCATCCTTAACAGCTTTTAAAAATAATCTTAATTTCCTAACCCTGGAACAGGATACTTTGGGAGGCACCGTTTATAACTTTCCGCGTGCAAAATTAATTATGACCTCTCCTGTTGAACTTCCAATGCACGGTAAAATAAAAATGAAAGAAACTTCAAAACCGGAACTCCTCGAACTTTGGCGTTCAATATTAAAAGAGAATAATATTACTGTAAACGAAAATGAAAAAGTTGAATCTATTGAAAGAAAGCAAAATTATTTTGAAGTTAAATCTTCTAAGGGAACATACACTTCCAAAGGAGTCGTTATTGCTATCGGACGGCGCGGTTCTCCGCGTAAGCTTGGCGTTCCCGGTGAAGGAAAAGAAAAGGTTGCTTACCGTCTTCTTGAACCTGAAATGATCTTGGACAAAAAAATACTCGTCGTTGGTGGCGGAGATTCGGCTATTGAGGCTGCGCTGATGCTTTGCCATGAGGGCGGCAACAAAGTTACTCTTTCTTACAGAGGCGAAAACTTCTCAAGGATAAAACCAAGAAATCAGGAAAATATTACAGAAGCTGCATCACAAAATAAAGTTGAAATAATTTTTAACTCAAACGTAAAAGAAATATTTGAAGATAAAGTTATTCTTACAATTAATAACTCGGATCAAATACTCGAACTCGAGAACGATCTTGTCTATGTCTTGGCCGGCGGACTGCTTCCAACAGACTTTCTACAGAAAACAGGAATTAATATTACTAAAAAATTCGGCGAAGCTATCTTAAAGCATGAAGATTAAAATTAAATCTCTAAAAAATATTTTATATATAGCTATGGTGTTATTGTCTTTTACATCAAAAATACATGCTCAAATTTCTCCAGGCGATCTTACTTTTGCTCATGCAAAGCTTGAGGGATTAAGCAACTGCACGAAGTGCCATGTGCTTGGAAAACAATTAGAAAACTCCCGCTGTCTTGCCTGCCACACCGAAATAAAAGCTATGATTGATAAGAATGAAGGTTACCACGTTAGCCCTGAAGTGGAAGGAAAAAATTGCTGGGATTGCCACAGCGAGCATCATGGACGGAGCTTCAGAATAATTAATTTTTTCCCGGATAAGTTTGATCATAATAAAACCGGTTTTAAGTTGGAAGGAAAACATTCTCAATTAAAATGCGAAGAATGTCATCAAGCAAAATTTATAACTAATTCTCTCTTTGAGAAAAGAACCGGAACGTACCTTGGTCTTAGCACTAATTGCGTAACATGCCATCAAGACGTGCATCAAAATACTCTTGGCAGTAACTGCGCTTCGTGCCACAACACAGTTAAATTTCAGCCGGCTGCTTTGTTCAATCACGATAATGCAAAATTTAAATTAAGCGGCGCGCATGCAAAAGTTGAATGCATTAAATGCCACGTGAAAGAAACTTTGCACGGCAAACTCTTTCAAAAGTTTGTGGGTCTTCAATTTAAAAATTGCGAACCATGTCATAAAGATATTCACAAAGGACAATTTGGAGATAACTGTGCAAGATGCCACAACGTGGAATCCTTCAAAGTAATGAATAGAAATTCTTTCGACCACAGCAAAACAAAATTCCCTCTCGAAGGCGCTCACGTCCGCGTCTCGTGCGCAGACTGTCATGGAAAAAAATTGCTTTCAAAACCAAAATTTGCAAAGTGCACCGACTGCCATAAAGATGCTCACTTTGGCGAATTTACTGTTAACAATGTTGTTACCGACTGTAAAGTTTGCCATGATGTTAATAGCTTTAAGACAACTTTATTTACGATTCAAGATCATGATAAGGGAAAATTTAAATTGAGCGGCGCGCACCTTGCCGTTCCATGTCTCTCATGCCATTACAAAGCAAACGTCAAACAATGGCACTTTAAAAATATTGGGCTCAAATGCATTGATTGTCATCAGAATGTGCATGGAACCGAACTTACAGAAAAGTTTTTGCCCGATAATAAATGCGAATCATGTCATGTTACCGATGATTGGAACAAAATTAATTTCGATCATGACTTAACCGGTTTTAAATTACTAGGTAAACACGATTCTGTTTCTTGCGGCGGATGCCATGAAATAAAAAATGAGTTTGGGAAAATATCTTTTAAATTCGCTTCTCTGAATTCAGATTGTACAACATGCCATAATGATATTCACTTTGGACAATTCGACTCTGAGAAAAAAGGCACTGCGTCAGTCTGCGAAAACTGTCATGAATTTGAAAACTGGAAACCTTTAAAATTTAATCACGAAAAAACCAATTTCCCGTTGAAAGGGGCTCACGAGAAAGTACCGTGCTTTTCATGCCACAGGAAGGTTACAAATAATGGAAATGTTTTTATACAATATAAACTGAGAGATTTCAAATGCGCAGCTTGTCATGCATAATGTTTGTGTTGATTTGTTCGGTGGGGATATTAGCACAATCGCCTCATGGTAATTTACTTAAGATTGATTGTGCGAACTGCCATGAATCATCAAATTGGAAAATAATTCCCAAGGATATAAAATTTGATCACAATGCTGAAACAGCTTTTAAGCTTACTGGGCAGCATGCTTCCGTTAGCTGCCAATCATGCCATAAAAGTCTTGTGTTTTCGGAAGTAAAATCTCAATGTATATCGTGCCATAAAGATGTCCATCAAAAAAGTGTTGGAACAAATTGCGTTCAATGCCACAACACTGATTCGTGGATAGTTGTAAACATTATCCAGATACATCAGAACGGCAGGTTTCCTTTAATGGGCGTGCACTTAAATGTTGATTGCCAGAGTTGTCATTCAGGTTATGCTAATTTATATTTTCCCGCACAGAGCGTTTCCTGTTATAGCTGTCATAAGCAGCAATATCTCGCAACAACAGCTCCAAATCATATCCAGGCTAATTTTTCAACAGACTGCCAGACATGCCATAATTTAACGGACTTCAATTGGGGCAATACAAATTTTGACCATAGCTTTTTCCCGCTTGTAGGCGGACATAATATTCAAAATTGCTTTGCATGCCACGCCCCGGGAAGTAACTTTAAAGGATTAACAACCGATTGCTATTCATGTCATAAACAAAATTATTTAACTGCTAAAAATCCGGATCACATTGCTGCTAACTTTTCTACGAACTGCGTAGACTGTCACAACACTATGAGCTTTACATCTTTAATTGCGGCGGCAAAGTTTAATCATAACGATACCGGGTTCCCTCTTACCGGGGTGCATGCAAATTTACAATGCGCACAGTGTCATGCATCTGGTTATACAAATACTTCTGCAGCTTGTGTGTCATGCCATTTGAAAGATTATAATGCAGCGGCAACACCAGTAAACCATGTAGCAGCGGGATTACCTCAGACATGCGGCGACTGTCATAGTATAGCGGCGCCATTTACAACAACAACATTCAATCATTCGACAACGGGATTTGCACTTACAGGTTTCCACACAACGATAAGCTGCGAGTCATGTCATAAAGGAAGCGTATCAGGAACACCAACAGACTGCTACTCATGCCATGCTGCAGATTATGCAGGAACAACAGACCCAAATCATGCAGCGCAGGGATTTTCACACACATGTTCTCAGTGTCATACAACAACAAACTGGGATGGAGCATCGGTAGACCATACGGCGTTAGGATTCCCGTTGACCGGAGAGCACGCGAATCTGCAGTGTGCACAATGCCATACGTCAGGTTATATAAATACTTCTACAGCTTGTGTGTCATGCCATTTGAAAGATTATAATGCAGCGGCAACACCAGTAAACCATGTAGCAGCGGGATTACCTCAGACATGCGGCGACTGTCATAGTATAGCGGCGCCATTTACAACAACAACATTCAATCATTCGACAACGGGATTTGCACTTACAGGTTTCCACACAACGATAAGCTGCGAGTCATGTCATAAAGGAAGCGTATCAGGAACACCAACAGACTGCTACTCATGCCATGCTGCAGATTATGCAGGAACAACAGACCCAAATCATGCAGCGCAGGGATTTTCACACACATGTTCTCAGTGTCATACAACAACAAACTGGGATGGAGCATCGGTAGACCATACGGCGTTAGGATTTCCTCTGACTGGAGAGCACGCGAATTTGCAATGTGCACAATGCCATACGTCAGGTTATATAAATACATCAACAGCCTGTGTATCATGCCATTTGAAAGATTATAATGCAGCGGCAACACCAGTAAACCATGTAGCAGCGGGATTACCTCAGACATGCGGCGACTGTCATAGTATAGCGGCGCCGTTTACAACAACAACATTCAATCATGCGACAACTGGATTTGCACTTACAGGTTTCCACACAACGATAAGCTGCGAGTCATGTCATAAAGGAAGCGTATCAGGAACGTCTACTCTATGCTATACATGTCATACTGCGGATTATGCTGGAACAACGAATCCTCCGCATCAATCGGCAGGTTATCCGACGGATTGTACACAATGCCATACAACTACAGCCTGGACGCCGTCAACATTCAATCATACTATGTACTTCCCGCTTACAGGGAGTCACAACACTGCATGTGCAAACTGCCATCAAACAATTTCAAATTTCGCAGCCCATTCATGCAATGCAATTTGTCATAAAGACGCTCATCATCAGAATGAAGACTGCTATACATGTCATCCGACCGGGCAAGGAGATTAGAATTTTTTATGAATAAAAATTTGGAAAAAATGTTTAAGACAACAGCTTTAATTTTATTAGCATTGTGTGCCGCAGTTTATGCACGTGAGAAGCAGGTAGTTAAAAAGGAAGGTAAAGTATCTTTCATAACTCCTCAGAATATTTATTTGATGTTTGAAAATACCGATGGAATATCTGTCGGCGATACTCTTTATTATGAGCACGATAGAGAAAATGTACCGGTTATGATAGTAAAATATATTTCATCGAAATCCATTTCGGGTGAGAAGATCGGTAAAGAGGAAATAAAAGTAGGAGATGTATTATTTGCTTATGTCGGCAAAGCGGAAACAACAAATGAAAAACAAACATTATCTGCAGGAAGCGAAAAGGATACAAATCTTGTTCAAGCATCAAATACACAAACAGTAAAGAAGGTGGATAAGTTTGCGGTGCCGACTAACAGAAGAAATTTTTACGGCAGTTTCAATGCGAACTCATTTTCAAATTATGCCAACTATCCGAACAGTGTTGGAATTCAAAGATGGGATTATACTTTAAACATGAATGCTGAAAATATTGGAGGCAGCCCGTTTTATTTTTCCAACTATATGAATCTTTCTTACATGAGTTCTGAATGGAGGGACGTTAAGGCGAACGTTTTCAACAATCTAAAAATCTATGATTTGTCTTTCGGATATAAAACCAGCTCATACAATGTATGGTTCGGTCGGCATATGAATTATAATGTTTCAAGCGTAGGACCGATCGACGGACTGCAGGGGGAAAAGAATTTAGGGAACTTCGCATTAGGCGGAATAATCGGATCGCGACCGGATTTTTATAACATGGGTTTGAATTCGCAGTTGTTTGAATACGGCGGATATATTAATAGAACCGATTCTGTTAACAGCGGAGTTATGCAGACAACTTTAGCTTTATTCCAGCAGATGAATCACGGCAAAACGGACAGAAGGTTTCTTTATTTCCAGCATACGGATAACGCTTTTAATAATTTGTATTTTTTCTTGTCAAGCGAAGTTGATCTTTTCCAGGAAATGAACAACGTTCAGCAGAATAATTTTTCTCTTACAAGTTTATTCTTCAACGCAGAGTACACGCCGGCAAGGTTTATTACTCTTAATCTTTCATACGACGCGAGAAAGAACGTAGTTTACTATCAAACATTTAAAAGCTTCCTCGACAGCTTGTTTACCAACGAGATGCGGCAGGGTTTGCATGCTGGATTTTTCTTAAGACCCGTTAACGGATTGTTCCTTAACCTGAACGGCGGATACAGCTATCAAAAAGGAGATGTAAGACCATCAAGAAATTTCGGCGCTTCTATCTCGGAATCTATGATACCTTTTATCGACATAACATTGATCCTAAATTATAACCGCGTATTTAATAATTACCAGGACGGTACGATATACGGCGCTACTATTTATAAATATTTGCCGTTTAATGCGACAACAATATCACTTGGATATTCAAACATATCATATAACTTTGGATTTAACGCCGGCAAGTTTATTCAGAAGTCGGTTAATGGACAAATATATACAAGAATTTTAGGTCCGTTGTTTTTTAACTTTTATTATGAGGGAGATTTCAACGGAGCGACGACTTACAATAGGTTCATGACGGGATTTAATTATAGATTTTAATAAAGCTCAGTTTTAAAATAAAGTTAGGAAATTATTTGAGATTTGATTTGAAGAAAATAAAACCAGTATACTTCTACATAAGCGGAGTAGTAGTTTTAATAATCACGCTGTATTTTATTGCGCAGGGAAACCCCGATATAAATTCGCCGGAACACATGAACGCGCCTCCGGGAAATGTTACCGGACAGCAAATGCCGCAGGACGCAGTTCATAAAGGATTAGAAAATCCTATTGCAGAAAAGCCGAGCAAGAAGAACGTTATGCCGAGTATAATGCAGCATATGGCAGAATTAAAAAAGGAAGTACAAGCGCACCCGCGCGATACTGTCAAGCTAAGAGATTATGCCGAATTTTTATTGGACGCACAGATGTTCGATCAGTCTTTATTTTATTATAAGAAAATACTTGCGATAAACCCGCGAAGAGTAGACGTGATGACTGCGATGGTTTATATTTATTTTTCACAAAACAAGCTTGACGACTCGGAGAAATATTTAAATAGAATTTTAGCGGTTGATAAGAATAATGTCAATGCATTATATAACCTCGGCGCAGTGTCGGCTAATAAAGGGAACAAAGCCAGGGCAAGAGAGTTGTGGTCAAGGATAGTTAATAATTATCCTAAATCTCCATTAGCGCAAAAGGCGAAAGAATCATTAAGCCAATTGTAAAATATTCCTATTAATACACACCATTTAATTATAATAGGACATCAGCTTCAAAATAAGCGGCGGAAGAATCATTCTCACAGGTGGGAATAGAATTCCATAATTAAATATTCCATTGCAGCGCGCATCTGAATAACCGGAAAATATCATATTTTAAGAGCATATTGCTAAAAGAATTCCTGGTATAAAAACTGTTATAGACGGGAAACTTTAGAGAAAGATATTTTTTGGAGATATAAATGAAGAACATAAAGCCGCTTTATATTTATTTAACCGGAATAGTTTTAGCGATAGCGATATTTTATTTTATATCGCAAAGCACTTCGCAAACAACGCCGTCGCCTATGAGCGGAGGCAGCAGCCAGATGCCGCAGGATCAAATCCATAACGGAATACAGAATCCGCCTCCGGGAAAGGATAACGTTATGGCAAGCGTGATGCAGAAAATGGAAGATATGAAAAAAGACGTTGACGCCCATCCGAATGACACGCTTAAGATCAGACAGTATGCAGATTTCCTTGCGGAAGCCCATCAAAAAGATAAAGCAATTAATTATTATCAGAAAATATTAAATATAAATCCGAAGCGAATCGATATTTTATTTACGGTTGCATATCTAAATTACGTTCAGAAAAATTTTGATGAGGCGGAGAATTATTTACATAAGGTAATTGCAGTCGATAAAAATAACGTGCAGGCGTATTACAATCTCGGCGCAATTGCCGCAAGCAAAGGTGACAAAGTAAAAGCGCAGCAGATATGGACAAAGCTCGTAATGGAGTTTCCGAATTCGCCTCTTGCACCGAGAGCGAAAGAATCTATCAGCCAGCTTAAGTGAGAATTTTTAAAAAGATTTTTTAGGGCGCCGAACAGAGGCGCCTTTTTTGTGTGCACTTCAAACTGCCGTTTTGAATACAAAATTTTTTGTTATCTTTTTCTTGTAGAAAATTTTCAATCTTTTAATTGACTTACAGGAAATTATGTTTGAATACGCCGGTGCAATACACATGCATTCCGTTTTTTCCGATGGATCGGGAGAAGTCGGGGATATTATTAAAGCAGCGAAAGAGAGCGGGCTGGATTTCATAATTCTTACCGATCATAACACGCTGCGCGCTTTGAAGGAAGGCTTTGAAGGACCTTATGACAACACGCTTCTTCTTGTCGGCTGCGAAATAAATGATAAAGAAAATAAAAATCATTACCTTGCTTTCGGGATAAATGAAACTTATTCGACAAGAATATCGGCAAAGGAATATGTTAAGCAGATAAAGGAATCGGGCGGCATCGGGTTTCTCGCGCATCCGCATGAAAAAAGAACTCACATGAAAGAGCATCCTTCATATCCCTGGACTGAATGGGGCACTGATGATTTTGACGGCATTGAAATATGGAACCACATGTCAGAGTGGATGGAAAATTTAACCGAGCAGAATAAGTACCAATCTTTCCTTCATCCGTTAAGATCAATTACAAAGCCGCCGGAAGAAACTTTAAAGAAATGGGATGAATTAAATATGAAAAGAAGGGTTGTCGGCATCGGCGGGGTGGACGCTCACGCGCATAAATATAACCTGCTTGGATTTCTTGAAGTAGAAATTTTTCCATACAAAGTTCTTTTTAAATCTATAAGAACGCACGTCCTTGTGCCGGAAGAAATTAAAATGGATAAAGATTTTTTCCCAAGAGCTAAAGCGCTGGTTTACAATTCTCTAAAAGAAGGATTATGCTTTGTTGCAAATGATTATCACGGCGACTCAAAAGGATTTAGATTTTTTGCGGAGACGAGCGATAGAATTTTTAACATGGGAAGTTTTGTAAAATGCGACGGCAAAGTTAAGCTGAAAGTTTTAGTACCGGTCGATAATGCCGTAATAAAATTGATCCGCAACGGTAATGAAATCGACTCGGTTACAAGCAGCAGCGCGGAGTTTATTGTTAAAGAGAAAGGCGCATACAGGGTAGAAGTATTTCATCTCGATAAAGCGTGGATTTATTCCAATCATATACACATCACCGTTTGAGAATGTAAAATTTAGAATTTAGAACGCAGAATGAATCATAAAAATTAGCGGCTCAATGCGCAAGTTTAAGTTCATGTTCAAGTTCAGGAATGCAAAATAATTTCAAATGGATGACTGACGGATGTTTTCTTATACTGATTGATCATTAAGAGATAATGCTTGCTGCAGGATGGAATTTGTCAGCGGATAAATACCGTCCGCCTTTTAAAGAATGGCAGGATGATGTTGACAGATGGAAAGTGGTCTTTAAAAAACGGCAGGCGGACTTTAAAAAATGACAGCCCGCCGCAGATTAATACCAACCCGCCGGAAATTAATGCTAACCCGCCACATATTAATGCCCATCCGCCGGAAATTAATGTCGGGGCGTCATTGAGTGAAAACACCCCGCCAGAGATTAATGACAGGCTGCCGGAAAATAATACCGACCCGCCGAAGATTAATGCGAGGGCGCTGTTGAAAGAAATCACTCTGCCGGAGATTAATGTCGGGGCGCCGTTGAGTGAAATCACTCGGTCAGAGATAAATGGAGGCTGTCTGGTGATGAATGAGACAAAGTCAAGATCAAGATCAAGTTTAAGATCAAGGTCAAGAAATATATTTTTTACTTTAGAACAGACTTTAATCTCAGTGGATTTAACACTATTACAATTCACAGGCTGCTCGCCGCACTTCAGCCTTGGATTACTTATGGCGAGAAGTATTACCGGCGAAGCTGGAGTTTGCTGAGCCACGTATTATTTTATTAAAATGAGTTTCTTTGTTTGAATAAAATTGTCCGCCCGCATTCTATAAAGGTACACACCGCTTGCAAGATTGCTTGCGTTAAAGTTTACGGAGTATTTACCTTGAATATTCATTTAGCTCTTTTCTTAGAAAAGAATTACACTGTTCCCTTTTAATTCCAAATACTTTTTCTATTGCTTCATATAAATCATCTTGACTGGAACCAAAGCTTAAAAGTCTTTTTAATTCTGTTATACCGCCTTTTTGTATAGCCAGCATACATAAAAATCCACCGAGTTCCGCTTGCGGGTTAGTATTGCTATCCATGTATCTAAAATTATATAAGGTGTCTAAGTTTATTTCGGGATGATGACTTAAATAATTATTCATTCTTTTTATATGCCATACTAAAGGATGACCCATTGCGCCGCCATAATACACTGCAAGACCAACCTTGAGAATCCAATTAGAATTTTTAAACAGTGGATTTAAATAGATGTGGACTAATTCGTGCGGATAATATTCACCTCCGCCGCCGGAAAAAATTATGTTATTTAATTCGTCTGTAAATCCTGAAATTTTAAAATTATTCCCCATACCCATATAGAATTCCAAGCCGTCAAGTTTCAATAATTGGTCAAGATCTTTGCCCAAATAAAAATCAGCTTTCACCGGTTTAAGATTATAAAGTCTTTGAAGTGAATCGGCAAATGAATTCATCCTTTCTGCATTCGCTAAATTAAATTTATAATCTTGCGAGTAATGATATGTAATTGAGCCGACTGTTTTTTTTATCCAATCCTTTGTGTTTATTGTAAGGGCATTAAATAATTGAAATTTCCCTTTTACTTTCTTTGCATAAACATTTGCGATACATAATTCTTGTTGATAATCAAATGAAATAAATGCAGTCTTAATTTTATAATACCCATTATCTTTAGGCGACACGCTTAGTAATAACGGAGTAAAGCCTTTATATATGGCATCACCTTGATAACCTGAACGCAAGAAATCGAAGCCTTTGTATTCTTTCTTTTCTTTTTCAGACCAGTAAGGATTGTCAAATGAGCTGTCAGGATTGGAAGCAAGATAACTGCGCCATAGATCCACAATTTGTTTTATCCTTATATCTGTAGTATCTACTCCGGATTGAAGTACTAATTTCAAGCTTTTAGCATCTGCAAAGTTTGCAAGTAAAAGAAGAAGGAAAATAAATAGGACTTTTTTCATACCTTACTCCATTATGAATTTTATGTACTGTTCTATTAATTAAATATGAGGCTGTGTTTTAGATGTTTGTATAGCTGTCCTTTAGAACAGAAATTAAATCCTCTTGTAATTTGTTAAAGAATTTATCATGGAAAGCCTTTAGTGTTAGTTAATTCAATAAATTTTTTAGACGCTTTAGGATTTATTCCATTTAAACATTTTAAGAAGCCTTCATAGGTTAAGAATCTGCCTTTATAGTTCTTATACAGTCTTTGCAAGAACAATTGCCAATTTTGCTTCCCGCAGATTTGCTGAATGTAATCCATTACATATGTCCCTTTTATATAAGTAACTCTTGAAGCGCCGGACTCAGTCAAAGGCTTGTCTTCAGGTTTATTTAAATAGTCTGATTTGTATTCATCAATCATATCGTTGATCTCGCGCTTTATGTAAGCATTGCCGGAATCTCTTGCAGCACAAGTCAGCCTTAGGTATTCGGCGAGCGGTTCAAAGACGCACCATGACTTTAGATCATTATGTCTTGAAAATGTTCCTGAACCAAACCATTGATGAGCAATTTCATGCGGAACCCAGTCATAGATATGCATCCGGTAGAGCGTCATGAGCATTGATCCCATCATAATAAATCCCGGCTGGGAATTAACTCCGGAGAAGTCAGGTATCTCAATAAAGGTTAAGCTTTTATATCTGTATTTTCCAAGATAATCATTAAAGAACTTGAACGCCGCCGATGATTCCTTTTTAAATCCGGTCAATATGTCTTCATCTTTATGATAGAAGCAGAAAGTTAATTTCGTTCCATTTATAATGGAATGATCTACCCTATAAGAAGTTGTCTTAGCTACAACCATGAATAATCTTGGAATTGGCTTATTCATTTCCGAGACATTTTCTTCAATTCCTTTTTTTAATTTCTTTTTCAAAGTAACACCGGGGAAGAGAAGAGAATAGTCAGCCGGAGTTTGAGAAATTATTTTATATTTTGAAATGTTATTCCACAGATAAGGATACCAGCTATTAAAGCTTCTTACTCCGTTATATAGTGAATCGAACGTGAAGGTATAAACAAACGAAACACGAATTTCTTTTTGTCTTATGAGAGTTGGCGGGAGTTTAAGAGTAAGAGTATCTGCTGTTTCGGCAAATGGAATATCAATAGCATTACCGCCTTCAATTAGTTTTATATTTTGATAGACGGAGTTTTTATTTGTAAGCAGCGATAAATTGTTATCGTTATTTTCTTTGTCAATTTTGAGTACGGCTTTAATATGCAATTTATTGCCGCCGTTACACTCGATATGAAAATTATAAGAAGAGATTTTTGTCGAGTTTGTATCAGCAAAGGTCTTTGATGTGAGTGAAAAACATAATAACAGAATAAGAGTAAAAAATATTTTCATTTCAACAGCAGCATTTTCTTTATCGAACTATATTCTCCTGATTCTATTTTGTAGAAATACACACCGCTTGCAAGATTGCTTGCGTTAAAGTTTACGGAGTATTTACCTTGGGACTTATATCCATTAACAAGCGATTTAATTTCTCTGCCAAGCATATCAAAGACTTTAAGAGTTACAAAGCTCGCTTTAGGCAATTCATAAGTAATTGTAGTAGACGGATTGAATGGATTGGGATAATTCTGGTAAAGAGAATACTCGTTAGGTATAACATTATGTTTTTCATTAACGCTGGTTATTATTTCTGAGAGAGGGCGGTACCAAACCCCGCCGAGAGTACCAATAAACATAAATGTTCCGCTTATTCCAAGGGAATAACATGACATATCCGTTAAACCTGTACTAGCGTCAGACCAATTAAAGCCTCCATCATTAGAAATACTAATGCCGCCCAATCCAGCAGCCGCAACAACATTATCGTTATATACCAGCAATGAATTAATATTACTAATATTCAAGTTATTAGACGGAATCCAGGTAGCTCCATCATTAGTGGAAATGAAGACTCCACCTCAAGAGGTACCTGCTAAAATTGTGTTTCCGCATAAAGCAAGTGAGTTTATATCTAAATTAGTTAGTCCGGAGTCCACACAATTCCAACTTAAACCGTCGTTTGAGGAAACGAAAATACCGCTTACATGAGTACCTGCAAATAGATAATTCCCTTTAATTACAAAAGAAGTTAC
The DNA here is from genome assembly GCA_021824565.1 of Bacteroidota bacterium. Lineage (GTDB taxonomy): Bacteria > Bacteroidota > Ignavibacteria > Ignavibacteriales > Ignavibacteriaceae > FEN-1297. The sequence continues at coordinate 1,636 of JAKAKL010000071.1, read as the reverse complement.
AATGCTGCTGGTGAGTCCTGAATCTGCAGCAACCCAGTCATTGCCGTTATCAGTTGATTTATAGAGACCACCTTTGTAGGTACCTGCAAATATTATGGAATCTTTAGTTACAACCGCCATTACATCTAAGTTTGTCATTCCATTACTTAGATTATTCCAATTAATACCGGTGTTAGTTGAGATATAAACGCCATTGCCCCATGAGCCAGCAAACATACTATTATTAGATATTGTTAATGTCTGTATTCTGGAATTAGTTATGCCTTGATCTACTTGTTTCCAATTTATTCCATTATTATTAGAAACAAAGAGTCCAGCGTCAGTTCCTGCAAATAAGTTATTGCCTTCAGATGCAAATGAATAGACAAAGGCACGTGAGAAGTCGGGGTAATTAGACCAAGTATCACCGTTGTTTGTTGAAAGATAAATTCCATCTCCATCACCACCAGCAAAAATAATTGAATCTTTAACAGCAAGTGCAAGAATTGGATAACTTGTTAGTCCTAAATTTAAAAGAGACCAGTTGTTTCCTTCATCTGTAGTGCGATAAACACCGCCGCTGTAGCAGCTGATAAATAAATTATTTCCAATTGTAGCCATTGAACAGGTTGCAAGATTGTAGAGCATTCTTTGCGGGGCTGACACCGAATCAACTGTTAAAGTAATTCTATAAACACCGTCTCCGTATGTCCCAACGAATAAATTTGAATCAACTATTGCTAAACACTTAATAGGAGTATTCAAGGGCAGAGAAGAAATTTTTAACCAGCTTAAGCCTTTATTTTTTGATAGAAATATTTCTCCGCCGCCGTTGCCTGCATATATTTCAGAACCATTAACGGCAAAAGAAAGAATACTTGGATTTGATAATCCTGAATCAGATTTAACCCAGGTAATTCCATTATTTGTTGAAATAAAAACTCCATTGTAAGTACCAGCCATTATGGTTGAATCGATGTACGTAAAACAATGTATATCCACTTCCAACGAGCTGGAGTCGACATGTATCCAATTTCCACCGAAATTAGTTGAACTGTACATACCTAAATCTGTCCCGGCAAATATTCTATTTCCTTTACATATTATTGAATTTACATCGCCATATAACCCTGAATTGATCTTATTCCATGTATAGCCGTTATTAGTCGAACTAAATATACCACCTCCATTATACGTACCTGCAAACAATGTTTCGCCGCTAACGGCTATAGCTGATATGTACTGCCCATTTAGTCCCGTATAAGCCGAATGAATCCATTGCCCACTTATTTCTTTATTGCATATGAATAGAAAGACAACAAATAAAGTCGAGATAAATTTTTTCACCTGTTCCTCCAATAAATTTAAATCTTAATTATCCTTGTTTATTATTTAAGAAGAATCATTTTCTTTATCGAACTATATTCTCCTGATTCTATTTTGTAGAAATACACACCGCTTGCAAGATTGCTTGCGTTAAAGTTTATGGAGTATTTACCTTGGGATTTGTAACTATTGACAAGTGTTTTGATTTCTCTGCCAAGCATATCAAAGACTTTAAGAGTTACAAAGCTCGCTTTAGGCAATTCATAAGTAATTGTAGTAGACGGATTGAATGGATTGGGATAATTCTGGTAAAGAGAATACTCGTTAGGTA
>JAKAKL010000007.1 GCA_021824565.1 Bacteroidota bacterium | reverse complement strand
TTCTTTTTGACTCATTGTCAGTATTCCTTCCATTGCGAGAACTCCTTTTTTCTGAGTTCTCTAATTTAATTTTTACTGACATTTCTACTGAGTCCAATCTATGACATTTCTATGGAGTTATTACAAAAAATTATTTTGAATTATTTATCGGCATGGGAAGGACAAGCCAGTTTTTACCATCTCTTGCAATAAGCGCTTCGGCGGCTTCCGGTCCCCAGGTGCCTGCAAAGTAATTCGGGAAATCGACAGGCGGATTAGATTCCCATGCTTCAATGATCGGCATAATTAATTCCCACGCTGCTTCTACTTGATCTGAGCGCATAAACAAAGTCGCGTCGCCGAGCATAACGTCCAGCAGAAGAGTTTCATAAGCTTCAGGCGGCTCCGCTGTATATGCGCTGCCGTAATTGAATACCATGTCAACCGGGGTCATCAGCATTTTTAATCCGGGCTGCTTTGCCTGGAAGCGGATTCTAATTCCCATCTCCGGCTGGATGTTAATTATTAATCTGTTCGGCTGCCAGTTCTCAATTGTTTCATTCGGGAAAGCGCTGTGCGGCACCGGACGGAATTGAATTGTAATCACAGAAGTTTTCTGAGATAATCTTTTGCCGGTGCGTACATAAAAAGGAACATCCTGCCAGCGCCAATTATCGACATAAAATTTAACCGCGGCAAAAGTTTCAATGTTTGATTTTGAATTTACTCCCGGTTCTTCTTTATAGCTTATAACTTTTTGTCCTTCCATCCAGCCGTTGTTGTACTGTCCTCGGACGGCGTTGCGATGCACATCATCCCGCGTGTATTTTCGAATTGCGCGAAGCACGTCAACTTTTTTATTGCGCACTTCATCAGCGGAAAACGAAACCGGCGGCTCCATCGCAGTCAAACATAATAGCTGAAGGATATGGTTCTGTATCATATCGCGCAAAGCTCCCGCGTGGTCGTAGTAGCTGCCGCGGTGCTCTACACCGACTTCTTCAGCGACGGTTATCTGGACATGGTCGATAAAATTCCTGTTCCATATCGGCTCAAATAAAGCGTTGGCGAAGCGGAAGGCGATCATATTTTGAACTGTCTCTTTGCCGAGGTAATGATCGATGCGGTAAATCTGGCATTCGTCAAAAGTATTTTTGATGACGTTATTAAGTTCGCGCGCGCTTTCCAGATCGTGTCCGAACGGCTTTTCGATTACGAGCCGGTCGCGAAGATCATCCTGGGCAATTTTAGAAAGGCTGAGATTCTTTGTAATCGCTTCGATGAACGCCGGAGGAATTGCGAGATAAAATATTCTGTTGGATTTTTTTCCCCAGGGATTTTCGATAGATAAAATTTTATCTGAAAGTTTCTTATATGTTTCTTCGTTTGTGAAATCAGCCTTCTGATAATTAAGTGAAGAAGCAAACTTATTCCAATCGCTTTCATTTGCTTTGCCTCTTCGTGAAAACTGATTAACGCCGTCTAAAATTCGCTGGCGGAATTCATCATCCGACATTTCTTTAATGTCAAGACCGATTACGGCAAAGTTGTCCGGTACCCAGTCGTCTAAATAAAGATTATAGATTGCCGGCATCAGCTTGCGCCAGCATAAATCTCCGCCTGCGCCGAAGATAATTATTGTGGAAGGATCAGGCTTTCGAGCAGACTGCATACATTCTCCTTATTTTAAATTCCAGTGAGTATGATAAACGCCTTTTTCATCGACGCGCTCGTAAGTGTGCGCTCCGAAGAAGTCGCGCTGGGCTTGAACTAAATTTGCCGGCAGCCATGCGCTCCGGTAAGAATCGTAATATGCTAATGACGCGGACATCCCGGCGGCGGGGATACCCATATCAATTGCGGTTTTAATTATAAGCCGCACATCCGCAGCTCTCTTTTTTATTTCGCTTGAGATTTTCGGATCGATCAAAAGATTAACCAGGTCAGGCTTGTTTTCAAAGGCATTTGAAATATCCTCAAGCAGAGCAGCTCTGATTATGCATCCGCCGCTCCATATTTGCGCGATGTCTTTTAAGCTTAGATTATATTCATACTCTTTTGAAGCCGCAAGCAGCATTGCCATGCCCTGTGCATAAGTCGTGATCATCGAAAAATATAATGCGCTGCGAAGTTTCAAAATAAATTCTTCTTTGTTGCCTGAGAATTTAATATTTTTTTCATCAAGAATTAAAGAAGCGCTTTCTCTTTCGGATTTAAATGCGGACATATCGCGCATTGCAACAGCGGCGTCAATCGTATTAAGCGGCACTTGAATATCCATCGCGTCCTGCGAAGTCCATTTGCCGGTTCCTTTTTGTTTTGCCTTGTCAAGGATCTTATCAATGAGCATTCCTTCGCCGTTATCATCGCGCTGTGCGAAGACATCGGACGTTATTTCGATTAGAAAAGATAGAAGCTCGGTTTTATTCCACTCATTAAAAATTTTATGGAGTTCGCTGTTTGAAAGATTAAGCCCGCGTCTAAGGATGTCGTATACTTCGGAGATAAGCTGCATCAAGCCGTACTCAATTCCGTTGTGCACCATCTTGACATAATGTCCTGCAGAGCCGGGACCGAGATATGTGACACAATTCTTTCCTCCTGCTTTTGCGGATGCTGCTTCAAACATCGGGCGGACAATTTCATAAGCATCTTTCGGTCCACCCGGCATCATGCTGGGTCCAAAGCGCGCGCCTTGCTCGCCGCCTGAAATTCCCACACCTAAAAAATTAATTTTCTTTTCTTTTAGTTCAAGAAATCTTTTGTTTGTATCTGTGAAGTGGGAGTTTCCGCCGTCGATAATTAAATCGCCCGGTTCGAGGTAGGGAAGCACATCGTTTATTACTGAATCTACCGGAGAGCCAGCCGGAACAAGCATCATTACTACGCGCGGCTTTGATAATAGAAAAATAAATTCTTCAACAGCATTTACGCCTTTAACTTTTTTTCCAGATCCTTCAGCGTTTAGCGCATCAACTTTAGTTTTATCTTTGTCAAAGCCGGCGATAGGGAAGCCGTGGTCTGCAAAGTTTAAAACAAGATTTCTGCCCATAACTCCGAGCCCTACCATTCCAAGTTTATATTTATAATCTTCCATAAAAATTTTCTTAAGTAAGTGACGAAAAAAATCAATTTAAATATTATAGCGCAAGACCAAGACCGGCAAGATGGCTTTTAGTCGAGCTTAAACTTTTATGATGAATGCCGTTGATACCAAGCGAGCGCGCAACCTGTACGAACATAAGACGGTCGTCGAGATACGCAACTTGTTCCGGCTTCGCCTGCGAAACATCCAGGGCAATTCTGTAAATATCAACATCCGGTTTGCGAATATGAATAAAGCTTGATGCGATAAACGAATCAAAAATTTCGTGAAGTTTAAATTTTCTTATTCTGTATTCTGTTAACTCGCGTCCTTCATTGCTGACGGCGGTAACTTTTAGCTTGTAAGTTTTTTTAAGCTCTTTGATGAACGTAATCATATTTTGAATCGGCTGAGATTGTTCATACATAAAATTTTCAAACTCTTCTTTTGAAAAATTTCTTTTTTCATAAAAGACGACGCGCTCAAGGTATTCGTTTAAATCTAATTTCCCGGATTCATAAGTGTCAAAAGTTAAATGATGACGTTCATTTAATTCCTCCGAATCAAGATTAAATTTTTTTACTGCTGAATTTCTTGCCTTGCGGTCCCATCCGTTTGTCAACAAAACGCCGCCGACGTCAAGAAATAAACTTGTTATGCTTTTGTTTTCTGCCATTGCCAATACAAAATAATTGTTGTGAAAAAGAAATGATTGTAAAAGTTTATTGTGAAATATAGTTTCTTCAAGCTGAGCAATTTATGATGCTGGGCATAAAACAACATAGCCGCCGGAGCTATCTACAGCGGCTATTAATTCTTCAGAAAAATTCTTTTGTTATTTAATTAAGCCGCCGATTTCGCCGTTTGGATTATTTTGCGTATGAACCAGCACGTAAGCGTCGCCGGTTTTAATCCAAGCGCGAAGACTGTCGAGATTTACATCTTTGTTTGTTATAGTTCCTTTAGACAGTAATCCGTTGAACTTGCCGGTAATTTTTCCTTTGTATAACCAAACAGCAATAGGACCTTCTTTTCCCATTGGTCCATGGTGGATATGCGCCATTGAAACGCTGTCGATATTAAAAACATAAAGCCTATAAAAAAGTTTTTTGCCGTCTTTGCTAAACATAAAATCAGCATGACCTCTTGCTTTCGTATCTACGGCAGGAGTTTTGAAGCTGCCGGAAAGGACAGCTTTAAAAACATTTTTCTCCGATTTGTTTGTCTTTGAATTTTTGAGCGGCGAGGTTAAGGAAGAATAATTAGAGTCCGGTAGTTTCAAAGAATTAAATGAGGTATTTGCAAGAAATAAAAATGAAAAAACTATCAGGCACAAAACAAAAATCTTTTTCATGTTGTTGACTCCTTATCTTTGTTATATTTTTTCAAACGTACTTAACCTGACTTAATGTTTTTGTGATACCGAGTAATAAAGCAGTGCAAAAATTATTATCCGAATTCTTTTATACCAAATAGAATATGAATAATTTTATTCCGATGAATTGGAGATATTATGAGCTTTGAGAATTTAAAAAAATCATTAAAAGAAAATTCTAATTCCGAACAAGCAAAATTATTACAAAGATTTTTTAAAACCGGGAAGGGAGAATACGGTGAAGGAGACGTATTCATTGGGCTGAAAGTGCCGGTGCAAAGAAAAATTGCAAAGGAGAATTCTGATCTTACTTTCGACGAGCTAAAGATTCTCATCGAATCAAAAATTCATGAGGAGCGCTTAACAGCACTGTTAATTCTCGTATCAAGATTTCCAAAGTCGGGAGAAGTTGAGAAAAAAAAGATTTTTAATTTTTATATTTCTAACAAATCTCATATAAACAACTGGGATTTAGTCGATTTGTCTGCGCCGAATATTGTTGGAGACTTTCTGCTCAATAAGAATAAAGAGATGCTTTACAAAATGGCAAGGTCAAAAAATCTTTGGGATAAAAGAATTTCAGTACTTTCTACATTTCGTTTCATAAAAGAAAATGACTTTAAAGTGTCTCTTGATATTTCAAAAATTTTATTGAAAGAAGACCACGACTTAATACATAAAGCTGTCGGCTGGATGCTGCGCGAAATAGGTAAAAGAAATTTAGAAGCGGAAGAAAAGTTTTTAAAAGAAAATTATAAACAAATGCCGCGGACAATGCTCAGGTATGCAATAGAAAAGTTTCCCGAGTCGAAAAGGAAAAAATATCTCTACGGAAAAATCTAAACGAATAGGTTTCTATGTCAGCAAATGCGTATTAATTGGTTTGTATTTTTTATCTTTACATCCAAAATTTTAACTGCAATTTTTAATTAAAACAAGAAGTCTATAATTGAAAAATATAATTCATCCTGAAGTAAAAATCGGGCATATTCACTTAACCGTCTCCGATATTGAGCGGTCATTAAAATTTTATCGGGATCTGCTCGGCTTTGAAGTAACATCGTACTTTGGAAACTCAGCGGTATTTCTTTCTGCCGGCGGATACCATCATTACATCGGCTTAAACACGTGGCAAGGGAAAGGCGCGCCTGCACCGCCGCCGGGGCATACCGGTCTTTACCACTTCGGAATTCTTTACCCGAGCCGAAAGGAACTTGCGCGGATTTTAAAAAGATTATACGAAATAAATTATCCTCTGGACGGCGCCTCCGATCACGGAATTTCTGAATCTATTTATCTAACCGATCCAGACGGAAACGGCGTTGAACTTTATGCCGACCGCTCGCTTGATCAATGGCCGATCGACGAAGAAGGTCATTTGCAAATGATAACAAAGCATCTTGATATTCTCGACCTGCTTTCAGAACTCGACGATGAATAAACTTAAAATAATTTATGAAAAGCTTTTCTGAAAAAATTGTCGCCGTAGTATTTGTCCTTATTTTTTTTGCAGGAAGAAATTATGCTCAGCAGGGAAATGTGGTCGAGCAGGTTGATTCCGTTATGACTCAGCTAGTAAAGCTGAAAATGTTTTCGGGAGTTGTTCTAATTTCGGTTGACAACAAACCGCTTTATCAAAAAGCTTTTGGCTCTGCAAACTATATAAAGAAAATTCCAAACGAGCTGAACACAAAATTTTCAATCGGTACAGTAACAAAATTTTTTACTGCAATTCTAATTTCGCAGCTTAAAGAAGAAGGCAGAATACAATATACGGATACGATCGATAAGTATATTCCCGGCTTTTCATCCGAAGCAAGTAAGATAACAATTCTTAATCTTCTCGACGAACGCTCAGGCTTAGGGAACTATGAAGAAGATCCCGGCTTTGAGAAGAAAGGGAAAGATATAAAAAATATCGACGAGCTTCTTCCCATAATAAAAAAAGAAAAACTAAAATTTACGCCCGGCGCACAAATGTCTTTATCCAGTTCCGGCTTTGCAGTGCTCTCGGCTATAATAGAAAAAATATATGGAAAAAATTTCAAAGAAATTTTAGAAGAGAAAATATTCAACCCGCTTAAAATGAATAACTCCGGCTTTAGTATAAACGTTAATGACGCCGGAGAGTTTGCTAACGGATACAAAGTTTTGCTGGATGGAGAACTTAAGGACAGCTTAAACGAAAACACTAAATGCGCAGGCAACATCGGAATATACACAACGGCAGAAGATCTGCTGAAGCTTGACTACTCGCTTGCTAACGATACTTTAATTTTATCCAATGAAAGCAAACTAAGATTATTTTCAAAAAATTTTTCAGGCGAAGATAAAGAAACATGGAAAATTTATTCTTCCAAAGAAACATTTGGAATCGAAGGTTCGCTGCCGGGCTTTGAAACGGTCTGGTATCGTTTCTTTAGAGAAAAATATTCGATTGTAATTTTATCAAACTTAAATCAGCCGAGCGCGCTTGACGCAACATATTTTGTTAAAATGATCTTGTTCGGCAGACAGTACTCACCTCCGAGAATTCCGCCAACAAGATTTGTCTATAACGAAATTGAAAAAGCCGGCATAAAATATTTTCTCGCTAACTACGGAAAAATATTTCATGACAACCGTTATGAAATTTCCGACTATAATTTATTTGACACTGTTGGGAAAGATTTATTCTTGATGAACAAAAAAGATTGGGCAATACAAATTCTTAAGCTCAATGCTTCTTTATTTAATTATGTTCCAACGGTATTTAACACTCTCGGCGATGCATATCGCCAATTACATAAAAGATCGGAAGCGATTGCGAGTTATAAAAAAGCAATGAAGCTTGATCCAGCCAACGATTATGCCGCAAAAATGCTGGCAAAGCTCGGAGCAATTTAAATTTAGCCTCGAAGACTTTGAAGTCTTCAAGGCTTTAAACTTACCAAATTTTAACTCTTAAATTATCGGGTCTGTACATTTGATCGCCGGGTTTTATATCGAAGGCTTTGTAAAACTCAGGCATATTTGAAAGAGGCGCATTCGTTCTTAATTTATCCGGCGAATGAGGATTAGTTAAAATTTGTTTCTTCAATGCTTCGTTGCGTTCATGTCCCGCCCAGGATTGTGCGTATGCAATAAAAAATCTTTGATCAGGCGTGAAGCCGTCAATTTTTTTATCCGACTGCCCTTCTTTCGTCATCTTGAATGCTTCATAAGCAATAATTAATCCGCCGAGATCTGCAATGTTTTCTCCAAGCGTTAATTCTCCATTTACATGCAGACTGTCGAGGACAACATAATCATTGAACTGCTGAACCATTTTATCAGCACGTTCTTTAAATTTCTTTTCATCGTCTTTAGTCCACCAATTTTTTAAATTTCCGTCCGCGTCATATTGTCTGCCCTGGTCATCGAAACCATGAGTCATTTCGTGCCCGATAGTAGCGCCGGTTTCGCCGTAGTTAACAGCGTCGTCGGCATTCATATCGAAGAACGGCGGCTGAAGAATTCCAGCCGGAAAAACTATTTCATTCAGCGATGGATCATAATATGCATTTACGGTTTGCGGCGTCATCTCCCAGAGAGTTTTGTCAACAGGCTTGCCTATCTTTGCAATCATATAATCGAAGTTAAAAATATTTGAACGGATAATGTTATCTACATAGGCGCCGCGGTTTATTTCAAGCCCGTCGTAGTTTCTCCATTTATCCGGATATCCAACCTTCTTCAAAATTTTATGAAGCTTATGAATTGCTTTTTCTTTTGTCTCTTTGCTCATCCAATCGAGTTTTTCAATCCTTTCGCCGAAAACTTTTATCAAGTTATCAACCATTTCAAGGTTTCTTTTTTTAGCTTCGGGAGGGAAGTGCATTCTTACAAATTCCTGCCCGAGAATTTCTCCGATTGCTCCGTCCGCATCTTGAAGAATCCTCTTCCAGCGCGGCTTTAATTCCTTTGCTCCCGTTAGAATTGTTCCAAAGAAATGAAAATGCTCATCGACAAAATTGTTGCTTAAATACGGCGCAAAAGTGTTTATCAAGCACCATCGTAAATAAGTTTTCCAATTATCTATGCTTTCATTCTGAAGAAGCGAGTTTACTTCTTTGAAAAATTCCGGCTGGCTTACAATTATATCTTTAATGTTTTTTACGCCGACATCATTTAAAAATTTATTCCACTTAATTGCCGGCGTTAATGAATCGGCTGATTTGATAGAATATTTATGATAGACCGCATAAGGATCGCGCTGTTCCACCGGCGTCATCGAAGACTTAGCCAGATTTGTTTCTATATTCATTACAACGGCAGCTTCTTCTTTAGCTTTCGCCGCGTCATCGCCGAGAAGCATAAACATATTTGCGATATGTTCAAGATACTCTTCTCTAATTTTTGCCGAAGCGGAATCGGTCTTTAAATAATAATCTCTATCCGGCATTGCAATTCCGCCTTGATAAAGATACGTAGCAATTTCGGAGCTGTTCATTTGATCCGGCATAGCGAAGAAATTAAACAAAGGAGAAACGCCGTAGGTTTGGAAAAGTGCAATTACATTATTTAGATCGTTCAAATTCTTAATGGAGTTTATTCTGTCGAACTCTTTTTGCAGCGGTTCTGAACCGAGTTTATTTATTGCTGCCGTATCCATTCCGCTGAAATAAAAATCGCCGACTTTCTGAACGTTGCTTCCGCTTGCCGATTTTTTCTTAGCATCTGCTTCCATAACTATCCGCAGAGATTTGTAATTGTCTTCCTGCAGAACGTAAAAAATTCCCCAATAACTTTCCGAGGGAGGAATGGGATTGTTTTTAATCCAGTTCCCATTGGCGTAATCAAAAAAATCTACAGCCGGGTTAACCGAAGTATCCATCCATGAAAGCTGCAATCCATGTCCGGCGCTGGTTTGTTTTCGGTTTTGTGCATTGGTCATCGTGAGAGCCAAGATAATTATACCTATGAGAGTTAAAAAATTTTTCATTTGATACCCTTCTAAATTTATCATTCAAATATAAGGATAGATAATTAAACGGTAAAAATTTTATTGATAAGAAACGCGTGATTTAAGATTAAGCCTCAGCGGCAGCCTTAATCTCAACTTCGAAAAGCCCCATGACTTTCTTGCTGAACTCGATTAAAAATTCCAGCAGCTTTTCTGGACTTTCAAAATTATTCGGAATGGTTAGTTTCATAATTTCTTTTGCATCTTTACCGCTCAACTTTTTCTGTTCAAACTTAATCAGATTTTTATATCCGTCTACAACAAACCGCATAAGCTGCAGGAATTTGAATTGATAAAAATCTTCTTTCTCGCCTCTCGGAAGAACGATTGAAATTTGTTTGCGCTGAATTATTATTCTTTCAAACAGCGCATAAGAAGAGTACAGCTTTAAAATTGCCGAAGCTATAAGCCGTTTCACAAGCACCGGCAGCGGTCCAAACCGGTCTATCATTTCTTCTTTTATTTCTTCCGCCTCGGAATTATTTTGAATAGAATAAAGCGCAGTATAAAAATTTAATCTGTCCATCTGGTCGGGCATGTAATCCGACGGAATACCGATTTCAAAATAAGCGTCGATTGTAGGTTCCGTTCTTTCAACTTGCTTCGGCAGGCTTTGAAATACTTCTTTAAACTCCTGGTACTTTAATTCCTCGACAGTTTCATTTATTAATTTAACATAAAGATCGAAGCCGACTTCGTTAATAAATCCCGACTGTTCAGTTCCAAGTAAATTTCCCGCGCCTCTGATTTCAAGATCTCGCATAGAAATGTTAAAGCCGGAGCCGACTTCGGTAAATTCCTCAATCGCCTGCAGTCTTCGCAATGCTTTTTTAGTTATTCCGCTTAATGACGGAACAATGAAATAAGCAAACGCCTGACGGTTTGATCTTCCCACTCTACCTCGAAGCTGATGAAGCTCTGCAAGCCCGAAACGGTCTGCGCGGTTTACAATAATTGTATTAACGTTTGGAATGTCAATTCCGGATTCGATTATTTTTGTGGAGATAAGGACATCAAATTTTTTATTTAGAAAACCGTGGATAACGTTTTCAAGTTGAGCAGGCTTCATCTGTCCGTGCGCAACTGCAATTTTTATTTCCGGAATATATTTTAAGATGTAGCCGGCAAATTTATCAATCGATTGAATTCTATCATGAATTATATAAACCTGCCCGCTGCGTTTAAGCTCGTTTAAAATCCATTCTTTTATTTTAAAAATATCGAGCGTAGAAACTTTTGTAAAAATCGGCTGTCGGTTCGGCGGCGGAGTTGCAATGATTGACAGATCCCTTGCACCGAGCAAAGATAAATTAAGTGTACGCGGAATCGGTGTGGCCGTAAGCGTTAATGTATCGACATTTAATTTTAAAGATCGAAGCTTTTCTTTTGCCATCACTCCAAAACGATGCTCTTCATCTATTATAAGCAAACCGAGATCTTTAAAAGTGACGTCTTTTGAAATTAGCCGGTGGGTTCCAATTACTATATCGACATTTCCTTTGCTAAGAGCTTCCAAAATTTCCGACTGCTGTTTCTTCGTTTGAAATCTTGAGAGCGCTGCGATCTTAACCGGGAATTGGGAAAGTCTGTCGGTGAAAGTATTAAAATGCTGTTCAGCTAAAATTGTTGTTGGAACAAGAACAGCGGCTTGCTTACCGTCCTGAACAGCTTTGAAAGCCGCGCGTACGGCAATTTCAGTTTTTCCAAAACCAACATCGCCGCAGACGAGCCTATCCATGGGGTTCTCGGCTTCCATGTCGTTTTTTACTTCCCCGGTTACTTTTTCTTGATCGGGCGTGTCTTCATAAAAGAAAGAAGCTTCTAATTCTTTTTGCCAAACGGTATCAACATTAAATCTATAACCTTTGGTTGATTTTCGTTTTGCGTAAAGCTCAATTAATTCCCTTGCAGCTTCTTTAATTTTTTTCTTCGTTCTTGTCTTTGTATTTATCCACTCGGAAGTGCCAAGCGTTGAAAGAGTGGGAACAAGGTTTTCGTTTGAAGAATATTTTTTTACAAGAGTCAGATAATTTAAGTTAACGTAAACAACGCCGCCTTCGCTGTATAAAATTTTCATCGACTCCTGGTTTACATCGCCGATTTTTATGGTCTCTAATCCAACGTACTTGCCTATTCCGAAACTTTCATGGACCACATAATCTCCTCTGTTGATCGATGCAAATATTTTTGATTTGGATTTTTTGTGTTTTTTCGAGGACGAGATTTTAGTCCGGTAAGGCTTATTAAAAATCTGATAGTCGGTTAAAAGAATTAATTTTTCACGTTGATTAATAAATCCGCTTTTAACAGGCAACGTTTGAATCTTAACTTTTCCAGAGCTTATCAATACTTCTAGTTCCGGTTTGAATTCACTTAGTAAATCTTTTAATCTTGCTGATTGAAGATCATTCTCAGCCGTAATTATAATTGTGAAACTACTGTTCGCATTATTTGTCAGGACATTAAATAGTATTTCATAATTAGAATTTATAGTGGGCGTTTCACTGAAACCCAGATCAATAATATTATCAACGCTGGAAAGTTCATTCTCGATCAGCCATCTCGCTCTTTGATCCGGTTTGTACGCAAAAACCTCGACGGAATTTTTATGAGAAATATCTTCGTCTAAAATTTCAACCGGTTCGGGAAATTCATCCTCATCAAGATCAACATGGAAATTATTTGGTGATTCGATTTTTTCTTCGTCTGATAAAACGACATTTATTGTTTTGAAGTTGACTAATTCGTATTCAGATGCAAGGACTAATGGGCTGATTAAATAGTTAAAAATATCTTCAGAAATATTTTCTTCGTCGGAAGTCAGAGAACCGGCTAAAGTAGCAGTGGCTGTCTCTTCAATCGAGCGCTGGCTTTCTGGATCGAAGTACCGAATTGACTCTAAAAAATCTCCGTCAAATTCCAGCCTCACAGGATTCTTCTCGCTGTAAGACCAGAAATCTATAATAGAACCGCGCTGCGAATAATCACCCGGAGCCTCTACAAATTTATCTTTCTGATAATTTAGAAGATTTAAATATTCTACCAGATCATTGTAAGTTAAATCTCCTCCGACATGAATTTTTGTTGTTTTATTTTCAACTGTTTTTTTAGCCGGCAGTTTGCAATTTAAAATGTCATAAGTGGAGATAAGAATAAATTTTTTTCTTCCTAAAATATCGGTAAGCTTCTCTTGGAAAATTTCCGGTTTGAACTCAGTAATTGAGATAAGATGATTTGATAATCCTAGCTCAATCAGCTCCACTGTAAGTTCGGAGACTGCTTGAACTGACGGAAGTAAAACTGCAATTTGATCTTCTTTTTCAGAAAGGATTTCAATAAATAAACTTTTTGAAGCGCCGAAAAATGGAGAACAGTAAATTGTTTGATTAGCTTTGTCTTCAATTACAGAGGATAATTTTTTTATCGATCCGATGTTTCGGAAGAAAGATCTTATTTTATCATTTGAAAAATCAATTATCATTTCCTACGAGAGTCTGCTAAAAGGAATACGTAAAACTAAGTGATGAGCCGGAAAAATTAATCGATAAATTTGGAAAGTTTTTTTCATAATTGTTAGTTACAAAGTTTCCAACAAAATATCCAATTGCTCCGCCGGTTATAACATCCGAGGTCCAATGAGCATTATGATATATTCTTGAGCATGCAACTAAACCTGCTGCGGAGTAACATACTATTTTTAAAAAGGTACTATTTGTACTATTTGCTAGTACGGTTGACATAGCAAAAGCAACAGTTGAATGACCGGAGGGGAAAGAAGTTTCCGCAGCTTGAGTATTGAAAGGATGAAAAGTCGCTTTGCCATCGTTTGTATAAGGTCGGCTTCTTCCAACGATTGATTTCACAATTGTAGTTATTACGCCTGCATAGCCAACAGCTTCAATTGTTTGAAGTCCGATTTTTCTAACAGCCGGATCATTTAAAAAAAGTCCGTAGCCGTATATTCCAGCCACGCCAATAAGAGTATAGCCGCTTCCATAAACTTTATCTATTGAGAAAATTTTATCATTTAAAGAAGTAATGTTTCTTTGAGAAAAACTATGAATATTATTGTCGACCGAATAACCGATACCTATTACTGCCGCAGTACCGGCGAGCTCCCAATCTTTTGTTTCATTAAAAGAGACGATACTTGTTGCAAGATTGCTACCGGTATTAAGAGCGTGAAAAAAATCGTCTTTAACATTTTGAAGAATTTGTGAATGAATAAAGGGTTGAAATAAAAATACAAGCGCAAAGAATGCAGATTTAATTTTTTTCAAGCGAGTCTCTGAATGGTGAATAAAATGTGTTTAAAATTTTCCGTCTATAGCTAATCTTACAAAGCCGTTTGCTTTGTTTAATCTTTCTTTTGATTGTTCAGCATTTAAACCGGTCTTAATCATAACAAGCGCAGTTTTAACATGTCCTCCGGCATCTGCGAGAAATTTTTCCGCTTCTTCGTATGATACTCCAGTAACAGTCATAACAATTCTTTTTGATCGCTCTACTAATTTTTTATTAGTCATCTGAAGATCGATCATCATATTTTCATATACTTTTCCGAGCCTGATCATAGATGCTGTAGTCAGCATGTTCAACACTAATTTTTGTGCAGTGCCGCTTTTCATTCTTGTAGACCCCATTATTACCTCCGGACCCACATAAGGACAAATTGCAACATCAACTTCTTTAATATTAAATTCTTCTCTTGGGTTGCAAGTTATAAAGAGAGTTTTTGCTCCAAGTTCCTTGGCTTTTTTTACAGCTCCCACAGCATAAGGCGTTCTTCTACTTGCAGCAATTCCGCATACAACATCTTTATTATTTACCTTTGCCGAAATTACATCATCGGCGCCATTTTCTTCGCGATCTTCAGCACCTTCCTGCGCTTTGAACATTGCTGCTTTTCCACCGGCAATAAAACCTTCGATCATTTCAGGCGAAGTTCCAAATGTCGGGGGACATTCCACGGCGTCAATTACGCCAAGTCTTCCGCTTGTACCTGCGCCGAAATATAAAAGTCTGCCGCCGTTCTTTATTACGTCAACAATTATTTCAACAGCTTGTTTTATAAATGGCAATTCCTTCTCAACGGACAGAGGGACAGACTTATCTTCGTCATTAATTATTTTAAGTATTTCGCTTACCGAGCGAACATCAATATCCATTGAATTTGGATTTCTCTGTTCGGTAGACAGCTTGCTAATTTCATTAAAAATATTTTGAGCATTGGAAGAAGCGCTCATTTATTTAGCTCCAGCAATACAAGCTTTTTCTCTTTTTGGTTGCGAACGTTTGTCGGCTTGTAAAATAATTCAAAGATTGTGGATTTTTTTATGTAAGGCTTAAATTTCATCTCTGCCTTTTTAAACTCATCGTCTAAATCGCCGCCTTTGATGGCAACTAAAAAAGATTTTTCTTTTATCAAAGGTAAAGCATATCGAAGCAGAATTATTAATGGTACAGTTGCTCTGGTGACAATTAAGTCAAAGCTATCAGTATAATTATCAATAAATTCCGGGCTTTCAACGCGGTCATTAACTGCAGTAGCATTGCTAAGTTTTAATTTGTTAATGAATTCTTTAACGGCGTCAATTTTTTTCCCTGTAGAATCAACAAGAACGCCTTTGGCTTCCGGTTTCATGATAGCAATAGGAATTCCCGGCAAGCCGCCGCCAGTACCAATATCGAGGAAAGAGGAGCATTTTTCCGGAATATATTTTGTTATGTATGATGAAATGAAAATATGGTTTTCAATAATTGAATTTGTATCTTTTCTAGAGATCAAATTAAGGTCTTCATTCTTTTTTATTAGCAGATCGGCAAAATAAGCAAGGCGTTCAACCTTCATAATATCCGGGTTGAAACTGTTTTCCCAGCAGAAAGATTGTAACTGTTTTTGGTATTGCTCCTGAACATCAACCATACAAAGCCCTTCAAAATTAGCTTTTCAAATATACCAATAATATAGAAATATCCGAAGGAGTAACTCCTGAAATACGAGACGCCTGCCCAATAGACCGGGGTTTTACCTTATTTAATTTTTCTCTTCCTTCAGCAGAAAGAGCTTTTATTGTGGAATAATTTAATGTCAGTGGAATTTTTGCCGATTCGTATCTTTCTAATCTTTCCACCATTTCTTGTTGCCGATTAATATATCCTTCGTACTTCAACTCTATTTCTATTTTTTCAAGCGCAATTTTGTCGTCATTTAATTCTTGAACTAACGGAATATTTTCAGTTCCATTAATTTTAATAATTTCTTTTAATGAAAGTTCCGGTCGTTTACAAAGTTTTGAGATTGTTTCTGTAGAATCAATCTCTGCCGATTCTTTTGTAACAAGAAACGCGTTAATATCTCTCGCGTGAATTTTTATATTATTGAAAAGTTCAACTCCATTTATTATTAGTTTTTCTCTTCGTACAGTTTCTTGGTAAAGATCCTTGGGAATTAATCCGTACTTATTTCCATATTTCATTAGTCGAGCATCCGCGTTATCTTGTCTTAGCAAAAGCCTATGTTCTGCTCTTGAGGTGAACATTCTATAAGGCTCATCTGTAGATTTATTAACTAAATCATCAATTAAAACACCAATGTAAGCTTCGCTTCTTTTTAATATAAGCTCCGGCAAGTGTTTAATTTTAGCAGCAGCGTTTATCCCGGCAACAATTCCTTGAGCCGCGGCTTCTTCGTAACCAGATGTGCCGTTAATTTGTCCAGCAAAATAAAGTCCCTCAATTAATTTTGTCTCTAAAGTTAGATCAACTTGATGCGGGGGAAAGAAGTCGTATTCAACGGCGTATCCTGGACGGATCATTATAACATCTTCTAAGCCCTTTATTTTATGGAGTGCCTCCAATTGAATTTCTGCAGGAAGCGAAGAAGAAAATCCATTCAAATAAATCTGATCACTATCTAATCCCTCTGGTTCCAGAAAAAGCTGGTGCTGTTTTTTATCTGCAAAGCGAACAATTTTGTCCTCGATTGAAGGACAGTACCTTGGCCCTACTCCTTTAATTATTCCAGTGAACATAGGAGATTGGCTGAATCCTTTTTCTAAAATTTTATGAACATTCTCATCGGTATAAGTAATATGGCAGCTAACCTGACGCTGAAAAGGGAATTGTTTTTTTTCAGTCTGAAAAGAAAAAGGTTGAGGGAATTCATCACCTGGTTGTTCTTCCAATTTTTCCCAGTTAATAGAATCCTTTTTTAGTCTAGGTGGTGTTCCTGTTTTTAATCTTGATGATTCGAATCCAAGATTAATTAAAGATTGAGTAATTCCATTCGCGGCATTTTCACCAAACCGTCCACCTACAGTTGATTTTAAACCTGTATGCATTAATCCATTTAGAAAAGTTCCTGATGATAATACCAGCGCAGAGCAAAAAATGATTTCACCGTCAGATGTTTTAATTCCTAATACTTTTTTATTTTCAGATAATATTTCAATGACATTTGCTTCAATTATATCTAAATTTGTTGTCGATACAATTAATTTACAAGCTTCCTGTGAGTATAATTTCCTGTCTGATTGGCATCTCGGAGACCAAACTGCCGGTCCCTTTGATTTATTAAGCATTCTAAATTGAATTCCCGTCCTGTCTGCAATTTTACCCATCACACCGCCTAATGCATCAATTTCTCTTACTAAATGCCCTTTTGCAGTTCCACCAATGGCCGGGTTGCAAGACATTCTGCCAATTGCAAACTTATCCATAGTAATTAGAGCTACCGAGCAATGCATGTTTGCTCCAGCACATGCAGCTTCAATTCCTGCATGTCCACCGCCGATAACTATTATATCAAATTTCTTCATATATATCTGTCTGTTTCACGTGGAACTTGAAAGAAGATGAAGGTTGGTTTCATGTGAAACATCTTATTTTCCAATACAGAATTTCATAAAAATATTATTTAAAATATCGTCAGATGTAACCTCTCCAATAATTTCACTTAGGCTATTGGCAGCATTTCTTAAATCAACAGCAATAAATTCCCCGCTAATTTTATTCTTAATTGATAATATACCATTCAACAGAGACTCTTTTGCATTCTTCAGACAATCAAAATGCCTCAGCGAGGTAACAACAGCTGACTTTTCACTATACACGTTTGATCCATTAGAGATCTGTACTAATTTATTAAATAGCAAATTAATTCCAACTCCATTCAGAACTGAAATATAAATGTCAGCTACTGGCTTTAAATTAGATTCGAGATCAATTTTATTAATTACTCTAATTATCTTTTTATTTGCATTTAGTCCATTAATTTTTTCAACCAACTCAAGTGGAATACCTGTAAAAACATCTCCGATAAGAATAACTACATCGGCATCGATTACGGTCTGCTGACTTCTTCTAATACCAATATTTTCTAATTCATCTTTGGATAAACGTATACCCGCCGTATCGTGAAGTCTAAACAAAATACCATTTATAGAAACTTCTTCGCGAATAACATCTCTTGTTGTTCCCGGAATATCGCTAACAATAGCTCTAGATTCTTTAACAATATAATTTAATAAAGATGATTTTCCTACGTTAGGAGGCCCAACCAAGGCAACATTTATTCCGTCTTTTATTATTTTACCAAAAGAAAATGTAGTAAGTAAGGTATTAATCTCGAAGATAATAATTTCAATTTTTTTGAGGAGCTGGTCTTGATTTATGAATTCGACATTCTCTTCCGCAAAATCTAATTCAAGTTCCACAAAGGAGGATGCGTTTATAAGCATGTCTCTTAGTTCACGAACTTTCGTAGAAAGAATTCCGTCAAGTTGATTTCTAGCTCCCTTCAGAGAAACATCCGTTCTCGCACTAATGATATCGGCGACAGCTTCAGCCTGGCTCAAATCCAGTTTGTTATTTAAGAACGCTCTTTTAGTAAATTCACCAGGTTCAGCAAGTCTCACATTTAGGTCGGTTAACGCCTCAATTATTTTTTTTGAAATCAAAGGATTCCCATGCGTACTTATCTCAACGCTATCCTCGCCTGTATATGAGTTAGGACAGCGAAAAACTGAAACTAAAACATCATCAATTAAGTTTTTTTCGCCGTCGAGTATTTTTCCATAATGAATTGTATGTGTGTTTGCTTCAGAGATTCTCTTTTTTCCAACAAAAATTTTATCAATTGCCGAAAAAGAATTGCTGCCGCTCATTCTTATCACTGAGATTGCACCCGATCCATTTGGAGTTGCAAGTGCGACTATGGTATCATCTGTAAACAAAATGCTTATAAGCTTTTTTAGTTGAGGTTGCGAAAATAATGAATTAGAATTCGATTAACAATCCATTAATTTGCTAACACATTATTATAAATACACATTAAGAAAAGGTACGAATAGAGGAAAATATGTCCGATGAAATGTCAACATTTTCGCGAAAAAAGGCACATGTGTCAATTTATCTGCCATAATGTCTGGCGATAAAAATTCAATAAGTTTTTTGTAACTTATTGTTTCATGAGATGTTATGCAAATTCATATTCTTGGTATATTTATTGTGCGTTCAAATATTAAATGAATAAAATAAAAACGATTATCATAAATTATAAGGAGCTTAAGATATGTCACTTGTAAAATGGAATCCGGAAAGGGAATTATTAAATATTGAAAGAGAATTCAATAAGTTATTTAGTTCATTTGGAAGCCACTTTGGTTTGTCTTCCAACAACGAAGAAAGCGGATATGAGAATGCTGTTTGGACGCCGCTAACCGATATTGCGGAAGACAAAGATACTTATATAATAAAATTGGACCTGCCAGGTATTAGTAAAAGTGATGTGAAAATCTCTTTTATTGATGGGCAATTGAATATTAGCGGAGAAAGAAAGCAAGAAAAAGAATCAAAGGATTCAAAGTATCATCGTGTTGAAAGATCCTTTGGAAAATACTATAGATCTTTTGCACTTCCACAGCAAATAAAAGAGGATCAAATAGATGCTGAATTTAAAGATGGTCAGCTTACAATTGTGGTACCAAAGGCTGAAGAAGTTAAACCAAAAGAAATCGAGATTAAGATTAAATAATTCCTATTCCATATGTTATGAAAAAGGGTAACCGGGAAGGTTACCCTTTTCATATTAATTTTAGGAATTGTAAATTTATCTTTATTCAATAAAGTATATTAAAAAAACAAATGGAATTCAAAGATTACTATAAAATCCTTGGCGTTGATAAAAGCGCAAATGCTGATGATATAAAAAAAGCTTATAGAAAATTAGCAAAAAAATTTCATCCGGATAAAAACCCCGGAGACAAATCGGCAGAAGAAAAATTTAAAGAAGTAACAGAAGCTAATGAAGTTTTAAGTGATCCTGAGAAAAGAAAAAAATATGATATGCTCGGCTCTAACTGGAAACAATACCAAAGCACCGGACGATCTCCCGATCAAGATTGGTTTAAAAACTTTTCAACTGATGGGCAGAATGAATTTAAATATTCCACAAACTTTGATGATATTTTCGGCGGCGGAGGTTTCTCAGACTTCTTCGAAAATTTTTTCGGCGGCGGATTTTCTTCTTCAACAAAAAGAGAAAACCCTTTTAGTCGTGGACGCAAAGGAAGCGACTATGAATCTCTTGTAAAAATTTCTTTGGAAGAAGCTTACGCCGGAACTGAAAGGGAAATTTCTGTAAACGGGAAAAAACTTAGAGTGAAAATTAATCCTGGCATTGAAGACGGGAAAAAACTCAGACTAAAAAATCAAGGTGCCGAAAGCTCTAGCGGCGGAGAAAAAGGCGATCTTTATTTAATTATTAAAACAGATAAGCATCAACTATACGAACGCCGGGACAACGATCTTTTCTTTACGCTTCAAGTTGATCTTTACACGGCGGTCCTTGGCGGGAAAAAACAAATAAAAACTTTAGATGGAAAAATTATTAATATTGATATTCCTAAAGAAACTGATAATGGAAAAATATTAAGACTGAAAGGATTGGGCATGCCTAAGTCAGGCAATGTAAAACAGAGAGGAGATTTGTTCGTAACAATTTCTGTGAAACTGCCTAAGAATCTTTCTTCTAAAGAAATTAAACTTTTTAATGAATTAGCAGAACTTAGAAAATAAACAATAAAAAAATTAGGAGATAATTAATGACTGAAAAACAAACTACTTCTGAAAAACATGAATTTAAAGCTGAGATTAAACAGCTCCTTGATATTCTTGTTCACTCGCTTTATACAAGCAGAGAAATATTCCTGCGCGAATTAATTTCAAACGC
The DNA here is from genome assembly GCA_021824565.1 of Bacteroidota bacterium. Classification (GTDB taxonomy): domain Bacteria; phylum Bacteroidota; class Ignavibacteria; order Ignavibacteriales; family Ignavibacteriaceae; genus FEN-1297. The sequence continues at coordinate 13,960 of JAKAKL010000007.1, read as the reverse complement.
TTCCGATGCGCTTGATAAAGTTAGATTTGAATCAACAAAAGGCACGGAAGTAAATGACAAAGATATTCCGCTTGAGATAAAAATAAATTTTGATGAGAAGAAAAAAATATTAACTATTTCTGATACCGGTATCGGTATGACCAAAGAAGAACTAATCAATAACATTGGAACCATTGCCAAATCCGGTTCTGCAGAATTCTTGAAGCAGCTTAAAGAAAATAAATCCGATGCTAATAACATAATTGGAAAATTCGGAGTCGGCTTTTATTCCGTGTTTATGGTAGCAGAAGAAGTTGTGATAAAATCAAAGTCATTTAAAAAAGATTCTCTTCCGGTGGAATGGAAATCTGACGGACTTGGCAATTATGAAATCCAGGAAATAGATGAAGAATTAAAGCGCGGCACTTCTATCGAGATTCATCTTAAAGAAGATGCTAAAGACTTTGCCGAAAAGTATCGGCTCGAATCAACCATCAAACGTCATTCAAACTTTATTTCTTTTCCTATATATCTGGAGAATGAAAAGATTAATACTATCTCCGCGCTGTGGCGTGAGCCGAAAAGTAAAATTACCAAAGAACAGTACACCGAGTTTTATAAATTTCTAAGCTATGATACCGACGAACCGATGGATACAATCCATATCTCTGTCGATGCGCCGATTCAATTTAACAGTCTGCTGTTTATTCCTAAAAAGAATTTTGATATCTTCGGATTCAACCGCGAAGATTACGGCTTGGATCTTTATGTCCGGAGAGTTTTAATTCAACATAAGAATAAAGATTTGCTTCCGGAATATTTAAGCTTTGTAAAAGGCGTCGTCGATTCCGAAGATTTGCCTTTAAATATTTCGAGAGAAACTTTACAGGAAAATGTAATCTTTACAAAAATCGCTAACAGCATTACCAACCAGGTGCTTTCGTATTTGCTGAAGAAGGCAAAAGACGAGCCCGATAAATATGCTGAGTTCTGGAAAGAGCATGGAAGAGTTTTTAAGCTCGGCTACAGCGACTTTACAAATATGGAAAAGTACACGCAGCTTCTGAGATTTAATTCTTCAACTAATAATAACGCAGATGAGCTTACCGGGCTTGAAGAATACATATCAAGGATGAAAGACGGGCAGAAAGAAATCTATTACGCTTTTGGAAACAGCCGCGATGCCGTTTCGCTCGATCCGCATCTTGAAATTTTTAAGAGAAAGGGAATTGAAGTACTCTATCTCTACGATCCTATAGATGAATTTATAGTTACTTCAATTAGGAAATTTAAAGATTATGATTTTAAATCTGTTGATACAACGGAATTAAATAAATTGGAAAAACTAAAAGATATTTCCGAAGAAGAAAATAAATTTGGACAGCTTGAGAAAGATGATGAAAAACATTTTGACAGCCTACTTGCAAAAATAAAAGAGATTCTCGGCGACCGTGTTACTGAAGTAAATGAATCCAAACGTCTTATTGACTCGCCGGCATGTGTTGTTAATCCCGACGACAGCATGTCCGCTTCTATGCAGAAAATTTTAAGGCTGACAAATAAAGATGTCTCTGTTCAGAAAAAAATATTTGAAATAAATAAAAACAACAAGCTTGTCAGAAATCTTTTGAAAATATTTAAATCAAATTCAAAAGACGAATATATTACAAATGTAGTGGAAGAGCTTTATGAATCGGCGCTTCTTCTTGAAGGCAGTTTGACCGACCCGTATAAGCTTGTGAAAAAAATTAACCAGATGCTTGAACAATCAAGCGAATGGTACACCGAAGTAAAAAAATTATGATCTTTTTTGATCAACTCTTAATTCGGGTGAAGGAAAGGAAAATTTATTATGGCATTCAATTTTAGCAGACTGACGGTCAAGGCACAAGAAGCTGTTCAATCTTCTCTTGATATAGCGCAGAACTATAACAACCAGATTGTCGAACCTGAGCATTTGCTCGCGGCGCTTATTCAAGAAAGCGGCAATATTGCCGACACCATTATTCAAAAAACAGGCGGCAATGTTTCGCGTTTGAAAGTTAAGCTGAACGAGCTTCTTGAAAAACTTCCTAAAATAAGCGGAGCGGGCGTAGGCAGCCAGCAAATGTCTATTACAACGGCAAAGCTTTTTGATGTCGCCGCGGAAGAAGCGAGAAACTTGAAGGATGAATTCGTTTCAACCGAACATATCTTACTTGCGCTTTCTTCTAACGAAGGCAAAGCAGGACAGCTTCTGCGCGATAACGGTGTTTCTCACGAAGAAATTTTATCTGCATTAAAAGATGTACGCGGCAATCAAAGAGTTACTTCGCAAAACCCGGAAGACATATATCAAGCGTTGAAAAAATTCGGCAACAATTTGAACGAGCTTGTGCAAGCAGGCAAACTCGATCCTGTTATAGGAAGAGACGAAGAAATAAGAAGAGTGCTTCAAGTGCTTTCTCGAAGGACTAAAAATAATCCCGTGTTGATAGGTGAGCCGGGAGTAGGAAAGACTGCTATAGCCGAGGGAATTGCACATCGTATCGTTACGGGCGATGTGCCTGAAAATTTAAAATCTAAAACAATTGTCGCGCTTGATATGGGCGCGCTGATTGCCGGTACACAATTCCGCGGACAGTTTGAAGAAAGAATGAAAGCCGTAATAAAAGAAGTCGAAGATTCAAACGGAGAAATAATTCTATTCATCGACGAGCTTCATACGCTTGTCGGGGCTGGCTCGGTTTCCGGCTCAATGGATGCGGCAAATATTTTAAAGCCTGCTCTTGCACGAGGAGAGCTTCACGCTATCGGCGCAACAACTTTAAATGAATATAAAAAATATATTGAAAAAGACGCCGCGCTTGAAAGAAGATTCCAGCCTGTATTGATCGCCGAGCCGTCTGAAGAAGATACTATTTCTATTCTGCGCGGACTTAAGAACCGCTACGAAGTTCATCACGGGGTTAGAATTACTGACGGCGCAATTGTAGCTGCCACACAGCTTTCCAACAGATATATTACCGATAGATTTCTTCCCGACAAAGCAATTGATCTAATAGATGAAGCGGCTTCTAAATTAAGAATTGAAATTGATTCTATGCCCGAAGAACTTGATTCCGTAGAAAGAAAAATTAAACAGCTTGAGATTGAAAACGAAGCGTTGAAAAGAGAAAAGGATGACGCTTCCGCAAAAAGACTGGATGAACTAAAACATGAAATGAGCGAGCTTGTCGAAGAGAGAAATCATCTTAAACTTCACTGGGAACTTGAAAAGGAAAAGATTCAAAAGATCAGAACAATGAAGAGCGATATTGAAAACGCTAAGATACAAGCTGAAAAATATGAGCGCGAAGGCGACCTTGGAAAAGTAGCAGAGCTTCGTTACGGGAAAATTTCTTCTTTAGAAAAAGAGCTTCAGAAAGAAACGAAAAAACTTTCAGAGGTTCAAAAAAGTCAAAAGATGCTGAAGGAAGAAGTTGACTCTGAAGATATTGCTGAAGTAGTTGCAAAGTGGACCGGCATACCCGTAAGCAAGATGCTCGAGAGCGAAAGATCAAAGCTCTTAAAGCTTGAAGACGAGCTTCATGCAAGAATTGTAGGACAGGATGAAGCAGTAAGCGCGGTTGCAAACGCAATTAGAAGGTCGCGGACCGGGCTGCAGGATGCAAACAGACCAATCGGCTCTTTCATTTTTCTTGGAACAACCGGCGTCGGCAAGACTGAGCTTGCACGCGCGCTTGCGGAAGATCTTTTTGACGACGAACATGCAATGATTAGAATTGATATGTCGGAATACATGGAAAAGTTTTCTGTGTCGAGATTGATCGGCGCGCCTCCAGGATATGTCGGCTATGAAGAAGGCGGGCAGCTGACAGAAGCTGTAAGAAGGAGACCTTACTCTGTTGTGCTTCTCGATGAAATTGAAAAAGCTCATCCAGATGTTTTTAATATTCTGCTTCAAGTTTTAGATGACGGAAGGCTGACGGACAATCAAGGGCGCACTGTTAATTTTAAGAATACAATTATTATCATGACTTCCAATCTCGGATCGCAATTAATCCAGGAGAAGCTTGAAAATATTTCAGATGCACAGGTTGATAATGCAATGGGCGAACTTCATTCAAAGCTGGTTGATCTGCTGAGAAAAACAATTCGTCCTGAATTTTTAAATAGGATTGACGAAGTAGTTTTATTCAAGCCGCTGTCGCAGAAAGAGCTGAGAGAAATTGTTGACATTCAAATAAGACGCGTGCAAAAAATGCTGGGCGAAAAAGAAATTGTTCTCGATGTAAGCGATGAAACAAAAGATTGGCTGGCGAGATTAGGCTATGATATTACCTTCGGCGCAAGACCGCTGAAGCGCTCTATTCAAAAGCATCTTGTTAATCCGCTTTCGCAGGAAATATTAGCCGGCAATTTTTCAGACGGAGATAAGATTTCTGTTTCCGTCGGACTAAAAGGGAAACTGGAGTTTAAAAAAGGAATAAGTTGACTACATAATTATTTTATTTGGAGGCAGATGTTACTCTGCCTACATTTATTATTATTTAAGCGCGTCTCTTTGATCTCATAAGAAAAATTATTTTTTATGGAGAAGATTTTTCGGAAGGAACAAAATTTTTATTAATTTGCATATTCATAAATTGAATATGAACAAAGCAAAAAATATATTAAAAGATATATTCGGCTACGATTCCTTCCGTCCGCTGCAAAATGAAATTATTCAGAATGTAATTAACAAAAAAGATTCGCTTGTAATCATGCCTACCGGCGGAGGCAAATCTCTCTGCTATCAAATACCTGCTTTAATATTTGAAGGACTAACAGTTGTAATTTCTCCGCTAATCTCTTTAATGAAAGACCAGGTTGAACAGTTAAGACAAGTCGGTGTTAAGACCGCATTGCTGAACAGTTCTCTTTCACCGGAAGATTACAAAATCAATTTTGAAAACGTAAAAAACAAAAGCGCTAAACTTCTTTACATTGCTCCGGAGTCCTTATTAAAAGATGAGATTGGCTCTTTGTTAAAAGGCGTTATTCTTGACTGTATTACCGTGGACGAAGCTCATTGCATTTCCGAATGGGGACATGATTTTAGAAAAGAGTACAGGCAGCTTGGAATATTCAGACAGAATTTTCCTTCCGCTGTCTGCATAGGATTGACGGCAACCGCTACTCCGCGGGTTCAAGATGACATCATGAAAAATCTGAACATGGTTCAGCCGAAAAAATTTATTGCAAGCTTCAACCGTGAAAATCTTTTTCTTCAAGTTGAGCCGAAGCGTGATGCTTTCCAGCAGACCGTAGATTTCTTAAATGAACATAAAAATCAATCGGGAATAATTTATTGTTTCTCGCGCAGGCAAGTTGATGAACTGCATGATGACTTATCAAGTCTCGGCTTTTCAACAAAGCCGTACCATGCTGGAATGTCCGATGAAGATAGAAACAAAAACCAGGATTTGTTTATTAAAGATGAAGTGCAAATTATTATTGCTACGATTGCTTTTGGAATGGGAATAAATAAATCAAACGTCAGGTTCGTGCTTCATCATGATCTTCCGAAAAATATTGAATCATATTACCAGGAAATAGGGCGATCCGGACGCGACGGCTTGCGCTCCGACTGTCTTTTGCTTTTCAGCTACGCGGATATTTCAAAAATAAATTATTTCATCGACCAAAAGGAAGACGAAAGAGAACGGCTTGTGGCGAAAACGCATCTTGAAGCAATGGTGAAGTATGCCGAGTCCGAAGTCTGCCGGAGGTATCCGCTTATAAATTATTTCGGAGAAAAATATCATAATGACTTTTGCGGCATGTGCGACAACTGCATTGCAGAAGAAAAGGATTTGGTTGACATTACCGTTCACGCGCAAAAATTTCTTTCCGCAATAAAGCGCACCGGAGAAAAGTTCGGCGCTAATTACATAATTGATTTACTGCTCGGCGAAGAATCGGATAGAATATTTCATAACGGACATCAGAATTTATCCGTCTACGGAATCGGAAAAGAACTTGATAAAAAGCAGTGGCAGAAGCTGGTACATCAATTTGTTAGAAAAGAAATTCTCGTTAGAGATATGGAGTTCGGCAGCTTGAAGCTTACTCCAAAGTCTAGTGATATTCTTTTTAATAACGGCAAGGTGCGGGGCTTCATAAAAGAGATAAAACCAGCGACTAAAAAATTAAAACTTCAATTCCAGAGTGAAGAAAATTATGACCACGAACTTTTCGAGCTGCTTCGTAAAAAAAGAAAATCAATTGCAGATGAAAAAGGTATTCCTCCGTTTGTAATTTTTTCGGATAAGACTTTGGTACAAATGGCGGCGGTTTACCCTCAAACGGAAAATGAACTGCTTAGCATAAGCGGTATCGGAATTAATAAATTAGAGAACTACGGAAGTATTTTTCTTACAATAATAAAAAGCTATTGTGCAAGAAAAAATATTCAATTAAAATCCTCAGCTAAAGTGCGAACCGGAGCAAACAGACAAAAGCCTAAAAATAATTCTGATCTTCGTTACGTTCTTGTCGGCAAAGAATTCAACAGCGGGAAATCAATAGACGTTTTAGCCGGCGAATTCAACGTTAAGCCGCAAAGAATTATTTCTCACATTGCACATTACGCTTTTGATGGAAATAAAGTTAGAATCGAAGGAATAAAAGAAAAGATTTCGCTTCCAGAAAAAGAACACCAAAAAGTTTTTGACGCTTTTAAAGAAGATGGCACAACAACCTTATCCGTTATTTTCGAAAGGTTCAATAAAGAAATTTCGTATGAAGATTTGCATTTGTTCAGGATTATTTATTTGAATGGAAACTCTTAAATCTCTGAAAGTTAGTTTAGGAGATAATGGTTTATATATATAATTGACTTGATACCGGAGAATGATTAACTTCCCAAAAGATTTAATTAAGGTTAATTATAATTGTGGAAGTAATCTGGACAAAACATGCACCAGAAAGATAACTTGAGTGGGAAACTAAAGTTGGAATTTCAAAAGAGCAGATTGAAAAAACCGTAAACAATCCACAACAAATTATTCCCGGAGATTTAAATGCAATGGTTGATCAATCAAAATTTAAGAATGGATTGCTGAGAGTTCCATTTGTTCAGCAGTACGAAGTTAGAAAAATTTTAACAGTATATTGGACAAGCAAAATTGAAAAATATTGGATAGAATCGGAAGGATAATAATGAAAATAAAATATGATTCTGAGGCGGATGTTTTGATGTTTGTTATTCGTGATTTTTATCCCGTTGATGCTATAGAAGAAGACGGCGGCGTGATTGTTAGTTATGGCGAAGATGGTCAGCCCGTTTCGGTAGAGTTTTTGAACGCTTCAGTTAGAAATTTAGTAAACCCGGATGAATTGAGTGTAACTGTTGAAGCAAAACGATAAAAATATTTTTTCATTCTAAACTTTTCTTCAGCTCTTCAACCTTATCCATAAACTCATTCATCTTTTACATCCATTTATAGGGCAATAGATAATCAGCTTCTTTATGTGCATGGAGTAGCCATTAGTTTAAGAATTGCTTATGCGCCCGCAGGAGAGATTATTGACTAATTATATTGAACACATTATTTTTATACACATATTATGTGTTGAGGATTAAATATGCCTAATATAACATTATCGATGGACAAAAAATTAATAAAAAAGAGCAGGGAGTACGCTCAGAAGCATGGCAAATCACTGAATGCTTTAATACGCGAGCTGTTACAAAATACGGTTAATGCTAATGTTTCTGCAAATACACTCGATGAACTTTTGAATATGATGGATAAAGCTGAGGGAAATTCAAAGGGTAAAAAATGGAGCCGGAAAGATATCTATGATAGAAAAGTACTTTGTTGATACTAATATTTTAGTTTATACTCTGGATAATAATTTCCCTAAAAAGAAAGTACAAAGCAGAGAAATAATATTAAAACTGTTAACGGAAAATTCCGGCGTTCTATCTACTCAGGTATTTCAGGAATTCTATTATGCATCCGTACAAAAATTACATTCCGATCCGAATTCAGTTAAAAGTCTGCTAAAACTTTTTGAAAAATTTGAAGTAATACAAATAAGCACGGCTCTTATATATGAAGCAATTGATTGCAGAATAACTAACACGATCTCTTTCTGGGATGCTTTAATAGTTGCTGCTGCCGGCTCTGCAAATTGCAGCAAAATTTACTCTGAAGATTTAAATAACGGACAAATGATTAAAGGCATAGAAATAGTCAACCCCTTTACGGTTTAATATAAAAAATATTACTGCTACAAACTTTTCTTCAACTCTTGAACCTTATCAATAAACTCATTCATCTTTTCAACGGGGACTTCGTTTATCACTTGAGCGATATTAATATTCTTTTGCGTCGAAATTAGTTTTCTTAAAGCGATGCTTTCGTTTTGCGCCTGCGTTGTATCCGGTATCCATTCCATCAAATCATTTGGTGTGCAGTTAAGGAGAAGGCAAAGCTTTTCTATTGATCCGGCGGATAGAAATTTGAATTTATCGTAAGCAATTTTGTAGGAAGTATAATCCTTAAAACCATTTCTCTGCAAGAAAATTGTCGGAGTATTAATTCCCCTAAGCTTAAACATTCTTTGAAGATTATATTTCAGCATAAAAATCCTTTGATTTATTAAAGAAAGAGAACCGTTCCATTAACTTAATGGTAAATATAATAAAAATGAAGGAATATTCCATCATCCTAAAGGAATATTCTTCTTAATAGATAGAATATTCTATTAAAAGTAAGGAATACCTCTTAAAATTTAAGGAATATTTCTTAAAATTCAAGAAAATTTCCTTATTTTAGAAGGATTATTCTATCTAATTTAAGGAATTTTCCTTCAATTAAAAGGAATATTCCATTAAATTGATGGAAAAGTGATACGTAGAGCAGACTTCAGTCTGTTTTATTAGTCAACGTATTTATCCGCAGACTACACGACCACCCTATAGCATTCGCTATTTACTTATAACACCTTAAGCAAATGTATCGCATCCCAAAAACTTAGGCTTCTCGCCTCGCCCTGCTTGTCGAAGCGGGTAGCGCCAAATGGATTCAAACTGCGGCTAAAGCCAATTATTTAGTGTTTAAACCCGTTGTGTGAATTAGATTGTAAGCCGTTAAAACGGCTATAATAGGCATGTTTTTCCCATTAACCCACGGATTAATCCGTGGGTTAATAAAATCAATCCTTCATTTGGTAACTGTTTCAACAGTTTCCATAATTAATCTTTAATTCACACAACTGGTTATTTAAATATAAACCGATCCTAAAAAATAGCCGCAATGAAACAAGACGTAACAGACATCGTAACCGCTTGCCGTTAACCGCTAATAGCAGTGTTGTCAAATAAATATTCAAATTGTAAATTTGAACATTGTAAATTATAGTTTGATATTTTAGACTAAAAAAGCGAATGAAAATATTAGGAGAATGAGATGACATACATTGCCGATAGAATAACAATAGATGAAAAAGTTTGCGATGGGAAGCCTACTATAAGAGGCAAAAGAATTACTGTCCAGACAATCCTTGAGTTTTTATCTGCAGGGGAAAGCGAAGAAGAAATATTAAAGCAGTACCCTTCTTTAGAAAAGGAAGATATATCGGCGTCTCTTAGGTTTGCCTCGAAGCTAATGGACAGATCTTATATCTTTAAGCCGGTTTAATAAGATGATAAGATTCCTTATTGATGTTTTCCCACCGCATTATATTAAATAATCCCCCGCCTAAAGTAATTCACATTCGATTTGGAAATGTAAAGATCGGTAAATTTTTTAACATTATTACATCTCAATGGAACAAGATTTCTGAGATGAACGAAACTTTTAAGCTGATTAACGTATGCGTGGACAGAATAGAAGGAATAAATTAATCTTCATGAATAAGATATTAACCGGACAAAATTCTGAAACGTAAATACTGCTATGATAGAATGCTTAATATTCATTAGTAACCGTCAACCTACTGAAGCTTTAAGTTATTAAAAAAATTTTTACTTAATGCTTGGATAACGCAGAAAGAATAATTAAATTGTGCCGTGTTGAATTATTGAGAACCTAAAGTTGACATCCCGAATGCTTTCGGGATGTCAACTTTGAAAAACATAAACAGTAAAAGAAAACAAAAAGATAATTATTGAGGGAAAACTTTTTGGAACATGCAGCGGGAAATAGGAATGACAGAGAAGTAAATCTTCTTTGTGTTATCAGTTCGCAGAACACTACAGATAAACTCACAAGTATTAATACAATTCGTAATAGTTATTCAGAAGAATTATATGCTAAGTGCATCCGTCAGAGCCGGACTAGTATCTGTATTCCTAAACTAATAAATCGGTGCAGTATAAGTGATGGTTAGGCATTTCCTTTTATGGATATTTATTTAGTTCAATACTTATAATTTTATAATATTTTTTAGGAATAGTTATGAAAAAACTATTTTATATTCTGATAATTCCGCTTCTCTTTAGTTCTTGTGGAAAGAAAGAACTTTCAAAAGATGGAGCATCGAAAATTATTTCGCAATATTACCATTTACCATTTCAAACTAAAATTGCCGTAGATAAGGTTTGTGATGATTATGGTTGGCCACCTCAAAAATATAACCAGTTAGCTCATATGGGAATATTATATTTGACTAAATCTCAAGGTAGCATTTATTATAATAGTCTTAACGTTCAATTAACTGAAGAGGGACAAAAATATTGGTTAAGCAATGGAATTATGAATGACCCCACAAAGGGAGGAATTAATATGCTGATTTTTAAGGGTTATTTAGTAGATATTGAAGATTTACATGTCTCATCAAACCCTGGCGAAAATACAGCAGAAGCAGAAGTAACCTTAAAAATGTATAATTCCAGCCCAATTCAAGAAATATTTGACCCTTTGAAAGCAAATGAAATTAAGAAAACAGTTCACTTTAAACTTTTTAATAATGGTTGGGAAATAATAGAAGACCAAGAAAGTAAAAATTTTGTTGTACCTATTGTTGCTCCTTTACATTGGATGGGCGGATGGAGTATAACCTATGATAATTCAAGTCCCGATGTTATTACGAATCAAGAAATCAACAATATATCTGTAGCTAATGAACAAGCAGCAGTTGAAAAAGCACATTTAGAACAATTAAGGGAAACTTCTAAAATTGTAACTAAAACAATTGGCCAATATCAAAATGTAGATCGGTTTATCGGTAGGCCAAAATCACCAGAAGTTACTTTGACTGATGTAGGAATTAAAATGGATTCGGGCCCAATTGATCAACATCCCAATATCTGGTTTGGTTCTATTTTGACTAAACCACAAATATCCAAATTCACACAAACAGCATTCGATTGGAGCGCTCTCTGTATCTATTTTAACGTAGATTCTGAAATTGTATTCAAAGATACTTCTGAGTGTTATCGTTTTTATAATGCGCTTCTTCAGGCGCTATCGGAATGGCGTGCAAAATATGGAGAGGTGCAGTCTGCACAAAATTGAATTGAATTATTTCTAATACAATAAAGTCTATTATTATAAACAATTGCCCTTAATAACGTTCATAGGTATAAATTGAATTTTAAGTTATGTTGAATTTAGATAATATTTTCATACATGGCATACCAATTGGTCTAAACGATACAATCTAAATAGAAAGGAAAAACACGATGAAAAAAAATGTACTTTGTTTTTTAATTAGGGAAAAAGTTTCTAAGGGTACAAGTAGGTTATCTATTCTTCTGATGGTTATTTTCTTGTATTCTTCTCTGAATGCTCAAAATTATTGGGTACAAACTAATGGCCCGGTTGGTGGAACCGTAACCGCTCTTGCAATAAACAGTAATGGAGATATTTTCGCCGGAACAAAATACGGCGGAATGTATCGATCAACAGATAATGGAAATAATTGGACTAATACTGATAACGGCTTGCCACCAAATACCTGGGTATTATCTCTTGCTATAAATTTTAAAGGTGAAATTTTTGCGGGAACAAAAAATAATGGGATATTCCGTTCTACAGACAACGGTGAAAACTGGACAGAAGTAAATTATGGATTGGCAAACACTTCTATAAATTGTATTGCGATTAATGGTAATGGAGTTATTTTTGCAGGAACTAATGGAGTATTTCGTTCAACAGATGATGGAAATAGCTGGTCTGAAGTAGGTTTAATTAATACGCAGATTCTCTCCTTGGTAGTAAATAGTAATGGATATATTTTTGCGGGAACGCAGCAGCCTAGCACTCCAGGTTCTGATGGCGGAATATTTCGTTCAACAGATAATGGGAATAATTGGACTCAAACATATATCGGGTGGGGGACTTATGTATATTCACTTGTAATTAATAAAAATGGATATATTTTTGCGGGAACTTATGACTACTATTTGGCCAACCCCCAAGCATTTTTATATGTTTCAACAGATTATGGGAATAATTGGAATGTAATAAGCTCACCATCAAATAGTTATATTAGTTCACTTGCGATTAATAGTAAAGGAGCAATTTTTGCTGGTACATCCGAGGGGATATTTTTTTCTACTGATAATGGAAATAGTTGGGCTAGAACGGGTTTCTCCAAAGTTTGCAACTCAATTGCAATAAATAACAGCAATGATAACATATTTTCAGGAACAAATTACGAAGGGATATTCTTATCATTAGACTACGGGAATAATTGGACACAAATAAATGATGGATTAACATCGGATCAAATTACCTCTATTCAATTGAACAATACTGGAAATGTTTTTGCGTTGGATTATCGCGGCATATTCCGTACGGCAGATAATGGTAATAGCTGGAGCATAACGAACTTAAATAGCAATCAGGTTGTATCCCTTACAACAAATAGTAATGGCGATATTTTCGCTCTTACTTTTTATAGTAGTATAATTTTTCGTTCAACAGATAATGGAGATAACTGGACACAGATAAGCTTACCAAATAATAGTTATGTCCTTTCACTTGCAATGGATAACAGTGGAACTCTTTTTGCCGGAGCTAATTCTAATTATGGCGTAGGGGGTATATTCCGCTCAACTGATAATGGCGATAATTGGACCAATATTGGATTATCAAGTAGTTCTATTTCCTCATTAGCAATAGATAGTAAAAATAATATTTATGCATGGGCACAGGGTGGAATTTTTTATAGTTCAACGGATAATGGAAATAACTGGATGCAAATATATAATGGATTGCCTAATAATGGTAATTCTACACTAGCAGTGAATGTAAATAGTGATATTTATGCTGGTTCAATGGGAAATTTATATCGCTCAACTGACAGCGGAAATCACTGGATACAAATGAATTTATCAAATAGTAATTTTACTTCTATTGCAATTAGTAAAAATGGATATGTTTTTGCTGGTACAAATAATGGTGTCTTTCAATCAACAAATAATGGTACTAATTGGACTCAGTTAAATAGCGGTCTTACTAATAGATTAGTACTTTCGCTCGCAATAGATAATAATGGATATATTTTTGCCGGTACAAATGGTAGTAGCGTTTTTCGTGATTCAAACGTTATAAGTTCAGTAAAAGAAATACAACAAAATAGACCAACATTATTTTTACTTTCTCAAAATTACCCTAACCCTTTTAATCCCACAACAACAATAAACTATACTGTTGCTAAAACTAGTCTTATCTCAATAAATGTTTATGATGTTTTAGGTAAGAAAGTAACTACTTTAGTAAATGAAGAAAAACAAGCTGGTAATTACAAAGTTGAGTTTAATGGAAATAACCTTACAAGTGGAATTTACTTTTATAGAATGCAAGCTGGAGACTTTGTAGAAACAAAAAAAATAATTTTACTCAAATAAGGAAAATGCCTAACCAGCTTTTCTGTAATGCTTAAGTTGGAAATGGACTTTTGTTAAATTTAATTATGTTTAAGAAACAAAATATACAGGAGTAAAAAATGACAGAAATAAACGCGAAGCCGGAAGAACGGAAGAGAATGAGCGCAAAGG
>JAKAKL010000046.1 GCA_021824565.1 Bacteroidota bacterium | reverse complement strand
CTCCAATATATCAAACTTCAACTTATGCACAGGAAGAACTTGGAAAAAATAAAGGCTATGAATACGGGCGAACTCAAAATTTTACGCGGCAGGCATTGGAAGCTAACATTGCCGCGCTTGAAAAAGGAAAATATGGAATCGCTTTTGGCTCCGGTTTAGCTGCAACGCATGCTTTAATGGGATTGCTAAAAGCCGGCGATCACGTTGTTGTTTCAAGCAATGTTTACGGTGGCACCTACAGGCTCTTTGAACTAATAATGAAAGACTATGGTTTAAAATTTTCATGGGTCGATACGAGTAATGTAAATAATATTGAAAATGCGATTGCTGCAAATACGAAAATGGTTTATCTTGAAACTCCTACGAATCCTATGCTGAACCTTACTGATTTATCTGCCGCAGCTGATATTTGTAAAAAGCATAATTTGATTTCAGTGGTTGATAATACTTTTATGAGTCCTTTTTTCCAGAATCCGTTAATGCTCGGTTGCGATATAGTTTTGCACAGCACTACGAAATATATTAATGGGCACAGCGATGTTATTGGCGGAATTATTGTAACAGGCAATGAAAAAATTCATGATAGGCTGAGATACATTCAGAACGCAATTGGTTCGGTGCCATCGCCGTTTGACTGCTGGCTTGTACTTCGTTCTACAAAAACGCTCGCAGTAAGAATGGAGCGGCATAATGAAAATGCAATTAAGCTCGCAAACTTTTTAAATGATTCCGGTTTAGCTGAAAAAGTTTATTATCCAGGATTGTCAAGTCATCTGCAGCACGAGCTTGCTAAAAAACAAATGCGGGGTTTCGGTGGAATGATCTCGGTGGACTTTGGGAATGTTGAAACTGCGAAGAAAATTCTGAAGAATGTTAGAATATTTACCTTAGGTGAAAGCCTCGGCGGCGTAGAAAGTTTAATAAGTCATCCGGCAAGCATGACTCATGCATCGGTGCCGAAAGCAGACAGAGAGAAAATGGGCTTAACGGAAAGTCTCGTCCGCTTTTCAGTAGGGATAGAAGATGTTGAAGATCTAATTGCGGACATTCAGCAAGCTATAAAATAATTTTGGAAGTTTTTTCGGTTGTTTATTCATAAAAATTCTCCGTAAATTTATTCAAATAAATTTTTATTAACTTTTTTCGGGGAAGGAAAAATGAACACCGAAACAAAACAAACACACCAAATTGATTCCGTAGACGATACAAAATATTCTATGGATACACATTTGATCTACGGGAAGAACGTTACAAACAAATGGGACTACTCCCATCATGTTCTTCCGCCTATTTCTTCGTCCGTAATTTATAAGCTTGATTCAGTTGAGCGAGGCGCCGAAGGATTTTTAGAATTTGCCAATTCTCCGATCGCCGGCGAAGATGCAATGCCGATTTATATTTATGATCGGCTTGGCGAGCCCAACAAAGATATTCTTGAGGAAAATCTTGCTTATGCCGAGAAGGGAGAAATGGCAGTAACTTTTGCAACCGGCATGGGCGCAATTTCAGGCATACTCGGAATGCTTGTAAAATCCGGGGAAGAAATAATTGCGCACAGAACATTATACGGCTGCACTTATTCACTTTTAACTAACTGGTATCCGCGCTACAATATTAAAACAACGATGGTTGATCTTACTGATCCGCAAAATATTTTAAGAGTTGTGAACAATAAGACCAGAGTTATTTATCTTGAATCTCCGGCTAATCCAAACTTAGATATTATTAACATCCGGGCGATTAGAAAAATTTCGGATGAAATAAATGAAAAGCGAAGTGAAGCCGAAAGAATAAAAATCGTTGTCGATAATACTTTTGCAACTCCATATTGTCAGCGTCCAATTGAACTTGGCGCGAATTTTTCTGTAAGCTCATTAACCAAAGGAATAGGCGGCTTTGGAACGGACATGGGCGGCGTTGTAATCGGAAAAAAGAAGTATAAAGATATGCTTCTACTTTATAGAAAAGATTTCGGAGCAGTGTTAAATAATAAAAGCGCGTGGACAGTCAATACTTATGGGTTGCCTACCTTGCCGTTAAGAATTAAACAACAAATGAAGTCTGCGCTGCGTATAGCCGAATATTTAAATGCTCATCCAAAAGTTGAATATGTTAATTATCCAGGTCTGCCTGATTATAAATATTATGAATTAGCTCGAATGCAGATGAATGATTACAATGGAAATTTTGCTCCGGGCAGCTTGATCTATTTTGTATTGAAAGGATCGACGCCTGCGGAAAGTAAGGAGTTCGGCAGAAAGTTTATGAACCATGCCGCAGAAAAATCTTATACAATGACGCTTGCAGTAAGTCTCGGTCATACGAGGACGCTGATTGAACACCCTGCTTCGATGACTCATTCGATGGTGCCGGTGGATAAATTATCGGAGTCCGGAATTGATGCCGGAGGTATTCGTCTTGCAATCGGATTGGAGAATGTAGAAGATATTCTTATGGATCTTGACGAATGCCTGAAGTCTGTTTAATAATTTCTTGTTGATTGTGTTGGTCACTTAAATATTTTTAAGTGACCTTTTTATTAATTTTGTCTCCAGCTTTTATCTTACCGGAAAGGAATTTTATGCTGAGATATTTTTTGGTCGTTTTCTTTTTAGCATCAGTTTTTTTAAAGAATAATTTTGCTCAAGACAACGGCGCGCAAAATGATACTGTAGAAATAACGGTTATTGATTCATATGTAACTCCAGAAAAGCCGCATACTTTTTTGCTTTCATTTTATACAAGTGTAAACTGCAAGACGAAAGTTGTAATTGACAACAAATATACTTATCCGGTTTCAGATACTTTAATAGATAGTCATAATTTGAAATTAGACATTTCGTCTCTTCATTTCAAAAGAAAGGAAATTCCTTTTTATATTTTAGCAGAAGACTCAACCGGTCATGTTACAAAAAGCGATGTAAATACTTTTGAGCTGCCAAGCGATGTTAAAATAGAGGAAGGAGATTCAAACTTTTTGCTTTTGTGTTTATTTGGCGCAGCGGTATTTGCTCTGCCTGACCCGGTATTTGTAACTGGACCGCAGGGAAATTATTTCAGCCTTACAAAAGAAATTCCTTTAATTTCTTTTCGCTCAAAAAACTTTGTGTATCCATACGGGTATTTCTCCGCGGAGTATTCTTACATATTTAAGACGGACCGAAAAAATTTTTTGCGGATTGGCTACAAGGAATTAATCGAGTTACCATTAATTGAGTATCTATCGCCCGGCGTTGATTTCTTCACTGACTTTAAGGGTTATAACGGCATCAGCGGCGAGGTTTCTCTCGGGCTTTTTAGAATACTAAACACGTTTACAATTTATACTCGATACCGTTATAATTTTAAGCCTGGCGAAAGCGGATCGCAGTTTAACGAAATATCTATTGGTCTTTATTCGAGTTTCTTTTCGGTATACTTCTAAATTTATTAGGGTTCTGTTTTGGTAAAAAAAAATAATTCTTTAATTGATCTTGGCGAAAGAGGAAAGTATAATCCTAATAATAAAATCAATGACCTGACAGGAAAGGAATGGATAAAGTTTTCAAAGTCGTGGTTCATTCATCGCCCGCCAAGGAGAAAAGCAAATGAGCTACTGCATCCGGCAAAGTTCCCGGAAACTTTGATAGAAGAATTTATTTCTTTCTTTACAAAAAAAAATGATTGGGTGCTTGATCCGTTTATGGGAACAGGCAGCACATTAATTGCGGCTGGAAATACCAAAAGAAACGCTGTCGGAGTAGAACTTTCCGAAGAATATTTTTCGATAGCAAAACAGCGGATTGCAAAAGAAAAATATTCATCTAAGATTATTACAGTCAAAGGTTCATCTGAAAATTTATGTATGCTGCTTGAAAAAACTCTGCCGGAGAAATTTTTATTTGATTACACGATTACTTCGCCGCCGTATTGGAACCAGCTTGAAAGAAATTCTTTGCGGCAAAAAGTAAGAAGCAGCAAAGGACTTGATACCAAATATTCACTGAACAAAGATGATATCGGCAACATTGTTGATTATAGCGAGTTTATTGAACATCAGGCGAAAATCTTTGATAATGTTTTTGACGTTACGAAGAACAACGGCTATTTAACGATCATAACAAATAATGTTTATTTTGATGGAAGACTTTATCCGCTTGCATATGACACTGCTGTTTCGCTGACTAACAGAAAAAATAAAAGCTGGGTTTTGAAAGATGAAAAAATCTGGCTGCAAGATGACAAACCTTTGATTGCTCTTGGAATAAACAGCGCATGGGTTGCAAACAGGCATCATCAATATTGTCTGATATTTAGAAAAGAAGGTTAATCTATGTTTGATTCAGCAGAAATACTTTCT
This sequence comes from Bacteroidota bacterium, assembly GCA_021824565.1. Taxonomy (GTDB): domain Bacteria; phylum Bacteroidota; class Ignavibacteria; order Ignavibacteriales; family Ignavibacteriaceae; genus FEN-1297. Next base: position 30,337 of record JAKAKL010000046.1, on the reverse strand, counting down.
GTTTCCGAACTAACAAAGCAAATTAAGCAAACCCTGGAAGAAGAGTTTCCGCAGTTAAGCGTGCAAGGTGAGATTTCAAATTTTAAAGCTCATATTTCCGGACATTGGTATTTCAATCTGAAAGACAATGAAGCCGTCATCTCATGCACTATGTGGAAAGGATTAAATTCCTATGTCTTCTTCACCCCGCAGGATGGAATGAAAGTTACAATCAACGGGCGTATCACGGTTTATCCTCCGAGAGGAAATTATCAATTCGATGTTCGTTCGATGAAACCTGCCGGCGTTGGAGAACTTCAAGCTGCATTTGAAAAGTTAAAACAAAAATTATCTGGCGAAGGTTTATTTGATGAGCAATTCAAACAGTCTATCCCGGAATTTCCAAAGCGAATAGGGATAGTTACTGCAATTGACGGCGCGGCTTTCCGCGATATGATTAGCATAGCAAGAAGAAGATTTCCTCTGATCGAATTAGTAATTGCTCCATCAAAAGTTCAAGGCACCGGAGCCGCGCAAAATATTGTAGAGAGCATTAAAGCCTTAAATAAGAAAAAAGATATTGATATAATTATCGTTGGGCGTGGAGGCGGTTCAATTGAAGACCTCTGGTCGTTTAACGAAGAAATTGTTGCACGCGCAATCTTCGAATCGAAAATTCCGATAATAACCGGCATAGGTCACGAAATAGATTTTACAATTGCTGATTTTGCCGCCGATTTAAGAGCGCCAACTCCTTCCGCAGCGATGGAAATTGCTACTCCAAATAAAGCGGATTACTTTGCCTTTATAAATGATTTTTCATATAATTCCGCTCGAAACATTAGCGAACTTGTTTTTAATAAACGAGCTAAGGTTGCTGCTAATTTGAGTTCTTACGGATTTAAAATGCCGCTCGATTTTGTCAGAAGAAAATCACAACAGGTTGACGGAGCTGTTTATAAACTTACCGGAAATTTTGATAAAAGAAATCTTGTTCTCCAAAATAAAGTTGCGCTTCTTACAAAAATTATTGAATCTCATGATATTAAAAAAAATCTGAAAAAAGGTTTTGTTTTGGTAAGACAAGATTCTAAATTTATAACCCGTGCGGAAAATTTTATCACGGGTAATGAAACAAAGTTAATATTTTATGACGATGAAGTAAAAATTAATTCCAAACAGAATTAAAAATAATTTGTAAATCTCATTCGAAAATTAAATGACTAAGAAAATATCTAAAGACTCATTTGAAGAAAAGCTGAAAAGGCTTGAAGAAATTTCAGGCTTGCTTGAAGCAGACAACATAGGTCTGGAAGATGCAATCAACCTTTATGAAGAAGGAATAGAACTTTCCAAAGACTGTGTTACCGCTCTTAAAAATGCTGAGTTGAAAATTACCCAGTTGAAAAAGAAGCTCGATCAATTGACGACTGATGAAGAAGATTTTCTTGAAGATGAAAGGTGAATGATTCTAAATGATTGATTCCGAAAAATATAAAATCCTGTCGAAAGTAAATTATCCTGAAGACATAAAACATCTTGATGTACCCGAGCTAAAATTACTCTGTTCGGACATCCGCGAATATTTGATCGATACAATCTCGGAAATAGGCGGACATTTTGGCGGCGGACTTGGAGCCGTTGAAATTACCGTAGCAGTGCATAAAGTTTTTAATACTCCTAACGATCTTGTTGTTTGGGACACTGGACATCAAGCATATCCTCATAAAATTCTTACTGGAAGAAAAGAAGCGCTTAGACAAATTAGAAGATTAAACGGCATAAGCGGATTCCTAAAAAGATCCGAAAGCATATACGACACATTTGGTGCCGGTCATGCATCAACTTCGATCTCGGCGGCGCTTGGTATGGCTGTCGCGCGCGATCTCAAAGATGAAAAGAAAAAAGTTATTGCTATTATAGGCGACGGCGCCATGACCGGCGGTATGGCTTACGAAGCTATGAACAACAGCGGATTTACGAAAGCAAATTTGATCGTGGTACTGAATGATAACAATATGTCTATCGCGCCTAACGTATGGCAGATATCAAATTATTTTACTGAGATGATAGCTCATCCCGACTATAATAAGTTTAAAGGACAAATTTGGGACCTTACAGGCAAACTTGATCATTTCGGCGATAGACTGAGAAAAATTGCCGTACGATTAGAGAACGGAATAAAAGCCGTCGTTACTCCTGGAATGCTTTTCGAGGCGCTCGGCTTTAGATATTTTGGACCGGTCAATGGACATAATCTGCATCAGACAATTAAAATATTTGAGCAGGTAAAAGATTTGAAAGGTCCAATCCTTGTTCACCTTCTTACTCAAAAGGGAAAAGGATACAAGCCTGCGGAAGGTGATGTCCAGAAACTTCACGCTTCAACTCCGTTTGATAAGTTAACCGGGCAGGCACTGAAAAAACCTAGTTCTGTTCCTTCGTATACTTCAATTTTTGGAAATGCTTTGAAAGATATTGTCAAAGAAAACCCGAATGTTGTTGGCATAACAGGTGCAATGCCGGATGGAACCGGTCTGGATATTCTTCAGAAAAGCTTTCCCAAAAATTATTTTGATGTTGGTATCGCTGAAGAGCATGCAGTTACTTTTGCTGCTGGTCTTGCAACACAAGGAATAATTCCAGTCGTTGCAATATATTCTACTTTCTTGCAGAGAGCATTTGATCAAATTATTCACGACGTAAGCATTCAGCATCTTCATGTAGTTTTTGTTCTGGACCGCGCAGGTCTGGTTGGTGCCGACGGGCCAACACATCACGGCACATTTGATCTTACTTATTTGCGAATGATTCCAGGAATGGTGGTAATGGCTCCGAAGGATGAGTCTGAACTTCGCAACATGGTTTTCACTGCGGTAAAATACGAGTCCGGTCCGGTTGCCATTAGATACCCGCGAGGCAATGCAATCGGAGTTCCGATGAAAGACAATTTTGATCTGCTTGAGATCGGGAAGGGAGAAATAATCCGCGAAGGAAAAGACGCTGCTCTTTTAGCTGTCGGAGCAATGGTAGATTATTCTATCAAAGCTGCGAAGATTTTAGAGAGCGAAGGAATCAATTGCGAAATAGTAAACATGAAATTTATTAAACCTCTTGATGAAAAGCTTCTCGATGATGTTGCAGGCAGACATTCTAGAATTATTACGCTTGAAGAAAATGCATTGATAGGCGGGTTCGGAAGCGGCGTGCTCGAATACTTTGCGGAGAAAAATTATAAGAATGATGTTCTTAGAATTGGACTTCCGGATAAATTTATTGATCACGGAACGCAGCCAGAGCTTCATCATTTACTCGGAATTGATCATGAAGGAATCGCTGCGAAAGTAAAATTATTTTGTGCGCATAATACTAATCAAGAGGTAACTATTTAAATGGAAAAAACTAAGGTAGCCGTGATTGGTCTTGGAGGAATTGCGCAGCTTGTTCATTTACCAAATCTTTCAAAATTAGATAATGTCGTTGTTACTGCAGTTGCAGAAGTTAATAAAAACCGTTTGAACACTATCGCGGATAAATTTAATATTTCTGGGAGATATTCAAGCCATAGTGAACTGCTTGAAAACAGCGATGCAGAAGCCGTAATAATAGCAACTCCAACAAGCTCGCACAAGGATTTAGCAATAGCTTGCATGAAAGCGGGGAAAGATGTTCTTGTCGAAAAACCGCTAGCGAGAACTTTCAGTGAAGCCAGGCAGATAACCGACGCAGCTAATAAATACAACCGCAAAATAATGGTCGGAATGAATTTGCGTTACCGACCGGATGCGATGATTTTAAAAAGCTTGACTAATGCCGGCGAAATCGGAAAGCCCTTTTATATAAAGTGCGGATGGATAAGGCGAAGAAGCAGCAGCCAGGAATGGTTTACAAAAAAAATTGAATCCGGCGGCGGTGTAATAATTGACTTATCGATTCTACTTCTTGATATTGCATTATGGATTTTGGAATTTCCTCCAGTTGTTACAGTTTCAACCCAGAACTTTTATCAGAATACAAAGGATGTAGAAGATACTTCCGTTAGTCTTTTAAGATGCAAAGATTCATCGATAATAAATATTGAATCGAGCTGGTCCTTGTCTGTTGAAAAAGACCATTTTTATTTTGATGTGTACGGGACTAAAGGCAGCGCTTCTTTAAATCCGTTTAGAGTCTATAAAAAAATGCAGGAGCAGATGATCGATCTTACTCCTTCGCAGACGGACAGCGCAATGATTTTGTTTAAGAAATCATACATGAACGAATTGAAAAGTTTTATCGGCGCGGTTAAAGGATTGAACCCAATATTTTCTCCCGCCGACGAGTCTCTTTCAAGAATGAAAGTAATTGAAGCAATGTATAAATCATCTTCACAAAAGAAAGAAATTAAGCTAAGCCTATGAAAACTAAAATACTTCTTGTCGACGACGAGCGCGATATTGTGGAATTCTTGCAATACAATTTAGTCCAGGAAGGTTTTGAAGTTATAATTGCGTATGATGGGAAAGAAGCTCTCGCAAAGATTTCGGAGAATCCGGATTTGATACTTCTCGACATTATGATGCCTAACATTGACGGCTACGAGGTCTGCAGAAGAGTTCGCGCTACGAAAGGATTTGAAAAGACGCCGATTATTTTTCTTACTGCCAAATCCGGCGAGTACGACGAAATCCTCGGGCTTGAGCTGGGCGCAAGCGATTATATCCAGAAACCAATCTCACCTAAAAAATTAATTGCGCGTGTAAAATCTAATCTCAGAAAAAATGAAGAATCAGGCGGCAAAACACTTAAATCAAAAATCGAAGCCGGACCAATCGTCATCGACCGCGAGCAGTATATTGTTTACCTGCGCGGCAAAGAAAAAATTTTTCCGAGGAAAGAATTTGAAGTACTCTATTATCTTGCGAGCAACCCTGGAAAAGTTTTCAGCCGCGACACATTGCTTAAGGATGTCTGGGGAACAGACGTATTTGTCGTGGACCGTACGGTTGATGTTCACATAAGAAAAATTCGTGAAAAGCTGGACAAAGACTCAGACTTGATCGAAACGATTAAAGGTGTAGGATATAGATTTAAAAGTGTTGACTAAAATTAAGTCTAATCTTTTATCCGCCCGGATATACATTCCCGAAGTTTTATTATTCGACTTCATAATCTCATTCATTATTTTCATCTTTATCGACAGCACATATGCGGTTGTCAGCCTTATAATTATTGAACTAATTTTAAGCATAATCATGCTCGGCTATATAGGCAGGAAAAGGAATGCCGAACTGGATGAGATAAAAAGAATTATCAATAACATTAGAAAGAGCGAATACTCCAACTCTGAAGAAATACACTTAAGCAAAAACCTTTCAGCCATCGAAGAAGATATTAAGAAAATGTTCGAGAAAACAAAAAGCGACATTGAATATTTAAAGAGGCTTGAAAGAATTCGTACTGAATTTCTCGCAAACGTTTCGCATGAGCTCCGCACACCGATATTCGCCATACAAGGCTATATCGAAACTCTTCTAAACGGAGCGATAAACGACGCAAAGGTAAATAATTATTTCCTTGAGAAAGCCAATACTCATACTTTGAATCTTAATAACCTGCTGAATGATTTGATTGACATTTCGATGATAGAATCCGGGGAGATGAAGATGAGCTTCAGATATTTTAATATTAACGACTATCTCCAGACGATTGTAAATGAGTTCCAGCCGATGGCTGAAGAAAAAAATATTGAGTTGATCTATCATCCGGCTCATGACAGGCTGCAATTCTTCGGAGATAAAAATAAGCTGCGGCAGGTTATGATAAACCTTATCCAAAACGCAATAAAATACACGGAGAAGGGAAAAGTAGAAGTCCTCATCGAGGAAGAGCAGAAGTTTGGGAGAATAATAGTTAAAGATACCGGTTATGGTATTCCTGAGAATGACTTGAGCAGGATTTTTGAAAGATTCTACCGCGTAGATAAAGCAAGATCGCGCGCCGTAGGCGGAACCGGTTTGGGATTGGCAATTGTAAAACATATAGTAGAAGCCCACGGCTCCAAGATCGAAGTTAAAAGCAAATTAGACGAAGGCTCGGAATTCTCATTCAAACTGAAAAAATAACATATCTGCACACCTTTTAAAACCCCGATTAAGACAAGCAGATTTGCGGAGAACACGCGCCTTTAAAAAAATACGGATAAAAATTGACTTGTAGGTTTCATTTTTATAAATTTGGGCTCTAAATTTTTAGGAAATGAGGTTCAGATGTTTGCAATTGTTGATATATTAGGACAACAATTCAAGGTTGCCGAAAATACAAGATACTATGTTCCGAAATTAAGCGAAGAGCTTAACAAGGAAGTTACGTTTGACAGCGTTCTGCTGCTTAATGATGATAAAGAGACTAAGGTCGGCAATCCTTATGTTAAAGGTGTGAAAGTTACGGCTAAAGTATTGGAACACACAAAAGACGACAAGGTTTTAGTCTTCAAAAAGAAGAGAAGAACCGGCTATCAGAAAATGAATGGTCACAGGCAGCAATTAACACAGATCGAAGTAACGTCGATCGGATAAAAAGGAGTTTTAATTATGGCACATAAAAAAGGTCAAGGTTCGTCACGCAACGGAAGAGACAGTAATGCGCAGCGTCTCGGCGTTAAAAGATTCGGCGGTGAAAAAGTTTTAGCGGGAAATATTCTCGTACGTCAGCGCGGTACTAAATTTCATCCGGGTCTTAACGTTCAAAAAGGCGGCGATGATACTTTATTCGCAGTTGCCGACGGCACTGTTAAATTTGAAATCAGACGCGGCGATAGAAAAGTTGTCAGCGTTGTTCAAGAATCTTAATTGCTTTAGTAATTAATTTTTAAAAGCCCTCTGCATCGAGGGCTTTTGCTTTTTAAAATAAAAACTTTCCCCGAAAATATTTTTTCGTTCTTCATTGCTTTTAAAAAAACTTTCATTATTTTGATTGCAGTGATTAATAAAAATTATGGTATACAGGAGAAATGCCTTTAAATATTCACTTCATCTTTACCTGCTGCAATAATGAATTCATCTGTTAAGAGCTAATTGCTCTATCACAACTTCTCGAGAGCAGTTAGTTCAAAAAATAGCTAAATCCCTATGCGTGCCTCGTGCATTGTACGGCTAACGGTAGAAATAATATTCCTGATTAGCTTGATAAAAACCGGATTACTTCTGTTAAATAAATAATTGGTGAGTAAACTTCTATTCGTGTGGAAAGCGGATAGAATATTAAGGGAGAAAAAAATGAAAAAATCAGATGGTTCTAATAGTGCAAAGATAGCGCTCGGACCCTGGCAGTCGATAATGACGATTATTTTTGCTTTGCTCTTCTTTTCTATCGTTTATATAATTTACCACGGCATTGTGCGCGGCAGTATGGATCAAAAGCTTCCAGACGATGTTAAAACCGCAGTTACTCTTATCCTAAATGATACTGCAAAGACTAAATATCTGCCTGCAAATTTTGATTCAATAAAAGTGGATAAAGCATGCAGCTTCATACTTCTGAATATTATCCCAAAAGATTCATCCGCTGAAAAAATATTTAGAGCGAAATACGAAAACTTAAGCTCTAATATTATGATCAGTCTGCTTCCAACTATATCGGTTTCAACGGGAAGTTATTTCTGGCTGAACACAAACAAAAAATATTTGGAAGTGATCTTCTGGTCTATATTCGGAGTGCTTGCAAGCCTGCTGTATTTCATATCCGAAGCGATGCGTACAAATTCATTTAAGAGAACGGAGATATCCGTTTACCTTGCTAAACTATTTTATGCGCCGCTGATCTCGGTAATAATTATTTTCAGCTACAGGCTTATTACAAGCAGCAACAGCGCTAAGTTCGATAATACTTCCACCGAGCTACTCGTCTTCTCATTTATACTAGGATTCTTTTCCGGGAGAGCGATCGAGCTTTTAAATAAAATAAAAGATATAATACTTCCGGGCAAAACTACGGCAGAGGACGAAGCCGCAAATTATACAACGGTAAAAGGAAATGTAAAATTGCCGCAAGGCTTAGCCGGTATTACTCCCGATAAAGTAAAGCTGAGCATGATTCCGGCGTCAGGGACAGGTAAAACAATTGAAACAAACGTCAACGCGGACGGTTCGTTCAGCATTCCTAATGTACCTAAAGGAGAATATAATTTTAAAGCGGAACTTGAGAGCGGAGATAAGAAATTTTCGGCGCTTATCGCAAATAAGAAATTAACTGCAGGCAAGCCGGTGCAGGTTGAGGATATAGTTCTTAGCGAAGATAAATAGAAAGGGGAATTAAGTATGACGGCGATAGATTTTTCCGCCGAGTTAAAAGAAGAATATAAAGTTCTGTTTAATTCGTGCTCAGTAAACAAAGATAAAGAAGCGCTTGTTGATTCAGCCGCTGCAAAAATTATTAATAACAAAGGCAGATACCAATCTGTTGGCGAAGCGCTAAAGATTCCATGGTATTTAATAGCGGCGCTGCACAACATGGAGTCTTCGCAGAATTTTAACACTCATCTGCACAACGGCGATCCGCTGACGGGCAGGACTTTTCACGTACCTGCCGGAAGGCTGCCGAACAAGAATCCGCCGTACACGTGGGAGGAAAGCGCGCTTGACGCTCTTCAATTACGTCATCTCGACCAATGGAATGACTGGAGCATTGAAGGCGTTCTTTATAAGATAGAAGAATATAACGGCTGGGGATACAGACTGAGACACCCGGCTGTTAAATCGCCTTACCTTTGGAGCTTTTCTAATCATTACACAAAAGGAAAATTTGTCAGGGATGGATTGTGGGATGAAAATGCGGTCTCTAACCAGTGCGGAGCCGCAGTACTACTGCTTAACCTTGCCGATAAAGGAGAAGTAAATTCTCCGGTAAAAGAAAACTTAAACAACACAGGCGAACCATACGTAAAATTTTCTAATACCAAAATTAAATACGGCGAAGAGCTTCAAACTTTCTTAAATAAATTTCCCGGAATTTCTCTAACTGTCGACGGCGCACCCGGGACGAAAACTTCCGATGCCTTCAAGCTTGTTACGGGTTATTATCTGAAAGGAGATGGTAGAACAGGATAAGTAATTATAAGAAAAAAGACTTACACAGAGTTTCACGGAGGAAGCACAGAGTAACACAGAGTTTTAAATCTCAGCGCAGCTCAGCGCATACTCAAATGCTACTCTATGTAATTATAAATAGCTCAGTATTATTCTGCAGCTAATTAATCTAAAAATTGAAAGGAAATAAAATGAACTCAGACGACGTGCTTAAATGCTTGTTAAAATTTTTTAAATCAAAAGATGCTGTTGATCCTAATCTAACCGATAAAGAAATAGCAGACCTTCATCTGCCAAAGCTTCCAATATTCTCTCACAGCATGACAAACGATCCAAATCTGAAAAAGGAAGATATCTACCATGATATGATCGAGGCATTGAAAGAATTATTTCCGGACCCGTCGCAGCCGCCGTGTACGTCGCCAAGCGACCGGACTATCTTCGATCAAGATATAACTATCAGTCAATTGGCTGATAATATTTTTGAAACAGTTTAAGACAATGCCGGTCATAAATTTAATTTAATAAAACGAGGTGAGATCATGATTAAAAGAATAAGTTTTGCGTTGATTACAGTTTGGCTTATCGCGGCTAATATTCATACTCAAATAAAGATCGATTCAATACAGATATTCAAAGATAAAAATGGTCTTTATGCTATGGGAATATTATTTAATCAAAAAATAGATGAGCAGTACTTTGATGTCTCTAAGTATAAGCTCGCGGACAGCGCCGGTATGAACATTCCTCTGCGCAGTCCTTTAAAGTGGCATCTAAAAGGCGATGGAATAAAATTCACCGGGCTTGATCTATCTTATGACAAGACTTATTACCTGTACTTTATTGGTGATAATATCCTGATCGATAAAAATAATTTCAGGCAGCTTCTAAAAGGCGAGGAAAGCTACGAGAAATACGAAGAGCAAAAATCCATCGGCTGGAAGTTTACAGCCGCGCCCGTATTGATCCAAAGCGACAGCACTCAGAATACAATCGGCGATCTCGGGCTTTACTGGTCCGTAAAAGCGGTAATAACAAATACACTCAACTTTAACTTTGAGGGAACTATCTCATCGAAGAAGGACGATCCTTCGAACAATATTAAATTCAATATATCCTACCTGTGGTCGCTTGAACAGGTGATACCCGGTTTTTTGAAGATGCGCCCGCTTTGCATTCACACGCAGGAGAATACGATCCAGACTTTGAACTACCATGATATTTCCGGTATGGTGTTCACGTCTATTGTTCTGTCTCCGTTTCCAAATTTGCAGAACGTTTATGTAACCGCGGGGTACGAATACGCCAACGTTGCTGAGAAAGATAAAGACCCGTTTCAAGAGGGAAGAATTAACGCGGAAGCTCAGTGGGGTTTTGCAGGCTTGATGGGAAAGGGTTCCGGATTTTTTATCGATTACCAGTACTGGAATAGAGTTTCCACTTCAGTGTCGTATGATCCTTCAAATAAAAAGGAAAGAAAATTATTGTCTATTGAATTGAGCGTGCCGGTAACGGACGGGAAGACTTTAAATTTAAAATACCAGGACGGCGATGCGGCTCCGACTTTTATTAATTCAACCAACGTATCTCTCGGGCTGCACATTGATCTAAATGGTTTAAACCTTCTCTGAAAATAGGGAAGACAGGAGAATAAAAAATATTAATCTTAAGAAAGGAAATAAAAAATAGCCGGGAATTTATATCAGGAGTTTTTTGCAGTTTATATGGAAGAATTAATTAAGAGGATTCTTTTCAGCAATGAACCGTAAAATCCCAAAAGCAAATAGAGTGATGAGTACGCTTGATAATAATCTGCCGGGCAGAAACGTTGTCTGCCTGCAGATAAATAAAAGCAGTGCGCGGATAAATGCCGTCCGGCTATTAAAGAATGGCAGGTTGATGTCGACAGACGGAAAGTGGTCTTTAAAAAACGGCATCACACCGGAGAAAAACGGCAGGCGGACTTTAAAAAATGCCAACCCGCGGCAGATTAATGCCGATCCGCCGGAGATAAATGAGAACCCGCCAGAGATTAATGCGAGGGCGCCGTTGAGAGAAATCACCCCGCCGGAGATTAATGGCAGTCTGCCGGAAAATAATACCGACCCACCGGAGATTAATAGTGAGGCGTCATTCAGAGAAATCACTCCGCCGGAGATTAATGGCAGGGCGTCGTTGAGTGAAATCACTCCGCCGGAGATTAATGACAGGGCGTCGTTGAGTGAAATCACCCCGCCGGAGATTAATGCGAGGGCGCCGTTGAGTGAAATCACCCGGTCAGAGATAAATGGAGGCTGTCAGGTGATGAATGAGACAAAGGCGAGGTTAAGTTCAAGGTCAAGTTTAAGTTTAAGAATAAGTAATTATACAGAGGAAAGAGTTTTTGCAGGTTGACGGATTGCCTTACCGTTAAATGCAAACAAAAACAAATAAGGCATGAAAGGAGTGTGTTGATATTTCCCGTGGCGGGCAGAATAACCCTCTCAAACAAAGGAGTGTATATGGATAATAGATTCATAAACAGAAACGAAGCGCACTGGCGCATTCATGACCTATTTGTTCAAGAGGACGCTATCGTATCTTCAATTCCAGGGTTCAAGCGATGGTCGGTCATATTCGAAGAAAATCTGCAGCAGATTAAGATAAAGGACAGCGGCAAACCAGATTTAACCGAAGGAAAGACCGAACAAAAGCATTACGCGCGCGAAGATCTAGTATCAGCGATTATAATAGTAGCCGACGCGGTGAACAATTATGCTGCGGAAAAGAAAGATGTAGAGCTCGAAACACAGAGCAATACAAATGATTCTTTTCTGAACAGCTTAAGGGACACCGAGCTAAGCGAAAAATCAATGGCGATACTTAATCTTACGGGGCGTATTGAACCGGCTCTAGAAGATCACGGTTTAGCCGCCGAAGGAATTGCAGACGCGAAAGCGAAACTGCAGGCATTCGATGCGGCTAGAACGGGCAAGAGCCAGGGTGAAGAGACGAGCGTAGTTGCCACCAAGACAGTAGCACAATTAATGTCGGATAACAGTTCGATAGTAGCGAACCGTTTCCGCCGTTATATACGAAATCTTGAAGGCAAGCAGCCTGATTTCTGCGCCCGGTACCATGCAGCAAAACGCGTGGTAAAATTAAGCGCGGCTAACAAAGCGAAGGCAGAAAGCGATGCAACGCAATCTGCCCAAACTCCGAGCAATCCCGCTTAACATTATTACGTGTTAGGTACCAAATGACAGGGAATATGCTGAAGCCGGACAAAGATAATTCCGCAAGCTGAATTATCCGTCCTGCTGCGTCACATTCCATCTAATTAACATTATTTCTCTGCAACCACGGGAAGTGTTTGGCAAAAAATAAAAAGCAAAGCTGAAAACAGCAGGCGACAGGTAATACGCAGCTAATGAAAATTGGCAAGTTGAAAAACTCGATTAAATGCCGGGAAAAGAATTAGTAGTATTAGGCGATTTTATTTTAGCGGAATTCTTACAAGGTCTTAGGCATGATAAAGATGACGATACTGCCAGAAATGTACTTAATTCATTTCCTTTTTAATGTTTGCGGAGAAGAAATAGCAATAAAGGCAGCAAATAATTATAGGTCAATACGAAAAAAAAAAGTAACAGTCAGAAAAACAGCTGATATAATAATAGGAACATTTTGTATGGGGAATGTTTTGCTGTTAATGCATAACGATAGAGATTTTTTCCTATTGGGAAAGTATTTGGTTTTAAAATCAGTAATATTAAAAGGAGTAAGCATCTTTAATCTGTTGGAATCCAGACAAGTGAGTAAAAAATCAAGCCGGATATAAAGAGCTATAAATACCCGGCAAGATTTTTTACACTCTGAGCATAAGTGTAGTACTTACATTTAAACAATCGTTCTTAGTTCAACGTCTTGCGCAAATGATGCTGAGAAACTAAAATTTATTTCAGCAGCATCATTTTTTTCGCGGCGATAAATCTGCCTGCTTGAATGCGGTAGATGTATAATCCGCTCGCAAGGTTGGATGCATTGAAATTTACGCGGTACCAACCTTGATTTTGATATTGATTTACAAGCGTCTGTACAACTCTTCCAAGCTCATCATATATCTTCAAAGTAACAAAGTCTTTAGATGCTAATTGATATCTTATTACAGTCGAAGGATTGAATGGATTAGGATAATTCTGCAATAAATTAAAAGTAAGAGGCATATAATTATTCATCTTCAATCCCTTCGCTGCATAAGTTAAGGAATTTGCAGCCGAGGTAGTTTTGGGACCGCCGATCAGCCGGATGTTCTTAACAAAATATTCAACGGGTGCGCTATTATTCGATTGTACATCGATACGGGTTATAGAATAGTCGTTGGGATTCAGCGAACTCATTGGTATTTTATAGTCCATCCAGTTGTTTCCACCGGCGTTTTCAAGTATGTAAGGGAATGATTGAGAAGAATCATTTTCAAATTCAATTCCAACCGAAGCATTACCGTAGAGTGAAACTCCAAGTCCGGAATAGGTTGCTGGGTTTACCACTTGCGAGCCCCAACTGCCGTAATGAGCGCTCCATGATCCCCATGCATCAGCCGAAACCTTGATTGCATTTGTATCGGTATAAACTACTGTTGAACTCCACGATGCGTCATCCCAGGGAGATTGGAGAGTTCCGTCGTAAACCACAAGATTTGGGTATGAGGAAATTGTTTTAAAATGCCAAGTCTTAGACCAAGAGCTAGTTCCATAAACATTTGAAGTATTAGCTCGCCAGTAATAAACAGTATTTGAGTCGAGTCCGCTAAGTAAATAATAAATGTTCCCGTCGTTTGCAGGATGAAGATTACTTAAATTCAGAACAAATGTTGTGAAATTTGAATCCTTAGAAACTTGAAGCCCATATGATGCAAATAAGGTAGCCGGGTGAAACTCAAGCATTACAGAAGTAGAAACTCCGGTTGTTCCATTGAGCGGTAAATCAAGAGCTGGTTCCGGGGGTATAGTTGCGCCTCCGTCAGTGGTGTGCATAATTGTTCCTCCGCTGCCGACAACAGTTCCATTATTAGAATCAGTGAAAAATATTGCATAGAAGTTTCCGGTTATTTGTGCATTCCAGGAAGAACCGCCGTTAGTCGTACACAATATTTGATCGGCATTATTTTTATCATCTATAACCGACCAGAAGTTTGCCTCCGGCGCAGAGATTGCTGTGAGTTCAGCGTATCGATCAAAAGGTCCTCCGGTGCCATTCCAGGTGCGTCCATTGTCTGTGGTCTTTGCCGATACAGAGGCTGAGCCAGTACCAATTTCATAACCAACTGCAATAGCAGTATTAGAGGAAATATATTGAACTCCATACAAAGTAAAACTCTCGTTGACAACGGACCATGTTGTGCCAGCGTCGGTAGTGCGCAAAATATCTGTGTAAGCAGTAGGTGCACAGGCAAGTCCATCATTTGCATTTCCGAAAGAAATGCTTGTAAAAGCGGCAGGATGTCCGCTGGGATTGGCGACTCCAGTCCAAGTAATACCGCCATCAGTAGAGCGAATGATAGTGCCATTTTCTGCACCGGCAACTAACGTTGTCGAATCAGCAAAGGAAACTGCGGTAAGATTTGCGGTTGTCCCGCTTGATTCGCTTGACCATGAAATTCCTCCGTCAGTAGTTTTTAAGACTATACCTGCATCGCCGACAATTACGCCGTTGCCGGGGTCAAAAAATTTTACTTCATACAAAGAATTTGTTGTTCCGCTTGACAAGGAAGTCCAGTCATTGCCGCCATTTGTAGTGCGCAAAAGCGTACCGGCATCACCCGCAGCAAAGCCTGTATCTGTATTAACAAAGTAAACACTGTTAAGATTATTAGTCGTTCCGCTTGCTTGTTTAACCCAGCCTTGAGCAAAGGCGGAGCGCATAACAATTACACTGGCGAACGCCGTCAATGCAATTAACTGAAAGTTGTGTAGAATTTTCATATATAACTCCATCTAAAATTAATAAATAGAAAACGGATTTAGTTTGAATCACCACATCGGCGATCAAGAAAATTTAAGGAACAGAATAGTTATTCCTAGCTTAAGTCAAACTACATGCCGCCGTATGAGAAAATAATTCTTTGATTTTATTCTTTAATAAAAGGATAGAAAAAATTCATTGAGGGAAAACAGCATTGTAAACGGGAAAGTTATATTCACTTTTTTTGACGACATGGTAAATTGTAAACGGTACAGGGTACGATAGTGTAAACTTTCAAAGCCTTTGTTTCAATCTTATATACATCTTATTTTTTTTATGATGCCGTTTCGACTTCCTAAACGTGAAGAAGTTGTGTTAAAATAAGTCTGCAATGAATGAAGTCACGCTAAATTTGTCTCATAAAAAGAGAGGGCTTTCAGTATAGAACGAGTTTAAACAATGTTCTAAAGTTTTCACTCGGTCTCACAAAGGGCGCGGCTATAAAAAATTATTCTTGCATAACCTCTGATAATTGGATAATATATTATTGTAATATTTAATTTTATGAAAGGATGGATTAATCATGACTGACCGCGGATTAATTATTTCATACTTAACAATGAGGCGAGTTATCGGCATCCTGGGGATAGGATTGCCAATGATAGTAATATTAGGCGGATTCATTCAAAACGGATTTGTCTTCGGCGATTCTATCAGCAGCTATTACTATACAAACATGCGTGATTTCTTTGTTGGACTGCTCTGCTGCGTCGGTCTATTCTTGATGTCATACAAAGGCTATGAAAAGATAGACGACGTAACCGGTAACATCAGCGGGATATTCGCATTTGGTATCGCGTTCTTCCCGACGTCATTAGAAAGCAGCGGTGTGTTTAAGACAGGCATATTTCAACTTAACGACAGCGTGTCCGTTTATTTTCATCTTACGTGCGCATCATTGTTCTTTCTTTCGCTTGCATTCAATTCGATATTCTTATTTACAAAGCACGGCGGCGCTATGACGCCGGAGAAAATAAAGAGAAATAGAATTTATAAATTATGCGGATATATAATTATCTTCTCAATTCTTTGCATACTGGTTTACAAAGTTTTTCTTGTAAAAACTTTTATTGCGGCAATACAACCAGTCCTGATATTTGAAGCAGTATCGTTAGCGGCGTTCGGAGTCTCATGGCTGATAAAAGGCGAAACGCTTGTAAAGGATAAGGAAGTTTAATGGAAAAGGAAAAAGTACCCGCGATAGACAGCGGCAAAACACACACTTTTTTTTTCGCTACCGCCAATTGTCGAACATGTTTGAGAGAAGCGAATGAAAGAGATGTGAGTGCTGTATACTCAAACGGTTTTGCAATTATTATGTAATAAATTTATTTTATTATAAAAAAGATTCAGCGTTTTGGAAAGGAAAGGCAAAGCAATGCTAAAAGAAGATTTGATAGAAATATTCGAGCGGGACATAAATAAATTAAGAGATGAAATAAGTCTGTATAAAAGCGAGTCTGCCTTATGGAAGATTGATGGAGAAATAAAGAACTGCGGCGGCAATTTATGCCTGCACTTAATCGGCAATCTAAGAGAGTTTATCGGGCGCATTCTTGGAGGGGTTGAATATAAGAGAGACAGGGAAAAAGAATTCAGCCTCAAGGGCGTAAGCAGATCAGAATTGCTGGAAGGTATAGATAAGGCAAAGGAAGCCGTTGCCGCGGCGCTGCAAAAGCTGCATGACGATGACTTTAAAAAAATATATCCGGTTGATGTCGCTAAAAAAAATATGACGACCGGATTTTTCCTTGTTTCGCTTATAGCGCATCTTAACTATCATGTCGGGCAGATAAATTATCATCGCAGACTGATCGATAAATGAAGCAAATGGATTTAAAAAAGAATATGGGAAAAAATAAAAACAATTGTTAGTATAGAGGAGATTAAAATGGAAGAGAAAGAAAACAACAGAAGCGAACAAAAGGAAGAAGATAAAAATAAAAAGAAGCCGTTAACATGGTCGGATAAATCAAGGCTGGAAAAAGAAATCCTGGATGACCTAAATACAAACCCTAAGTACGCGGAGTTCTTGAATGAATACCGCGAAGTCAGCGTAACAAATTTTAAAAATCATTTCGCTTCAGTGAAAGCAGAAATTTTAATAACCGGTGCGAAACTGCTTGAGAACGAAGAAGATAAATTGCTGAGATATTCATTGATGGCTGAAGAATATTTATGGCAGATACAGCAAAGGAAACTGTTCGATCTCCAGTGCAGGTGGAGAGCTGAGCAAATAAAAATAGAGGAGATCGAGGTCTCATCGGAGTTCAGGGAATGGTCAGAGGATATCGAGTCATGTCCTTTCCTTACTCCTATAACGCAAGAAGAATTTGATTTGTACATGACGTTTATATCATCTGAAAGAATGGAAGATATAAAAACAGATTACCTGACGATGTGGCAGGAATACGATTCTTTCAAGGAGCAATCCATTGATCCGGACTCCGATCACTATTCGTATGAAACGCCCGGCTGGTATGAGTACTATGAGAACAACACTGGCTTAAGCTCTTTATATATGCTTGATGATATTCGAGGCACAAAAGAAGAATTCTATATGCAGCTCTGCCGCGATTATGATAGGAAAAAGAATGAAGAGAAAAACCCGAACCTACCCAAGCCGGTTTATGACAGAAGACCTTACCTTGATTATTCGGACGATGAAGTAATGCTGGAATTCTTAAAGAAGTGTGAAGACGGCAGCTTTATTATAAAATGGCACGCGTACAACAACAGCTTCGAGACCGAGGAAGACGAGATGGTCAACGATGCATTGGAGACTTTGCGCGGCGCGGCGGAAATTTGCCCTATAAATTATGACAGCAACTGGCGCACCGGTATCATTTCTGCCGCAGACGAATATATAAGGAAAAAATTATTGGAAGAACTGCCTAAGGCGTACAACGATTACCTGTTCAGACTAAAAAGCGGTCTTGCATTCAACAAGCATTTTGAAAGCAGCTATCCGTACAGTTCCGAAATGGTTAAGAATATGATCTTGCGTGGAAGGGAAATTAACGGCGAGCCGAGTGATTTTAATTTTTAAATTCTGCGGATAACATGCGGCTAATTTATTTCTGCCGGAATGATTCAGTTCACTTGTTAAAGATTTCTAGTTATTCACCTTATTATCAAATATAATTTTGCATTATCTTTAACGCATAATTCACAAAACAAATTTTAAATATGAAACTCGTACTCGCAGCGCTGTTATTGCTTTATCCTTTTTATATACAAAGCAAGACTTTTGAAAATGGAAATGATAATCTAAAGGAAGAAAGAATATTATACGGAGGCTATGGAAGGAGCTATTATCTTCATCTGCCAAGCGTTTATGACCCTAAAGAAAAGTATCCGCTAGTTATTTTTCTGCACGGGTTCGGAGGCAACGGCAAAAATGGATTGGAGCAGGGGCACTGGATCGAAAAATCCGACAAAGAACATTTTATAGTCGCTGGCTTGAACGGAGTACTAAAACATCCCGGTAGAAGGGAAAGCTTTTTATTTAATCCAAGGTCATGGAATTGCGGAGGAGAGGGAACGCCCTCTGAAGTTAAAGGAATAAATGACGTTGGTTTTATTGATACTGTAATAACAATTCTCGAATCAAAATATTCCGTCGATAAAAACAGAATTTATATCGCCGGATTTTCAAATGGCGCAGCTATGACGTTCAGAGCCGGGATGGAGCTTTCGGATAAAGTCGCCGCAATCGCGCCTGTGTCAAGTGTGCTGCTTGTGAAGCCTCATCCTCTTAAAATGCCGGTGTCCTTAATATTAATTTACGGCACTGACGATCCGATTAATCCGTTCAACGGCGGAAAGGTAAAACGATTCGGAGAGGAAGAGGAAAGAATATCTGCCGAAAAGATGTGGGAACTATGGGGAGATCTATTAAAATGTCCTGATGAGCAGAAAACAATATACAGCAATAACGGTGTAACAGGTAAAAGAATAGGTCCGGACAGCGCAGGAGCTGAATCGGATTTTTATACAGTCGAAGGAATGGGGCATTCGTGGCCCGGCGGTACAAACCTGCTTCCCAAATACCTCGTCGGCAAATCATCTAATAAAATAAACGCTACCGATCTGATATGGAATTTCTTCATGGAACATTCGAAGGCTAATTAAATTTTTGAAGACGCGAGAAGTTATTTAATTATGTACCGGGCGAGATATAAAAAAGCAATCTGGAAGAATTATAATGCTTTCACTTAAAAGAACCGACTCTGGAAATAAAGACTTTGTTAATCTCGTCTCAAAGCTCGATGAATACTTGCATGAGAAAGACGGCGAGCAGCATGGATTCTACGCGCAGTACAATAAGATTGACAAAATAAAAAATGTGATCGTCGCTTATGATGACAGCACAGCAATCGGTTGCGGAGCAATAAAGGAATACGACAGCGGCACAATGGAAGTGAAAAGAATGTATGTAAAGCCCGAATACCGCGGCAGAAGAATAGGCAGAAGAATTTTGGATGAGCTTGAGAACTGGGCGATTGAACTAAATTATAAAAAATGTATACTCGAAACCGGCAGAAAGCAGCCGGAAGCTGTACGGCTTTATACAAACAGCGGCTACACTGTTATCCCAAATTACGGGCAGTACAAGAATGTTGAAAACAGTATTTGCTTTGAAAAGGAAATAGACAAAAGAAATAATTAATCGTTTTTCTCCCGCTTTCCTAATTCGTTGACTTAGAAATAAAAATCCTTAAGTATAACTTCCTCAGCGGCTTTGTCATGTCGTTTTAAATAAGTGACAAAATCCTTAGCAACTACTTTTTCCCTCTTAGTTTTGAACTTTTCTACCAATGCTTCCAGTTCCTTATGATCTAACGAAGAAAGCACATAATGTTTTTCTTCGTTATCATCAAAAAAACGGTAAGCGATTTTCTTTTGAGTTTTCATATCACTGCCTTATGATATTTTTTATTGTAAAATAGTATCTGCATGAATAACATCCGAATAAAGCTCGGACTTTATTGTTTCCTGGTTCTTCAACGACTTTGCCAGTGCATCCAGGATATATCGCCTCGCTGTAAATATTTTCCTGTTATCTGAGTTCGCTTCCTGTAAAAGCAAGTAGCCGACATAGAGATAGCCGTAGATTTCAACAATATCTTTGGCTGCAATTTCCTGGAAGCTTTTGTCTTTTTTATCTTTGAGATATTTCAAGCACTCAAAGTAAATCTGCCGGATTTCATGCAGGTGCGACAACAATTGAGCAATGCTGCCTTTATATTCCTTTTTATCCCACACATCGAAATATTCGCTAAGCACATCGTTAATAGCGCCGCCCGCAGCCGCAACGATCTGCATCTGCGAAGTGCCTTCGTATATGTTCGTAATACGAGCGTCGCGCGCTAACCTTTCTACTTTGAATTCTTTCATGTAACCTGTACCGCCGTGTATTTGAAGAGCATCGTAAGCGATTTTATTTGCGGACTCCGACAAAACATATTTTGTAAGCGGCGTAAGGAAAGCCGTTACCTTGCCGGCTTCTTTTACCTTTTCATTTACCTCAGCCAGAGATTTTTTCTCTGCTTTTAGCCTTTCGAAAAGCTCTTCATACTTCTCTTTCCTATCGAGCCACAAACTGGTTTGATAAAACAACGAACGGTTTGCCTCAAGCGTTACTCTCATATCAACAAGCATGTTTGATACAACCGGAAGTTGAGAAATCGGTTTGCCGAACTGCTCTCTTGCTTTTGCATAATTTAAAGCTTCCTCGTAAGCAGCTTGAGAAATACCAAGAGACTGCGCCCCGATTCCGACACGCGCGCGGTTCATTAAGTAGATTACATATTTCAGTAATCCAAATCTTCTTTCTCCTACAAGGAATGCCGGCGTATCGTTGAACTGCAGCTCGCAAGTCGGGCTGCCGTGTATTCCGAGTTTATGTTCGATCCTTCTTACTTTAACCGTGCCGTCTCCATAGCATGCAAACATGCTTAAGCCGCGCGCATCTTTTGTTCCGGCTTCTGTTCTGGCAAGAACTAAAAGAACTTCGCCGTTGCCGTTTGTAATGAATCTTTTAACGCCGCGTAAGAACCATTTGCCATTTTCATCCTGGTATGCGCTTAATTTTACAGCTTGGAGATCGGAGCCGGCGTCAGGTTCGGTTAAAGCCATTGCGCCTGTATATTTGCCGGAAGAAAAACTTGGAAGGAATTCTTCCTTCAATTGTTCATTAGCAAATTGCGAAATTGTTTTTGCAATATCCTGCAGACCGAAAATATTCATTAATGATGCATCGGCGCGGGAAATTAATTCTACAGCCATCATATAAATTGTAGTAGGGAAGTTAAGCCCGCCATATTCGCGGGGAAGAATCATGCCCATCAATTCAGCTTTAGAAAGAAGATCGAGAGATTCCTTTGTACCTTTCGCGTATTTTACTTTCCCTTCGTGAAAAGAAGCGCCTTCTTCATCAACTGAAGCGGCACGAGGTGCAATGAAGTTGCTTGCTATGTCGCCGACGACTTCTAAAATCTTTTTATAATTTTCTATCGCGTCTTCATAATTGATAGGCGCATAAGTAAATTTTTCAGCTTGATGAAAATCCTCTTCGGTAAGCTGTACGATCTCTTTCAGATCAAGCCTGTTGAATTGAAATAATAAATCTGAATTGTCGGTAAAAAAATTTGGCATGGTTTATCTCAACTTTTGCTTAAATACATTAATAAATGTTGGTATAACTTGTTCTGCGTCGCCAACAATACCGTAATGCGCAACGCCGAATATTGGAGCGTCCGGATCGTTATTAATAGCGATGATCTTATTCGATTCCTGCATACCAGCTCGATGCTGGATTGCTCCTGAAATCCCAACGGCGATGTAAAGCTTTGGTCTTACGGTAACACCGGTTTGCCCGACCTGTCTATCGGCAGTAACGAAACCGGCATCAACTGCGGCTCGGCTGCCTGCAACTTCACCGCCGATAGTAAGCGCAAGCTCGTGAATCATCTTAAAATTTTCTTTCGTGCCTAAGCCGTAACCGCCCGCAACAATTATCGGCGCACTCTTTAGATTGACTTTATTTTCCTGGCGATGCTGCTCAATAATTTTAACCAGGTCGTCGAAACCGTTCATCTTATAATCAACCAGGGTTATCTTGCCTTCTGCCGGCGAATCGAGCGGCTCAAGACGCATAACACCTTCACGGACTGTTGCCATCTGGACGTCGACTTCAGGAGAAATAATTGTCGCGATAATATTTCCGCCGAATGCCGGTCGTATTTGAAGCAGCAAATTCTTATAATCGTTTCGAAGATATTTTACGTCGGCAATTTGCAGATCTGTACAATCCGCAGTTAATCCGCTTTTAATAAAAGAAGCAACGCGAGGTGCAAGATCTCTTCCAATAATTGTTGCGCCGAAAAGAACTACTCCCGGTCTATGCTCGTCGACGAGTTCGCTTAAAATTCTTCCGTAGGTTAGAGTCTTATAATGTTCAAGCTCTTGATGATCTGCAAGCAGAACTTCGGAAGCGCCGTATCGAAAAGTTTCCTTAGCAATACCTTCGGCGTTGAATCCTATTACTACAGCTTTTAAAGCTCCGTTAAGCTGATGTGCAAGCTTTCTTCCTTTGGAAAGAAGCTCCATGCTGACATCGGCAGGTTTTCCGCTGCGCTGCTCAATATAAACCCATACGTCGTTATTTCTTTTAATCATAAATTTTATCCGAAAATGTGATCTTCCATTAATTTATCGATGAGCGCACCAATACCGGTTTTGGTCGGCTCAATATGTTCATGCTTATTGCCGGCAAGTACGACGGATTCAATCTTGTGCACCTTGGTCGGCGATCCTGCAACGCCGCAGCGGTCGGCATCAAGTTTTAAATCGTCCATTGTCATTGTGTTGATGTATAAATGTTTGGAAATATATTCGTGTTTTAGTTGGTCGATATAAAGAAGAGAATTTCCTTCAGCAAGCTTTTCAAGTTCAAGCAATGTCTTCGCGTTTTTGTAAGACATAACCCGCTTGGCTTTATACGGTCTTGGAAACACAGCATCTTTTAATACTGTAACAAGAACAGGCAAAGCCGCCTCGAGAATTTCATAGCCGCCTTCGATCTTTTTCTTGATGACCGCTTTCTTCCCGTTAATGTTTAAAATTTCCTGAGCGTAAGTTACTTGAGGGATTCCCAATTTTTCCGCCGTTTGCGGACCAACCTGCGCAGTATCACCGTCGATGGCTTGTCTCCCTGCAAAGATAAAATCATAATCTCCAATTTTTTTAATTGCTTCAGAAAGGACGTAGGAAGTTGCTAATGTATCTGCGCCGGCAAATTTCCGGTCGCTTATTAGATATGCATCGTCAGCTCCCATGAACAGGCATTCACGTAAAACATCCGAAGCGCGGGGCGGTCCCATTGTTACAGCTGCAACTTCGCCGCCGAAGTTGTCTTTTATCTGCAAAGCCATTTCAAGAGCGACGCGGTCTTCATGATTAAATATTGCAGGCAGAAGAGCGCGGTTAACAGTTCCGTCCTCTTTCATAACCTGTCCAGATATATTTGCCGTATCCGGAACCTGCTTTACAAGCACAATGCTTTTGTAGCTCATACTTCCTCAGTTTAAAAAGAAAAAACACCAAACTTGGGCAAAAATTGTGCCCTCAATCAAGTTTTAATTTTTCTTCTATTTTGAAAAGAAATATATGCGAGCTTCAAAAGGAATTCTATAATAAAAAAAATTTATCTCGTTATTAAGAAATAATTACAAGCGTCAGCTCTTCTGAAACGAAGGAAAACTAGTGTAATAAAAATGATTGAGCTATTTATTTTTTTTATTGAATAGCCTTAAAAAATTATACGTGCCATTGAATTTTCTGTGCTTCGTATCAAAATAGACTATCCAGAATGGGTCTTCATTGTAAAACACCCTATTTGTGTAGTATCATTATTTAACTTGTGATTTTATCTTAAGAGCCAAATCATATGCCGATCCGCTTTAGTTATGATCGTTCTTCCAAATAACTGTTATATGCTTCTAACATTTTCTATTGTCTTTATTCAACAATAATTAATTTATAGGAGGTCTTTATGAGAACAGTTCGACTCTTTCTAACATCATTTTTGACTGCTCTATTGTTGATGTTAATCTCTGTTATTACGCCGGCACAGAGTGATGTTATGATGCAGGGGTTTTATTGGAATGTACCTAACGGATGGTATGATACTGTAAGTGCCAAAGCTGCGGAACTTCAGTCGGTAGGCTTTACGGCAATCTGGCTTCCGCCGCCATCAAAAGGAGCTTCGGGAAGTTCTTCCATGGGATATGATCCTTTCGATCAATATGATATCGGGGATTATAATCAGGAAGGGACAGTAGCTACGCGCTTTGGAACAGAGCAGGATTTGCTGAATGTAGTTAGCACTTATCATTATTATGGCATCCAGGTTTATGCGGATATAGTTATGAACCAGATGGATGGCGGTGCGCAAGAATGGAATCCATATACTAACTCATATACTTACACTAAGTTTACTTATCCTCATCATCTTTTTGAAAAGTATTATGAATACTTCCATCCAAATGACATTCATCCAGATAATAATCCCCCGTATCATAATGCTGATTTTGGACCCGACTTATGCCAGGCTGTTCAAGCTGTAAGAAGCGGATTTGAAACATGGGGCGATTGGCTGACGAGGACAGTCGGTTATGACGGCTACAGACTTGACGACGTTAAGCAGATTGAGCCAGGCTTTATTGCAGAATGGCTAAATTATGGAGCTATGGCTGGCAAGTGGGCTGTAGGCGAGTTCTGGGACGGCAGCACCACCAACGTTGAAAACTGGATCAACCAGGAAAATAGAGAGGCTAGCGCTTTCGATTTTCCTCTTTTCTTTTTACTTAACAGCATGTGCAATACTACTAACGGCTCGTTTGATATGACCCAACTCGATCACGCGGGTGTTGCCGGCATAGACCCAATGAAAGCAGTTACCTTTGCAGAGAATCATGATACGGATAGAAGCGATCCGATTATTTATGATAAGATGATGGCGTATGCTTATATACTAATATCGGAAGGAAGACCGTGCGTGTTCTGGAAGGATTATTATAATTATGGCTTAAAGCCCGGCATTGATAATCTTATCTGGATCAGGGAGCATTTAGACGGCGGCACAACATCGGTTCTATATAAAGACGGCGATCTTTATGTAGCGCAAAGAAACGGATATGGCTCTGCACCGGGCTGTGTTCTGGTGTTAAATGATAATGCATCAAATTGGCTTGGAGCATGGGTTCAGGTAAAATGGACAAATACTACAATGCATGATTATACAGGACATGCAATTGATAAAAGTTCTGACGGCAACGGCTGGGTGCAGCTATGGGCTCCTCCGAGAGGTTATGCTGTTTATGCGCCAGCCGGATTAGGTAAGAAGTCTGTTAAGAATCCAAACGATGTTGCAGGCAAAGAAGTACCGTCAGCGTTTGATCTAAAGCAGAATTATCCAAATCCATTTAATCCGAGCACATTAATTTCTTATTCGGTTCAAAAGGAAACTTTCGTAACTTTAAAAGTATACAACATGCTTGGACAAGTTGTTAATACACTTGTTTCAGGAACGAAAGCGCCTGGTCAATACGAGGTAAGTTTCAACGGCAGCCGTCTGCCAAGTGGAATGTATATTTATCAACTTCGAGCAGGCAATTTTGAAAAGAGTGTTAAGATGCAGCTTCTGAAATAATTCAGTCAGTTGATTATCTTATCTTTCAAATTAGACCACGATCTAAAAATCGTGGTCTAATAATTTTTAAATAAAGCTATGATATATTGCCTATATAAACTTCGCTGTTGACCTCCTCTTTTGCCATAAACTCTTCGACCATCTTTACATCTTCTTCGCTTCCGATAAACAGCGGTGTCTTTTCATGCAGTGATGTCGGCTGAATTTCCAAAATCCTTTGCTTTCCGTTCGACGCTCTTCCTCCCGCTGCCTCGATTATCATAGACATTGGATTGCATTCGTACATCAATCTTAATTTGCCTTTCGTATGGCGATGATCTGCGGGGTACATAAATATTCCGCCGTACAAAAGACTGCGGTGTATGTCGGAAACCATTGATCCTACGTAGCGGGAAGAGTAAGGTCGCTCTGTTTTCTCGTCTTCTTCTTGAAGGTACTTGATATATTTTTTCAAACCCGGATGCCAGTATAAATAATTTCCTTCGTTTATACTATAGATGTGAGACTTCTTCGGAATTTGGATATTGTCGTGCGAAAGAAGAAATTCGCCGAAGGAAGGATCAAGTGTAAAGCCGTGAACACCTTCGCCGGTTGTATAAACTAAGATCGTACTTGAACCATAGACAATATATCCCGCCGCCACTTGATAGATTCCCTGCTGAAGGCAATCTTCGAGAGTGCCAGGTTGACCATCCGGTGTAATGCGCTTGTAGATAGAAAAAATTGTACCGATGCTGATATTTACATCGATGTTTGATGAGCCGTCCAGAGGGTCAAAAAGAAGAACATATTTCCCGATTTTATGCCGAGCAGGAATATGAATAATATCTTCTTCTTCTTCGGAAGCCATAACGCAGAAATGTCCTCCGTGATCCATTGCCCTGATTAAAATATCATGGGCAAACATATCAAGCTTTTTAACCTGCTCGCCGTGAATATTATTGTTTCCTGTAAACCCAAGAATATCAACAAGCCCTGCTTTGTTTACTTCGAGTGAAATAACCTTTGCAGCAAGTGAAAGATCGGAGAGTAATCTTGATAATTCTCCGGTCGCTTCCGGGTGTCTTTTTTCGCCTTCGATTATGTGTCGGGCGAGTGTCATAAATTGTGTCTTTGACATAAGCACCTTCCTATTTTTATAAAAGAAAAATATTTAATCATTTGCTAATGTGCAACTATTATTTTAGATAATCGCTGTTTCACATTTGTGATGCGGGCAAAAGAATAATTTTAATTTTTACTTGACAGTTTAACTTATTTAATATAAGTTGACTTAGAATTAAAAATTTAAATTGGAGTATGTTTAAGGGCAATTTGAAATATTACTTTTTACTTCTATTCTTTTCGTCTTTATTCTTAAGTGTACTAACAGAAATAACTATAAAGGGAAGCGATACACTGACAGATGTATTTCTTGATGATTCCGAAAGCCAGCAGCTTGTAAATCCCGATATAGCATTCTTCCTCTCTACCTCTTACTTCACCTTTAACATTGTTCCCGTACACGCAGCAAGTTCCAATGTCAAATTTGTAATACGGAAACGTAAGCAGCAAAACAAGCTTAAGCTGATCGATAAGCATGTACCTATAGTATTAACAGCAGACAAATCTAATACATATCTTAATAAGCAATCCAAAACAAAACTCTTAGATAAATCCAATCACGAAGTCTTTCTGATTTAGAGATAAACATAACCGCTACGTTATAGCGGGATTATTTTTTTGCTTTCTACAACAATAAAAATGTGGAAAGTGATAGTTTATTTTTTAAAAGATTTTTAATGGCAGCTATGAGAAAACATTTTTTAATCCTAATGGAAAAAGCATTACAAGTAAAAAACATAATTATGAAGCACCTGCTTCTCTTAGTTTTAATGTTAACGTTGACGTGGCTAAGCTGCAAAAGCCCGACAGCGACAAACAACTATAGGCTTAGTTTATCCATTTCTGATGTTAGCTGCACTGAAGCCTGGATTGAGCTTACAATTAATAATGCCCCGCTACCGACTAATATTGTTATTAAAAAGAACGGAAATATTTTCTTTAGTTTTAACCTTACCAGTAATGATACTACTCTATATGATAGTACCCTTTCTCCAAACCAATCATATTCTTACCAGGCAGAGTATGGCAAGGGTTTCCCAACTGAAAGAAGTGAAACAGTTACTGCTAAAACAATGGATACAACGAGCAGCAGCTTTACGTGGCAGACATTTACGTTTGGCGGTAATGCCGGAAGTTGTATGTTAAATGATGTAGCAATAATAAATGATACCCTAGCTTATGCAGTGGGAGAAATATATATGAATGACTCAACTGGAAAACACGACCCATTTCCATACAATTTTGCAAAATGGAATGGGAGAAAATGGCAGTTGAGAAAAATTGCAGTTATGTACAAAGGTAATCAAACTATTGCACCATTAAAAGGCGTTTTTATTTTGCAAAATGGTGAAATAATTTTATCAAGTGGTCTACCATATTTGCAAGATAATAATGGTGGATGGAGGTTGTATCATTTATGGGATATGGGTGTATTAAATCAAAATGATGGGAGTGTTTATCATATCAGTGGGACATCAATTAATGATTTATTTTTTGTTGGAAATAGTGGCACAATTGTCCACTATTCCAACGGTACTTGGCAAAAGCGAGAAAGCGGAACGACACTAAATATTACAGATATATACGGTATTCCTAACACTACGGATATATTTATGTCGTTATATAATACTAGTAGTGGTTTAGAAGGGTATGATTTATTAAGTATTGCAAATAATAATAAAATTGAAAATTTATCAACGCCAAATAATTTGTTTGAGGCATCATCAGTATGGGCAGAAAACAAAAATATAGTATATATAGCAGGTTCAGGTTTATTCAGAGAATCTTATGGTAAATGGGAAGAGATAAATGAATTCACAATGAAGTCATTAACAGGTATAAGAGCGAACGGCTTAAACGATATGTTTGTGATAGGTTCAACCCATACCGGTCATTATAATGGCAATACATGGACAATATATAAGGAACTAGATCTGCCCAATGGAGTATATTCATCTATAGATTTCAAAAATAATGTGGTAATAATAGCAGGCTATATAGGTTCGCGTGCCGTTGTTACTATTGGCAAAAGATAATTAAAAATTAAAAAGGAACACAATGCAGGAAAATAAAGCACCCCCAAAACAAACACCATGCCGGCGATATCAGCACCGGCATGGCAGATATGCAAACATATATTGCAAGATACATCGCCCCTTGTTCAAGGGGAATATTATGCGTTTTTGTTTGCTTAGCTAAATTAAATGTTTTTGAAAACAAAATAAACATGGAGAAATTAACATGAAAAAGTTATTGTTACTTTTTATTCTTTTTAGTGCGTTTAGTTATTCACAGAACATGGATATAAAATATCACGGCATAACGGGAGATAATTATAATGCTTATACAAAGGTGGATGTTCCGGACATTTATAAATTTAAGGATGCGATGCATAAAATCAAAACCGCTTCTTTGTCAGTACAGTTTTCTTCAAATTTTCCCTCTTCTGCAAGAAGTACAATAGATACTGTAATAAATATTCTAAGCTATCTTATAAACTCTACTGTTGAAATAAAAATAAAAGCTAATTGGACGAAACTTCAACAGAATGTACTCGGACAGGCAATGCCCGTAGGTTATTTACATGATTTTACAGGTGCTGTCCCTCATCTTAATTACCCTTATGCACTTGCTAATTATATTACAAGGCAAGATTTAGTACCTGATTCAAGTGATGTAAATTTTGACATCGACAGCACTATAGCCTGGTATAGAGGTACAGATGGTAATACACCGGCAAATCAATATGATCTTGAATCCGTAGCTTTGCACGAAATATGCCACGCACTGGGTATTGCTGGTTCATTTTCGGCTGATAATTCTTTAGCAACTGCTACCTGGGGATTTAATAATACCGCTTATCCCACAATTTATGACAGTTTTATTCAATATGGGGGAGTAAAAATCCTAAGTGATACATCACTTTACCAGCGAAATTCCTCTGCTTTATATAATGTCCTTACCTCCAATAATATTACCTTTAGCGGTACAAATGCTTACAACCAGAACGGATACAATTATGCTAAAATTTATTCCCCCAATCCTTTTGAAAGCGGAAGTAGTATATCTCACCTGGATAAACTAACATATTTTAATGGCGATCCGAATTCCTTGATGAGACCATCGTTAGCAATGGCTGAGGCAATACATTCTCCAGGACCTGTCGGGCTTGCTATTCTGCAAGATGTCGGCTGGAGTATAAATAGCCTTATCACAATTACTTTTCCCAATAATAATTCTACATGGAGCAAACAAAACAATCCGCAGAAAATTGTATGGTATCAAAACTTCAATGGACCTGTCGATATTTATTTGTACCAAAAGACAGCAAATGGTTATCAGCAATATAGTGTAATGCTTAAGTTGGAAATGGACTTTTGTTAAATTTAATTATGTTTAAGAAACAAAATATACAGGAGTAAAAAATGACAGAAATAAACGCGAAGCCGGAAGAACGGAAGAGAATGAG